>URDT01000026.1 GCA_900546745.1 uncultured Mycoplasmatota bacterium | reverse complement strand
GATATTTTGCCTATTACAAACTATATTATGATTTACTTTTGACAATTTCATTATAACAAATTATTTAGTTTAATACAAACTTAATTATTTAGCTTCATAAATTTTATTATCAATTTCATTACGTAATAGTTCTATAAATTCTTGAATACTTACAGTTGTTGTTTCTTGACTACCAGCTTTTCTATAAGAAACTGTATGAGCATCAACCTCTTTTTGTCCTAAAATTACCATATAAGGAATTTTTTCTAAGACACTCTCTCTTAATTTGTAACCTAATTTTTCATCTCTTTCATCCAAAGAAACACGAATATTATTTTGTTTTAGTTGACTTAAAATTTCTTTTGAATACTCTAAATGATATTCATTATTAACTGGTATAATTTTTACTTGATTTGGTGCTAACCAAAGAGGTAAAAAGCCTTTTGTTTCCTCTAATAAGAAAGCAATAAAACGATCTAATGAACCAAGTATAGCTCTATGAATAACAACAGGTCTTTCTTTTTCACCAGATTCATTAACATAACTTAAATCAAAGCGTTCTGGTAATTGATAATCTAATTGAACAGTAGATAATGTAACATCATGTCCAATAGCTGATTTTACTTGAACATCAATTTTAGGTCCATAGAAAGCAGCTTCTCCTTCTGCTTCATAAAAATCAACATTTAATTCTGTTAAAATTTCTTTTAACTCTCTTTCTGATTTTTCCCATAATTCATCATTACCAAAATATTTTTCTTGATTTTCTTTATCTCTTAATGATAATCTAAAACGATAATCTTTAAAATTGAAATCTTTATAAACATCTAAGATTAAATCGATAACACCTTTTACTTCTTGTTTAATTTGATCTTTTGTACAAAAAATATGAGAATCATTTTGAGTAAATGCTCTAGTTCTTTCTATTCCACATACAGCTCCACTAGCTTCATATCTAAAATCATTTGCAATTTCAGCTATTTTAATTGGAAGATCACGGTAAGAATGAAGACTATTTTTAAATATCATCATATGATGAGGACAATTCATTGGACGAAGGACATAAGCTTCTTCATCAAGTTCCATAGCAGGAAACATATCTTCTTTATAGTGATCCCAATGTCCTGATGTTTTATATAATTCAACATTTCCTAAAGATGGAGTCATAACATGCTTATAGCCTAATTTTAATTCTTTATCTGTAATATAATCTACTAACGTTCTTCTAACAATAAATCCATTTGGAAGCCACATAGGAAGTCCTTTTCCTACTAAATCAGCAAACATGAATATTCCAAGATCACGACCTAATTTTCTATGATCTCTTTGTTTAGCATCTTCTAAATCAGCTAAATGTTTTTCTAACTCCTCTTCTGTTTCAAAACAAACTCCATAAATTCTTTGAAGCATTTTATTTTTAGCGTCACCTTTCCAGTAAGCACCACTAACTTTTAACAATTTAAAATGCTTTAATTCTTTTACTGTATCAACATGAGGACCACGACATAAATCTGTAAAATCACCTTGTGTATAACAAGTAATAACAGTTTCGTCTTCATTCATCCTAGATATTAAATCAATCTTATAAGGATCATCTTGAAACATCTCTAAAGCTTCTTCTTTTGAAAGTTCATGTCTAACAATTCTTTTTCCATCTTTAGAAATCTTTTTCATTTCTTTTTCTATCTTAGGTAAATCTTCTTCTGTAATTACTTGATCTCCTAAATCAATATCATAATAAAATCCTTCTTCAATAACAGGACCTACCCAAAATTTAGCATTTGGATATAAATGTTTTACTGCTTGTGCTAAAAGATGGGCACAACTGTGATTCATTTTACTTAAATGTTCATTTTCTTTTATATTAATCATTTTATTTCCTCCTAATAATGTCTTTTTCTATCTAATTTCATGATTCTGACTTTCTTTTCAGTAACTTCGTATTCCTCATCTTCTGTAAAATCTTCCTGATTGATTTCAGTATTCTTTTTAGATTTTCTATAAAGATATTTTTGATAACCTGGCTTTATAATATTTTCTGTTATTTTTTCTAATTGTTCTTGAATTAAATTTTCTCTAATTGTTCTTCTTTCTTCTTCTGTCATTTGAACAGAATAATCAAAAATAGGAATACGATAAGCCTCAATTATTTTATTATCATCTCTTACTAATATTATCTTACCAGATTTAACATCTTCTTTAATAATTAAATGAAATGGAACCACTTCAGGAACAATAATTTGATCTTCAAATTTTTTATTTCGATCTCTCAACTTACGCATCATAATTTCATGAGAAACATAAAGATTTCCTTTTGTTCTACAATGTAAACCACACATTTCCATAAATTTGTAAACAGATATAACATCGTCACTCCCATAAAATTTCTTCTTCATACTACTTTCCCCCTTAACAAAAAAACTCCCTATATATTTCTATATAAGGAGTGCTTAACACGGTACCATCCTAGGTTTCACTTAATTTAAGATAACGGAATAACCGGGAATCTCTTTCGAGTCCAATTCATAGGTAGTAATTAATTATTTATTTTATGAGTTTTCACCAAACACTCACTCTCTAAAAAATTAAAATAATTAACCATGTCCTAATCAAAATCATTAAATTTATTGTATCACTTATTTTATCTTTGTCAATTCTTTAAAATAACATTTTCTTAACTTTCACTAATTTACCCATATTTGCTTTGAGTACATCTTTATCAACATAATCACGGTAATAGTTGAATGTAGCAATCATCTCATCATATTGTTTTGTTATTTTTTTCAAGGCAATTCTTTGTTCTTCTATTGTATGACGATTATCAATAATAAATTCATGAACAAATCTTTGAATTGAAATACCTACATAATTTAAAGGATTCATAATATTCAAGTCATAAGAGCCTTTAAAAGGTTTTAAAGAATAATGATACTCATCGTTATTTTTACTAATCACTTGATAAATCTTATTAAAGTCCTCTTTTTCTAAACGAGTCAAAATATGGCTAATATGATTCATAATACGAACGTATTCTTCTTCTGATTGATCACAAATACCACTATAGATAAAAGGAAATTTATTTTTTTGGAAAGTTTGAATCATAGCTTCATTTAAAATTCCTTCAAAATATTGATCCACATCGATAGTACAAAAGGATTGATTATAATTTTGATGATTTTTAATCATAGAAATTCGATATAAATCTAAATATGATTTAAAAACAATATCACCTTTAGCATACACCAAATGATAATCACTATAATTTTTCTTAACATTCACCTTACTTTGATAAATATTAAAATTCAACATTTTACCTTGCTCATCCTTGTAGTTACCTTTTTCATCGAAAGTAATTTCATAAGTAATTGTTGGATAAGTTTCACCAGATTTCATCATAAACATTCTTGTTAACATAGAATCCATTTTTTCTTGTTTTAATGTCATATTAAATAAATAACGATCTAATTCTGAATAAGGAAGAAATAAATTATATAAATCAACGACATGAATCTTTAAGGTTGTCAAATCATCTTTCTTATCAATAGAATAAGCATGAAAACCATTTCCTAAAGTGACCGCTGTTTCTTCGGTTAAATCCATACGTTTATAATTTATATCTTGACCCATTTGATAAGAAATAGAATTCATTTTATTTTCTAAACGATACTCATCAATTTCTTTTTCTAAATAAAGTTTTCTTGGCATATAAAATTTATCAGTATACATGACTTTTAAATCTTCTTTTACTCTATTCTTTCTTTTAGAAGAAGTAAGCGAATGATTGACTTCATTCATGAATGTTCCTAGCATTTGATTTATCTTGTTTTTTTCTTCTTCTGTTAAATAAAGCTGATAGTTTCTTGTAAATAATAAATAAACATTTTTTAAATAATCAATATTAACATAATGTTCATTTTTACTACAAAGAAATTTTTTATAATTACGAATAAATTGTTTTACAATATAAACAACAATATGTTCTTCTTGTATCTCTCCATTTTTTCGAATATTATGTTTTGTGTTAACAACTTTAGGAAGTTCTTTTGTCAATTGTTTTAAATAAATATAATCGTCTTCTGATTTTAAAAAGTAATCTACTACATCAAATAAATAATCATGTTTTGTAGCCTTTTTGTCTTCTTTGTAATTTTTAATAATAAAATCAAACAAAATTCTAATATCTTTTAATACTCTTCTAGTTTCTTTATGTTCTTTTGGTTCTATCGTTAAACGATAACGAATAGAATCCCATACATAATAAATAGCTTGAATTAATTCTTCTGTATCAATTTCTTGTTCATTCAATTCTTGAACAATTTCTTTACTAAATTTCAAAACAGATGACATTGGTCGAATATCGTCATTTTTAATAAATTTTCCAAAAGCAAATAATATATCTTCTTTTGAATAACCACTCATATCATAATCAAATAGTCTTTCCTTAATACTCATTTGATCTTCTGTTAATTCTACTTCTTCTTCAAAAGAATTATTAGCCACTTTTTGTGTCGTTAAATTATTTTGTCTTTGATAGTGTTTTAAATAATTTTTTAAATTATTTAAAATATTCATATGAATATTGATTGTTTGATAATTATCTTTATTTTTCGATTTCTCTAACTCATTTATTAGAGCACTACAACTTGAAATCAAATCTGCCAAACTTTGAACTAATAATTTTTGACTTTCAGAATTATCTATTGCTTCCAACTCTTTAATTTTATGAATGGCTTCAATAATATTCGTATGATAAGCTGTATCCAATTCTGTTAGTTAAATTTCAGAAATAGGAGTTATAAAATTTTTTGATTTTTTTTGATTCTCTTTTGTAACAACTTTTCTGGTCACATTTTCAGAAATCAAAGCTTCTAGCAAATCATTTGTAAAATTAATATTTGTCTGAATATCATCTAAAGAATCATACTGGTTAGAGTTTCTACAACTGATTTTAAAAGCTACCAAATTATTTTTTTGACGACCATAATAATGAATAAATGTTGTAAGACTAGGGGTTGATAATGATTGAATACAGTCTTTTCTTGTTACTTCGTTTTCTAAGTCTTCTTTTAATAATTGTTCTTCTTCAGATAATTCAATTTTATGAGTTCTTTCTTTTTTTAATCTTTTCTTTTTAATAATTGGTACATTTTTATTTTCTCTTATTGCTTGATTATGAACCATTTCTGGTTTTGGAATGTTTTGTAACTGTTCCTTTAAATAAGAAATAATATTTTTAGTATAACGAATATTTTTTCTAATTCCCACTAAAAATAATTCTGGAGTTTCAGCCTTACTATTAATTAAATCTTGTTTTTGAATTTGAAATAATTTTAACAAATATTGATAGACAAATTTTTTATCCTCATACTTTTCTATAAATGGTTCAAAATTTAATTCAAATTCCTCTAGTGTATCATGTTTTTCATATTCGAAAAATTGTTCTAATTCTTCTTTCATAATAATCCCCCTACTAGCTTCTTAAATTCTTACTAATCATTATTTCTTGATTAGAAAGTTGTTTAATTCTTTCAATAATTCTTCTAGCTTTTACCTCAGAAACACCATCTTTCGTAATACTCAAATGTTGTTCTAATTGTTCTAAATTTAAATTAGAAGTAAAAAATGTTGGTAAATGTTCTTCCATTCGATATTGTAAAATAGGACATAAAACTTCATCCCTTCCCCACGATGTCATATTTTCAGCTCCAATATCATCAATTAATAAAATTGGTGACTCTTTTATTTGTTCAAATTTTTCTTTGAATTCATCGTGATTATTAAAGGAATTTTTTAATTGTCTCAAATATTCTGACCAAAATACAATCGAACTTTTCACATTTTTTTTCGCTAGTTCATTAAAC
The DNA here is from genome assembly GCA_900546745.1 of uncultured Mycoplasmatota bacterium. GTDB lineage: Bacteria > Bacillota_I > Bacilli_A > RF39 > UBA660 > CAJOJO01. The sequence continues at coordinate 12,132 of URDT01000026.1, read as the reverse complement.
ATAGCTGAAATTAAATATGTTTTTCCCGCTCCAAAGTTTCCTGTCAAATACATTCCTTTAGGATTTTTCTTTTCTAAATAATCTTTAATAAAAACAGTGATATATTTAATTACCTGATATCTATTTTTATCATCTTTATAAATATCACTAATAGAAGCATGTCTAATTTCTTCTGGAATATCAAATGTATAAACATTATTCAAATATTGGTTTTTGTCATCTAATTCTTTTTGATAACGACATTTTTGATAACAAAAACTTAAACTATGATTATGACTTTCTGGCAAATAACAATAGCCATTTATTTTATTTTTACAATCTAAGATTGATTTACAATTTTTACAATGTTCATACTCTTTTTTAGACTCCTCTAGAATACTAGTATATTGTGCTAAAACCTCATAAGAAAGACCTGTTTGATTGACAAATTCTTCAAAATCTTTATCTTTTAAAGCTTGTTGGAAACGAATCATTAATTTAGTTTCCATATTTTTTTTAGGAATCATATTTTTTAATTCTTTCATACTATCACCTAAATTGTTTCTAACATTTTTTCAATTTCTTTTTGTTCTTCCAAATTAGCTTGTTGTTTTTCAATATCTTGATCAAACCAAGAAGGTTTTTCTTCTAACACTTTTGGATTCTTTTTTACTTTTCTGCGATTTTTATATTCTGTTTCTGCAATTGTCATAGCTTCTTCTACCGTTTCAATTTTACTCTTTGCCCATTGACTAGCAATTTTTTCTACATAGCTTTTCGTAAGTTTATTATGATCAATTTTTAAAACAAAATCAACTAAGACATTGACAACTCCTGGATTTAGATTCATATCTAATAATAAAAATTCCAAAATTCCCAAATCACTTTTAGAAGGTTTAGAGCCATTATATTTACTAGCTAGAAAATCATAAGGAGAAGTTGTTTCAAATTGATAAATAATTTTTGCTTTTTTACTAACATCACCCACAGGTTTTCTTAAATATTCTGGTTGATTACGATACATTAAACTAGGTAATTTGCCACTATTTTCAAATTGATATAATTTTCTACTTTGAATACGAAGCATTTTTTTATCAATCATTTTTTTATCATTTAAGGAGTTTCTAATTAATTCACTCATACAAGCATCATCATAATTGTAAATGAATGAAATTTTATAAATTAAATCCTTTGTATCTTTTGTTAAACTTCTTACATTCAACATATCATCAGGAATTAAAGAAACAATATTATCTAAATCTATTTTAGGAGTAATATTTAATTTATTAGAAGAGTATTTTTGAAGATTAGAAGTTACTATTTCAAATTCTGTCACATTTGATGATTCAAATATATCGGTAAAAGAACATGTAATTTCTTCATATTCTTTTAGATTAATTTTAGGGACTTGATAATATTCTAATATCTTCTCATACTCGTATTTACCAACATTATTAAATAAAGTAGTAGCTAATACAGGATTATTTAAAAAATCATAAGGACTAATTGGGGAATATAATTCATACACAAAATTATTAATGTTTTGCTTTTTTAAATAGGTTTTTAAAAGTCCTACTGCCTCTAATCGTTCTCTTGCCTCTACAATAGAAGAAAGTCGAAGTTGCATATTTGTCATCAAAAGATGATGGGTACACTCTTTTGAAAAAATCTCTCTTCGATCTAAATTATTCCATAGTGTAAAATAAAGGCTAATTGCCTGATAACCAATAATTGGTTGATATAACATCAATAATATTTTTCGATCTTCATCATGAAGAATTGTTTTATTAAAAACAATAAAAGTATCTGCGGGTAGCACTTTTTCTTTCGTCATTATAACACCCCCAAAAATTTACCTTTATTTTAACACAAAAGCACAAAAAAAGTCTATATTTGTAGACTTTTTCTAAACTTTTTAAATTACTTATAAAAAACAAGTTCTAAAAGTAACATCTTCATGATAATTGCCCGTATTATGATCAAAATTATAAATGGAAGTAATTTGATTCATCGTACCACCTCTTACCATAAAAGGTTCTTCACCATTTACAAAGTTATGTTCTGATTGATACCAGCCTTCTGTTTCTCCCGTAGCATCTCCCAAAATACGATTTTTAGAAGTAATTCCATTATAGTAATCAATTACATTAGGCCAAGAAACGGTTCCATAATCCTGAAATCCAGAGTTATCCTCTTTATTTTTTCCAGCATCCTGATTATAATTAGCCATTACCATTTCCTTTAAGGAACTAGCCATTTGATAGACTCCTGTAACATTTCCTGTCGTTGAATTGATGTTGGAATCACCATAACTACTATTTGTTAAATAAGCTATAGCGCCCCATTCTAAATTGGTAATAACATGTGTACTTGCCTTCATTAACCCATATATATTTCCTGATTTAGTCATATCATTACTCATTAAATAAGCATTCGAATAAGAAACGTTAGTAACACTATCAGAATTAGGAAGAGAATACAAATAATTACTACCTACATTACAATTTGTAACATCTTTACTAAGGTAACAATTAGAAGTTTTTCCAACACTATTTTGAAATTTACTAACCCAAAAACCATTATATTCTTTACCATTTACTGTAAATGCTGGATGTGTTAAATACTCACCATTAGTATCAGTATCATTTTTCTTTCCATTTGATTTTTTAATATCTTTTCCTTCAAATTGAATAGAAATTTCCAATGGAGCTATTTTCTTATTAGAAACATTAAATAATTGGTATCGATATCGAGGAACCCAAACGTAATAGCCTAAAATATCTCCTTCATAAATAGGATTACCAATTGCATCATCACTTAAATAATAATCTCTATCATGACTATTTGGATCATCAGAATCAGCTCGTTTACGAACCATGACAGCATTGGCCCATTGTTTATTTTGATAATTAAAATAAAGAATTCTACTGTCTGCCTTGACCCAAGACTTCTTTTCTTCACTATAAATAATAGGAATCATATTAGAAAGTAATTCAGGATAAGCGCCATTTAAAGTTGTATCAATATTATTTATTTGAATTGTTGTAATTGTCTTTAATTGACCATTTTCAAGTACTCGTGTATAAATTCTTTTATTTTGATCAAATTGAAATTCATATTTTCCATCTACTAATTGAATATCATTCCATGTAGTAGCATCCTCACTATATTGATACTCAAATTCACTAGAATTAGGATATTCACAAATCATGGTTTCTTTCGATTTAAATCCTATTTTTTCACCTTTAGAATAACATTGAATTGTTGACTTTTCTTTGTTATCAAAAACATACTCTTCTGATTCTTTTGTCAATTTTGCTTCGTTTGTAACACGCACTTTCACCTTATGACTACCACTTTTTAAATTGGAAAAAGTGTGAACATTCTCTTCTGTTTTAGGCTCATACTTTTGTCCATCAATACTATACTCATAAGAAATAATTTCACTTTCGTTTTCTTTTGCCGAAGCAATTACAGTCAAAGAATCTTTAGTAGTCTCTTTCCAATAAATATATACTTGTTCTGGAGCCGTCGTATCTAAAGCACCGCAACCAGAATCTGTGACTCTTAAATTTTTAGCTGTTCCCATCGCACAATAATTATTCTTAATTAGATAAACTAGTTGTAAATCATCCCCTACTTTTTGAATAACACCTTGATCAAAATTATTATTTTTTAAATCAACATCTAATTCGTTAATATCAATTCCTCCTTCTGGAATTGACATATAAGGTGTATTGGCAAAATGAAATTGAACAGAATCTAACACATTTTGAGCACTCGTCTTAAAAGCACTTAATCTAGCCCGCTTAATTGCATATAAAATTAATGGTAATGAAACAACAATTACAATTAACATAACCACCATTACTAATAAAAATTCCAATAATGTAAACCCTTTTTTATTCTTCATAGTACCACTCCTGTAGTATATCTATAGTATATAGTATTTAATCTATTTAATCAAGTAAATTTGATTGGTCAACATGCTCTAAAACAATAACTTTATTCACAATCAATTGATCCTTACCATTACGTCTACTAACTCTACCCGTCAACTGAACAATATCATTTAAAGCGAGTGGAGGTGTATTTTTATAAGCTTCTGCGAAAATAGGGGTTTCTAATTGTAACAATTCATCGCTGACTTTCATAAAACAAATCGGTTCTCCCTTTTTCGAGCGAGATTCATGAATAGAATCTATAGAAACAATTAAATCAATAGTTTTATTTAGATAATTGCTGATACTACTGATAGAAATTAATTTATGATTTTTTTTGCGGTATTCATTAACAGGATGATTATTTAAATAAAAACCTAATGCTTGTTTTTCTAAATATAATTTTTCATTTTTAGAATATTCTTCATATTCTTCTATTTCAGGTTTCATCACATATTCTTCTGATAAATCACCTAATAATTCAATATAATTTAAAGCAACATCTAAATTTTCTATCATCGTTCTTCTCGTTAAAGAAAAGCAATCAAAAGCACCAGAATAAATTAAGTTTTGAAGAACACTACGACTTAAAATTTGATGGTTTGTTCTCTTTAAAAAATCATAAAAATCTAAAAATGGTCCCTTTTTTCGTTCATCTATAATATGATTTACCACAACTATTCCAACATTTTTGATAGCTAATAAAGGAAATAGTATTCCTTGATTAGTGATTTCATAACTGGAACCACTAAATTGAATATTAGGATTTAAAATTGGAATATCTAAATCATGACATTCTACAATATAATCTCTTGTATCAATATCAGATCCTATTACCGAATCTAACATATTTTTCATAAAGATATTAGGATAATGGGCTTTGATATAAGCCATTCTATAAGAAATTAAAGAATAAGCAACGGCATGTGCTTTTGGAAAACCATATTCAGCAAATTTTAAAATTAATTCATATATTTTTTGAACAAGCGATAAATCGTATCCTTTCAAAACTGCTCTTTCAATAAATTTATCTTTTTCTTGAATTAAAATTCTCTCTTTCTTTTTGGACATTGCTCTTCTTAGTAAATCTGCTTCACCCAATGAATATCCAGCTAAAGTAACAGCTATTTGCATAATTTGTTCCTGATAAATAATAATTCCATAAGTAGACTTTAGAATTGGAATTAAATCTGGATGAAAATAATCCACTGGTTCTAAACGATTTCTTCTTCTAATATAAGAATTAATATTACCCATTGGTCCTGGTCTATAAAGCGCTATAATATTATACAATTCTTCAAAATTTTGAGGTTGTATTTTCTTTAGAAATTGAATCATTCCTGCTGACTCAAACTGAAAGATTCCCATAGTCTGACCTTTTTTAAAAATTTCCAACGTTTCCATATCATTCAGTGGGATTGATGAAGCGTTAAATTCAGGAATTTCTTTTAACATATGATCAATAGTTGTTAAAGTTTTTAAAGATAAGAAATCCATTTTTATAAGACCTAATTGCTCTAAAAATCCCATCGTATATCCAATTAGATATTCATTATTATAATATACTAATGGAACAACTTCATCTAGTTCACAATCTGATATCACAACACCAGAAGCATGTTGTGATATATGTTTCTTTAAATTTTCTAACTTTAAAGAAATATCAAACAATTTCTTTAATTCTGGATTTCTATTTAAATGATTTTGAATACGATCAGATTCACGATAGTTATCCATTAAACTTACTTTTGCTTTAAACATACGAGCAAAATAATCCACCATTTCATTGGATATATTTAAGACTCTTCCTACATCTTTTAATACTTGTTTTGAGGTAAGAGAACTAAAAGTAATAATACTAGCAACATGTTTCATTCCATATTTTTGTTTACAATAGTCAATAACTTCTTCTCTTCTTGTTCCTTCAAAGTCAATATCAATATCTGGTAATGTAATTCTATCTTTATTTAAAAATCTCTCAAATAATAGCTGATATTTTAAAGGATCTACTTCAATAATATCTAAGCAATAGGAAACTAATGATCCTGCTGAACTTCCTCTACCAGGTCCTACTAAAATATGATTCTTTTTAGCGAATTCTACATAATCATGAACAATTAAAAAGTAATCACAAAAATTCATCTCATGAATTACTGATAATTCATATTTTAAACGTTCTAAATACTGAATAGGAACTTTATCTCCAAAAATTCTTTTCATTCCCTCTTTACAAAGTTGTTTTAAATAACTAAAACTATCTAAATGGTTAGGACAAGGAAATTTTGGAATTCTTCTTGTTTGATAATCAAATTCAAAATTACATAACTTTGTAAACTCATAGTTATTGGTTAAATCAAAAGGAAGTTGGTTCTCTAATTTCAAAAATTTTTCAGAGTAACTTTCATTTTCTATTTTATAATTATTAGAAATCGCTTTTAAATATTTAAAATAAGATTCATCTTGTTTCTTTAAATAATGAATAGGATTGCAATAAATTCTTTTTGAAGGATCTATTTTCACATATTCTTCTTGAGTTTGATATCCAATATAATATAAATCATAAAAGTTCAAATGAGACTCTAAAGAAAGAGAAGCATATGGTAATATGCAAATAAGATTTTTAGAGTACTGTTTTAAATCTAATAAAGTTATTTGATCTTCACTAGATTTATCCGATAATTTTAAAAGATTTTGATATCCTTCAAAATTTCTAGCATATAATAAAATATGATAATTATCTATTTTAATATCTAATCCTATAATGGGTTTAATATGGTTTTGCGTACAAGCTTCATAAAATTCTATAACACCACACATATTATCATCTGTAATAGTAAGGGCAGGAATTTTATTTTCTTTGGCAAATAGAATTAAATCCGGAATCTTTATCATACTATTTAGTAAAGAATAATCTGTTTTTATATTTAGTGGTGCGTAGATCATTTGCTCATCTCCTTAAATCAATTTTACTATAAAAAAAATATTTTGTTAATATTATTTGACTTATTTATTAATTTGTAGTAGAATGTAAAAGCAAGAACAAATGTTATAAAGGAGGAAACGAAAATGGCTAAAAAAATATCAACAAAAAAACCTTTATTCGGAAATAGAAGATCACACTCTTTAAGAGCTACTAGACATGCTCAAAAGCCTAATTTACAATCATTTACTTTAGAAGATGGATCAAAGGTAATAATGAGTGCAAGAGAATTAAGAACGTTTAGAAAAACAACTTCAGCAAAAGAAAATATTGCTGCTTAGTAAGAATTATTTCTTACTTTTTTTATTCAAAAAAAGGCTTAAAAAGCCTTTTTGTCATAGAATTGTCAATAAAATACTCGTTAGTTTCTATAAAACTAGATTGAGTTACTTCTGTAGTCTGTATGGAATATATACTTGACTATATATATTCTTTCATATTATATCCTTATTTTAATCCATTATTCTCTACATCTAAGTGGTAAATATTAGCATTAATCGCAATTCCTAAAACTAAAATATAAGAAATTACATAAACTAGTATCATTAATACAATTACATTTGCTAAATTACCATACATATAGCTATAATTTGCTATATTATTAGCATAATAAGAATAAATAGCGGTAGATAATATTAAACCTACTGTAGAAAATAAAGCTCCTTTATTCACATATTTGCTAGGAATTCTTCTATCAGGAGACATTGTATATAATACTTTTATTAAATAAAAGATAATAACAATAGCAATTGGCCATTTTAAAATAATAAAGAAATTATATACCATTTTAGAAATACTAGAGAATACTTTTAATTCTAAGATAAACTCCAAAATAATATTACCAAAAGCTAAAACAACTAAGATAAATAGAAACAAGCTCATTAATATAATAGTCAAAAATAAAGCTTTTACTCTCCTTGTTAAATAACTTTTATTAGGAACTTTATAAAGTGTATTAGAAGATAATATAATAGCATGAGCTCCATTAGAAGCAAGAACAAATCCTAAGATAATAAACCAAAGACTTACTTTACTAGCATCCACACCTGAAAATACAGAAAGTAGTATTTCCTCTACTCCAGATGGCAATATTGGGCCAAAAAAATTAGTCAAATCAGTTGTAGAAAGGGATATTTTAGAACATATTGCTGCAACTAAAGTCACAATAGGAATAATAGACATTACTAATGAAAAAGCCAAAGATCCTGGTAAAACACGAATCTCAGGGATTAAAATTAAATCATAGAAATTTTTAATTGTTTTATTTTTAAAAAGTCGTTCTTTTATATCTTTCATATTTTCACCTATTTTTATTATATCATAAATATTTAAAAAGAAGCACTATTCGTGTGCTTCTTCTTTATTTGCTCTCATATCAAGAGTTGCTTCATTAATTGCGTCATCTACAGTTTTTAAGCCATCATTAATCATACTATAACCAATTGCAGCTCCAAAACCATGTTCTAATTCTTTAAATTCTTTATTTAATTTTCTAATATAAGATACAATTTGTTTTTCATCATATTCTACTAAATAAATCAAGAACTCATTTCCATTTGTACGAATAATTTCTGTATTAGCAAGTTGTGTTTTTATTAAAATATTAGCAGCATCTTTAATGATATTGTCCCCTTCATTATGACCATAATTATCATTAATGTAAGCGATATTATTTAAATCAACAATAATAATTGTTTGAGGATAGATTTCAGCATCATCCCATTTTTCAATATTATCATTTAAATAGTTTCTATTCTTTAAAGATGTCAACATATCAATATATTTCATTTTACTTTCTTTACTAATTCCTGTATTATCTTTGTTTTTAGATTTTATTTTATGAATTACTAAAGTAATAATAACTAAACCAACAATTGCGAATATAGAATAAACAAGAGGTTTTAAGAAAGCTAATTTTTCTGCTTCTTCAAAAGTTTTATAATTTACTTGATTAAAGAAATCTTTTTCATTTACAAATTGTAAGTAAAAATTAAAATAAGAATTGAATAATTTATTGTCTTTAATATCTCGAGAAACATAAGTATAATCACTATTTAATTGGAAGATATTTACAATTTTATAATCTTTTAAGTAATCATTTTTATAAATATTATAACTATCTAAATCCATTGCAATAATACTATTTTCCTTTAGATCATTTAATAATAATTTTATATTGTTATATTTTTTTGTAGTGATTTCTCTTTTTTCCAAATAATCGTTTATTTGGGTATTATGAATTGTTAATACTGTTTCATTTTTTAATGATGAAAGGTTATTGACAATGAAATCAGAAGTAACAGGTTCTAGAATTACGACTTGTTCATTTGTAATAGATACTGTTTTTGAAGTATCCATATCAAATTTTGATGTTGAACTAGTATTAAAGAAGAAATCCAATTTATTTTCATTAAAGCTCTTCATTAAATCAGCGTTACTTTTATATTCATCATAAGAGACTTCGATTTCTGTTAGTTTTACAAATTGTTGAATAATCAAACTATTTACTCCTACTAATCGATGATCGATTAATTGATCATATGGAGCATTTGCGACAAATCCATATTTATAACGTTTACTTTTAAAGTTAACTTTTGTATCATCATCAATGTTTTTAAGGTTATAAAAACTATCTGAGAAATATTTATTATAACTTTCTTGATAATACTCTGTTTCCCATTTTTTATAATATTTTTTCAAAATTGAGTTCAATCTTTTGACATTACCTAATTCAATTACTAAACTTTTAGTCATTTCTGAAATATTATAAGAAATCGTCAAATCATTTTCTAAGATTGTATCCATACAAATAGTTTTAGGAATCACAATTCCATCTAATTTACTATTTTCTCCTAAAAAGTCAGTTGTTAAATCACTAAAGCTATCGTAAGATGTAAAGGATAATTCATCTGAATTTAAATAATAGGAAACTGTATCCATTTGATCTTTTAAAACTCCGATTTTCATATCTTTCATTTCTGAAACATCAGCGTATTTAATTCCATTTCTAGTCACTAAGGCATAGGTATCTTGGTAAAGAACAATTGAATTTTTTGATGGTTCATCTACCAATTTAATGGCATACTCTGAATTTGGTTCAGAATCTAAATATGGAATTTTATTAAAATCTAATTCAATATCTTTTTCAATTTGAGTTAAGAAATCATAAATAATTCCAGTTCCTTCATAGCTAAATAAAGGAATGTTATTTGGGATTGATAAATCAATCATACTATTTTTATTATCTTCTATCCATTGTTTTTCTAAAATAGTAAGGGAATTCTTATCTTGTTTATTAAAATAATAGTATGTTCCTCCACCAATTCCAGTTATAACAAGTAATGAAATAAGAATAATTAATATTTTTCGTTTCATGTTTCACCTACCATACAAATTCTGTTGATGTTTTATGTTTATATCCTATAATTGGATATTCAGCATTTTCATCAGATGTTGTTATAATAATTTGAATATCATAGTATTTCTTTTCATCTTCTGTAAAATAATCTAAAGTTTTTGTAGCAATCTCTTTTGCTGTATCTTTAGAAACACCAGATGCCATTTTTAAAGAAATATAAATTAATCTTCCTTGTAAACGATAATCAATGTTATCTACTTCAGATAAAGCTGCCATTTCTTCTTTTAATTTTGAAACAGTGGTTTTTGATATTTCTACTTTATCAATTCCATCAAGTCGATTTCCATATTCATCTTTATTAACATCTACTAAGAATAATCTTAGAAATAAAAATAAAGCAATTACAAATACTACAACAATCGTTCCAATAATAACTGCTTTTTTATTTTTTTTAACAAAGTCCATATACTCACTCCATTCTCATATATTTTGATTATACTATAATATTCTATTTTTTTCAATGAAGAATCATGAGTTTACATTTTCTAGTCTTTTCATCATAATTTGAAATTTTTTTAATTTTATTTTTAATAGGTATTGACAATTATGTAAAATCTAGTATAATTAATATTGCCTACTTGATGCGGATGTAGTTTAATGGTAGAATAAGAGCCTTCCAAGCTCCTGACGGGAGTTCGATTCTCCTCATCCGCTCCATTTTGTTTAAAATATACCTATTTTAAGCTAAAATAGAAGGTATTTTAATAAATATATTTAAAAAACGGTTGGATGTGTTTTTTAAACAATGAGAGTATTTAAGAAATTAGATACTCTTTTTTCGTTTCTTGGCATATATTTTAAATAAATATCAGTAGTTATTGATATTTTAGAATGTCCTAATCGTGAAGATATTTCATCAATTGGAACACTATTTTGATACAACAATATAGCATGACTATGTCTAAACTCATGTATTTTAATTTGTTTTACTTCGGCTATTTTACAATAATAGTCTTTTTTTCTTTTCAATTGACTAAAACTAATATTAAAAATAAAACCTGTTTTATTTTTAGATATTTCACTTAATTCTTCAGCTAATTCTTTTGAAATACAAATAATTCTATTACTAGTTTTAGTTTTTGGTGTATGTAATTCGTGTTTTCTTGTAATTGTTTTATTGACTGTTATCAAATTATTATTAAAATCAATGTCATCCCAAGTTAGCCCTAATAACTCACCTTTTCTTAAACCTGTCAAAAATAGTAATTTAAACATAATTTTTTCTTTTTTATTATCTATTACACTAATAAATTTTTTAAATTCGTCTATTGTCCAATAATTTCCTAATTGTTCTATTTCTTCATTTTTAAAATTTCCAACTTTTTGAACAATATTATCAATATCATAAAATTTATTACAAAATTCAAAGAAACTACTAAAAGTATAATGTAAACAACTCTTATAATTAAATTTAAAATTTAATTTATCAATTTCTTGCTGCCACTTCAAATAATCTTTAGTACCTATTTTATCAATAGATTTATTTTTAAAAAACGGTTGGATATGTTTTTTTATTCTTCTTTCTATTGTTTCGTAGGTATTACCCTTTCTTTTTAATTTAACATAAGTCAAATATTCTTCTAATGCGTCATCAAATGATACATTCATAATAATTTCTCCCCTTACAGGGCATGTATTATATATTGTTTTCTAATTTTGTCAAATCTAAACATCACTCCTTTTTTCTAAAATAACATATTTTTTCATAAAAAAAAATACTTTTATTAAAAAAGCATTTCTTTTAATTCTTCTTTTTCACTATTGGAAATCATAAAGCCTTTTAAAATTTCTTTCTTTTCCATTTTTAATGATTC
>URDT01000025.1 GCA_900546745.1 uncultured Mycoplasmatota bacterium | reverse complement strand
CTAATATTTGCTCGAAAATTATTTAGTTGAATTTTTTCCTTTTTTGTTAGAAACGATGGTACTACTAGGCAATCATAATGTTCTCCATATTCTTTTACTAACACTTTATATTGGATAGATTTCTTTTGCTTTTGTTCTTCAATAAGCTGTAAAACAAAGCCTCTATCTTTCTCATCAAAATAATCAAAAAAACTCATCTTTTTTTTATTAATATCTCGCTTATTATTTAATTCTGCTTCTGATATAGAGATGTGGCAATTTCTTTGAATAAACTCATCCGCTTCATTAATATATATTTTTACTACATTTTCAGAGCATTGAATCATCTCACTAATATCTCTCAACATTAATTTTGGTTGATTAATTCCATAATAATAGATATAAGATAACCTATGATTTTTATTCATTTTAACTAAAATATCTTCCAATTGTTCTTCCTGAATCATAAAATGATTTAAAATATTATCTACTGAGCTATATTCCGGAAGACTTTTATCATAAATATTTTCTTGTTTCATATATAATTCCCCATTTGAATGGTTATTATATAAAAAATGTATCAATTTTACAAGTAATATTATCAAATTATTTTATAATACTATTAAGGAGTAACAAGATTGATATTTATATAAATATATGTTATAATTTAATAATTTGAAACAAGGTGATATTATGTTTATAAAAGAGCTTACAAATGATGAATTTAAAAAATTTACAAAAAATTATAATATTAGTTCAATCTATCAAACAGTAGAATATGGTTTGGTAATGAATCATCAAAATTATTCTACAATGTTCCTAGGATTATGTGATCAATCTGGAATACTTGCTGCCAGCTTAATTCTCGTAGAACAAAAAAATAAATTTAAATATGCTTATGCACCTAGAGGATTCTTAATTGACTATAATAATATAAATCTTTTAAAAATATTTACAGAAGAAATCAAAAAATATTTAAACAAAAAAGGAGTTGTTGCTGTTAAAATTAGCCCTCTCGTTGTAAAAAGTATTTATGATAAAAAATATGATATTAATGCTAACAATCAATATTTCAATAATATAATGAATAACCTTAAAAACTTAGGATATTATCACTTTGGATTTAACAATTTTTTTGAAGCTTTAAAGCCTAGATATGAAGCTGTTATTGACTTAGATTTACCATATTACATGTTATTTCATAATATTAGAAAAGAAATTCGTACTAAAATCAGAAGTGCTGAAAGAAATGGTGTGAAAGTTTATTCTGGAAATGAAAATAACTTGGAATATCTTTATCTACAAACATCCAAAAAATATCCTAGAGATTTAGCATATTTCAAAGATTGTTACCAGTACTTTAAAAATTCTAATAAAATCGAATTTTTCTTTACGAAACTAGATACAGCAAAATACTTAAAATCTGTTACAAAAAAATATCAAGAACAAGAAAAAATTTGTAATTATTGGAATGATCAACTATCTAAAAATAATAAAAAAAATACTCTAAATAATAAAATGTATGCTGATAAATTAATAGACTATTATAAAAAACAATTAATTAAAGCTACGAACTACTTAAAAAACTATCCCGATGGTATCGTCACTTCTTCTATCCTTGTAGCAATTCAAAATAAAGAAGCTTATGTATTAATGGATGGCTACGATAATAAATACAAAGTTTTAAATTCGAAGCATTTATTAATTTGGAAATTAATTGAACGTTACTCAAAAGCTGGTATTAAAAAATTTAATCTTGGAGGAATGACCAATCCTAAGCAACTAGAATACAAAGGATTAAATGACTTCAAATTAAATTTTAATGCAAAATGTATAGAATATATTGGAGACTTAGAATTAGTAACCAATAACGCTTTATATTTTATGTATAGAAATTCTTTATCATTTAAAAAAATACTAAAAAAATAAATCAAAACGATTTATTTTTTTTTAAGATTAAAATCTTTAAATCTCTTTCAAAAAACATCTGTTCTATAATGGCATCATGGGAATTTACAGTTTGTTTTTGGCATTCTTCCAAAACATTCTTAATTTTGTTTAATCTTATAATTCTTTCTATTCTTTTCATAGTTCACCACTATAATAATATTCAAAAAAAGACATTAATATGTCTTTTTTTAAAAACAGAAAATGATATGAATTAAATAGTAATTAGTTATTAGTCTTCCCATTTCCAATGTCTAATTTCATCTAAATCTTGTCCATACTCATAAATAAATTGTTTATGTTCAACTAATTTATCTTTACAAGTTTGATAAAGAGAAGCAGCCTTATTTCCTAAATGAGGCAAATATTGAATCGCATCCATCACTAAATGGAATCGATCAATTTCATTTTGAACACGCATGTCAAATGGAGTTGTAATAGTTCCTTCTTCTTTATATCCATGAACATGTAAATCTTTATTTTCTCTTTTATATGTTAATTGATGAATTAAAGAAGGATATCCATGAAAGGCAAAAATAATTGGTTTATCTTTTGTAAAAATAGCATTATAGTCTTCATCCGATAATCCATGAGGATGACTTAAATTTGACTCTAAACGCATCAAGTCAACCACATTTACAACTCTTATTTTTAAGTCTTTAATATTTTCTCTCAAAATTTTGACAGCTGCTAAAGTTTCTAAAGTGGGAGTATCTCCACAACAAGCCATTACAATATCAGGTTCTGCTCCTTGATCATTACTAGCCCAAGACCAAATTCCAATGCCTTCTGTGCAATGTTTAATTGCTTGATCCATTGTTAGCCATTGAAGTCTTGGATGTTTTGAAGCAACAATTACATTGATATAGTTTTTGGTTTGAATACAATGATTAAAGCAAGATAATAAACAGTTAGCATCTGGTGGCAAATATATACGAGTAATATCTGCTTTTTTAGTAACCATATGATTTAAAAATCCTGGATCTTGATGAGTATATCCATTATGATCTTGTTGCCAAATATGAGATGATAAGACATAGTTTAAAGAAGCAATTGGTCTACGCCATGATAATTGTTTTGTTACTTTTAGCCATTTTGCATGTTGGCTCGCCATAGAATCAACAATTCTTACAAAAGCTTCATAACTATGCATAAAGCCATGACGTCCTGTTAGAAGATATCCCTCTAATGCTCCTTCACATAAATGCTCTGACAACATCGAATCAATGACACATCCATCTTTACTTAAGAATTCATCACCATTTTGAACTGGTAAATCCCATTTTCGATTAGTACTTTCAAATACATGATTTAAACGATTTGATAATGCTTCATCAGGTCCAAATATACGGAAGTTTTTTTGATCTTGATTTTCTTTTACAATGCCTTCTATAAATTTACCAAGTTCCATCATATCTTGTGCCATAACTTGACCTGGTTTTGTAACTTCAACGGCATAATTTCTAAAATCAGGGACCTTTAAATCATGAAGTAATATTCCACCATTTGCATGTTTATTAGAACCCATTCTATGATCTCCTGTTGGAGCCATTGCTTCTATTTCAGGTTTTAATCTTCCATTTTCATCAAATAATTCTTCTGGATGATAACTTTTTAACCAATCTTCTAAAAGTTTTACATTTTCTTTAGAATTCTCACTAATTACAATAGGAACTTGATGAGATCTAAAATTTCCTTCAACAGGTTTTCCATCTACTTCTTTAGGACCTGTCCATCCCTTTGGGGTTCTAAGTACAATCATAGGCCATAATTGTCTAGGAGCATTCTCTACTTCTTTTGCTTGTTTTTGAATTGCTTTAATTTTTTCAATTACTTGATCCATTGTCTTAGCCATTAATTCGTGCATGACAAGAGGATCATCACCTTCTACATAATATGGAAGCCAACCATATCCTTTTAATAAACAATCTAATTCAGCTTTTGAAATTCTAGATAATATAGTTGGATTGGCTATCTTATATCCATTTAAGTGTAAAATAGGAAGGACTGCCCCATCTGTAGCTGGATTAATAAATTTATTAATATGCCAACTAGTCGCTAAAGGACCTGTTTCTGCTTCTCCATCTCCTACTACACAAGCTACTATCAAATCAGGATTATCCAAAGCAGCTCCTAAAGCATGAGATAAACTGTATCCTAATTCTCCACCTTCATTAATAGATCCTGGAGTTTCAGGCGCTACGTGAGAAGATATTCCTCCAGGAAAACTAAATTGCTTAAACAACTTTTTTAATCCTGCCTCATCTCTCGTAATTTTTGGATAAAATTCTGTATAAGTTCCTTCCAAATAGGTATTTGCTACAATAGCATTACCACCATGACCTGGTCCTGAAATATAAATCATATCTAAATCATATTTTTTAATAACACGATTTAAATGAGTATAAATAAAATTTTGACCTGGAACTGTTCCCCAATGACCTACCACATTTGGTTTAATATCTTCAAATGATAAAGGCTCTTTTAAAAGGGGATTATTTAATAAATAAAGTTGACCCACTGATAAATAATTACATGCTCTAAAATAGGCATCTATATTTTTTAATTCTGTTTCTGTTAAAACATTCTCCATTCAACCCTCTCCTATTCTTTTTTCATTATACACTATTTTAGAAAAAAGAAAAAGAAGCAAATGCTTCTATTTCACTTTTTCAACTGAGTAGAAATAATAATGTCCTTTATCATTGTCATAATAGAAAGTCCATTTGTAAGAATCTAATTTATCATAATATGCAGTAATGTTATCACCAACACCATTGCCAAGAGCTGTCTTATCATCTTTTGATTTATATACTTTTTCTTCTCCATTATCATAAGCTACATATGCTACTTTTTCAGTAAATTCAAATTTGTCGCTATATTTTGTAGCAGAAATAACCTTTGTTTCATATTTTGGAACTGCTGTTCCTCCACAACCTTGTGCATCTTGAGTATATACTTGTTTAGAAGAATCATATTTGAATCCTGCAAAATTACATGCTGAACCTTTTAAATCTTCATCTTGATAAGTAGCTTTTGACCCAAATAGAAGTTCAAATGCATTTTCTACATCTGCTTTTGGAACTTCAATTACATTGCCAACACCTTTATCCCAAGTAGATCCATATAAAGAACGGATTGATAAAAATAACTTAGCTTGATTTGATATTGTATCTAAAGTAATTTTATCTTGCGTGTAAAAATAACCAAATAAATCTTCTCCTGTAAAGTAATCATTTACAAAATGTGTTCTGTATTCAAAAATTGTTACTAACTCATTTCCTGTACTAATATCTTGACCTTTTTCATTTTCTTTTTCTTCTACTACATCATTCTTTTTTTCTTCTTCAGTCTTACCATTCAAGGTAAAAGTGCATCCAGTTGCCATTAAAACAACTAACATACTTAATAATATCTTTTTCATAAATTCTCCTCCAATATAAGTATACCCACCCCCGAGCTTTTTTGTCAAGAGAGGGAAATTTAATTATTCTGTAGTTTTCACTTCTTTTACAACTTCTTTTCGAGATAAATTAAGTCTTCCTTTTTTATCATATCCTAATGATTTTACTAAAATTTCATCTCCAACTTTTACCATATCACTTGGTTTTTCTACTCGTTTTGTATCTAATTGTGAAACATGAACAAGCCCTTCACAGCCTGGCCATAATTCTACAAAACAACCAAAGTCTTCTACTTTTGTAACAATTCCTTTATAAACAACATCCATTTCTACTTCACGAACAATTGCTTTAATCATTTCAGCTGTTTTATTAATAATATCTTGATCTGTGTGATAAATGATAACTCTTCCATCATCTTCTAAGTCTACTTTAACGGCATTTACATCATTTACCATATCAACATGAGAAGCCTCACAAATGATTTTAGTAATCATCTCGCCGCCTTTACCAATAACGTCTTTAATTTTTTCTGGATCAATTGTAAAGATCATTGTTTTTGGAGCATATTTTGAAACTTCTTTACGAGGCTCTTTAATTTGTGCTTCCATAACATCTAAGATTTCTAAACGAGCCACTTTTGCTTGCGCTAAAGCTTCTTTTAAAATTTCTTTTGTAATTCCTTTAATTTTAATATCCATCTGTAAAGAACAAATTCCTTTTCTTGTTCCACCAACTTTAAAGTCCATATCTCCTAAATGGTCTTCCATTCCTTGGATATCTGTTAAAATTGTATAATCTTTGCCATCTTTGGAAGTAATTAATCCCATAGCAATTCCTGCAACAGGTGCCTTAATTGGAACACCAGCTGCCATTAAACTCATACATCCAGCACAAATAGTAGCCTGACTAGAAGAACCATTGGATTCTAAGATTTCTGATACAACACGTACTGTATACGGAAATTCTTCTTCACTTGGCATCACTTGTTTTAAACATCTTTCTCCTAAAGCACCATGACCAATTTCTCTTCTACCAGGACTTCCATATCTTCCTGTTTCTCCAACAGAGAATGCTGGGAAATTATAATGTAACATAAAGTGTTTTTCTGCTTCTAAACTAATACCATCTAATACTTGATATTCATTTAAAGCTCCTAATGTAGTAACAGCTAAAGCTTGTGTTTCTCCTCTTGTAAATAAAGCGGATCCATGAGTTCTAGGAAGTAAATCAATAGCTGTAGAAAGAGGTCTAATTTCTGTCATCTTTCTTCCATCTGCTCTTGTTTTTTCAGAAACAGTAATATTTCTAAAAATATCATATTCAATTTCTTCTAATACTAATTTTACCTTTGTGATTAAAATTGTTAATTCATCCTTATCTAAATCTTGATTAGATGAGGTATATTTTTCAACAACTTCCTCTTTTACTGCATCAATTGCTGCATATTTTTCTTGTTTATCTTTAATACGCATTGCTTGATCTAATTTTAAAGAAGCAAGATTAGAAATATCTGCTCTCAATGATTCTTCAATTTCTAATTTTTCGTATTCCATTTTTTCTACGCCAATTTCTTCAATAATCTTTTCTTGAAATTCACATAATTCCTTTACTGCTTCATGGCCAAACATTAAAGCTTCTAGCATATCACTTTCTGATACTTCTTTAGAACCTGCTTCTACCATGTTAATAGCTTCTTTTGTTCCAGCAACTGTTAAATCAATATCAGATTGTTCTAGTTCACTTGGTGTTGGATTAATAATAAACTCTCCATTTACTCTTCCTACTTTTACTCCAGCAATTGGACCATCAAAAGGAATTTTTGAAATACAAGTACATAAACTTGAACCAAACATAGCCGTTAATTCTGGAGAATTGTCATTATCTACTGATAAAACGGTATTAACAACTTGTACCTCATTTCTAAAATCGCTAGGGAACATTGGACGCATTGGACGATCAATCATACGAGCCGCTAATGTTGCTGCATCAGTGGGTCTTCCTTCTCTTTTAATAAAACCACCTGGAATTTTACCAACAGAATATAATTTTTCTTGATACAAAACCATTAATGGGAAGAAATCTGATAATATATTCGCACTATTTGATACAACAGCTGTAGATAATATAACCGTATCCCCATAACGAACTAAAACAGCCCCATGTGCTTGTTTTGCTAGCTCACCATGTTCTACTACTAATTTTCTTCCTCTAAAATCTAATTCGAAAACTTTTTTCATTTGTTACCTCTTTCTATTTTGTCAAAAATAAAGACACTTAAAATAAGTGCCTACTAAATTATTTTCTAAGTCCTAAACTCTTAATTAAATCACGATATCTTGTAACATCTTTTTTATAAAGATATTGTAACATACTTCTTCTTTGACCAACTTTTTGAAGTAATCCTCTTCTTGAATGATAATCGTGTTTATGTTCTTTTAAGTGTTCTGTTAAATCGTTAATTTCTTGTGTTAAAATAGCAACTTGAACTTCAGCAGATCCAGTATCTCCTTCTGTTCTTCCATATTTTTTCACAATTTGTTCTTTCATTTCTTTACTTAAAGCCATAATTTTTCTCCTTCCATTTTATTCGCATATTTCTAGATAAAAATCGGAGACCTTTCTTATCCAAAAATAAGTACATAACCAATATACACTATATTATGTCTAAAAGCAAGTTAAAATGAATTTTATTTTACTTTTTTTAAAGGCCACAAGCTAATACTTACAACACCATCTATTTGTTTTTTTGAAATTAGTCCAATATAACGACTGTCTAAAGAGTCTACTCGGTTATCCCCTTCTACAAAGTACATATCTTTAGGAATTGTTTGATAGCCAATATCTTTTAAAGAAAAATCTGCCGTAGTAGCGTGTCCGAAAGTCTCTTCTACATAATTTCCATTGATATATAATTTATTATCTTTATATTCAATATAATCTCCTGGAAGGCCAATCACTCTTTTTACCAATTTACTATTATTAAAATTAAAAACAATAATATCAAATCGTTGATAATCATTTTTGTATTTGGACAATAATAATAATTGATTATCTTGTAGAGTTGGTTTCATAGATGGACCATCTACCTGAACTGGTGTAATTAAGAAAGTTCTAATCAATACAACCGTTATAATAATAACAAAATATGGAATACATTCTTTTAAAAATTTTTTCATAATCTTTCCTCTAATCTATTCTTCATTATACTAAAATGTTATGTAATTGACAAGAAAAAAACCTCTTATGAGGCTTTTTACTTTGTAACTTTATCTCTACGTTCTTTGATTCTTGGTTGTTTTAATAAAGTTGATAAGTAATTTAATTTAGCTCTTCTAACTTTACCTTTTCTAACAACTTTAACATAAGCAATTCTTGGAGAATTCATAGCATAAGTTTTTTCAACACCAACACCACTAGAAATTTTTCTAACGATGAAGTTTTTACTAACTCCACTTCCTTTAATTGCTTTTACAATTCCTTCAAAATCTTGAACTCTTTCTTTATTACCTTCTTTAATATGGTAACCAACAATAATAGTGTCACCAACTCTAAATTCAGGTAAGTCTGTTCTTATTTGGTCTTTTGTTATTTTTTCTACCAAATTCATCTTAGTCACTCCTTTTCTTTTTTCTATGATCTTAAATATTATATCCAGCGGATCACTTCAAACATTTTAACATAACAATTTAAAATAAGCAAGTATTATTTGCTAAAAATAAAAGATTATGATATGATAGCCAACAAATTGGAGGATATTATGGAAAAAATTATAAAGGATGCAATTCAGTGTTTAAATGTAATTAATAATGCCTATGTAAATAATCCATATATAGGAAAATTGTACAAAAATACAAATGAAGATTTAACGACAATATTAACAAACTATGATTTAAAAAATAAAAATATATTAAGTGTTTTAGCTTCTAGTGATCAACTATTTTCTTGTTATTACCTAGGAGCTAAAAATGTAGATACCTTTGATTCAAATCGTTTGACTTATTATTTTTTCTTTTTAAAGAAATGGACCATTTTAAATGGTAAGACTTCCATTCCTTCCTCAAATCAAGGTATATTAGAATTAATAGAACATCATGATAACACACCAGAAGAAATTAATGCTTATTATTTTTGGAAATATGTACTTCTTAACATTGATACTTCTCTAGCAAATTCTTCTCTATTTTACCATGAAATAAATTATCATTTGCCTTATTTTAATAATACTCATAATTTAGCTAAAATGATACAACATAAATCTCCAAATTATAATCAATTCAATTTGTTTCAACCAATTCAATATATTCCAAAAAAATATCAAATAATTATTTTATCTAATATTTTAGAGTATTTATATGACAATATAGAAAATAATCAATACCAAGTAGTTGCTGCAAAAAATATCTATCATTTATTAGAGGATGATGGAATAGCAATATCTTCTAACATTATCGATTATCACTATCAAGGAAATGATATTTTTGAAAGTTATTTCGAGTATAGAGAAGGTCCTTTATCTACAGATGATATAGAGCAATATCCTATCTGCTATTGCTACAAGAAAAAATAATTTTATAAAAACAGAACTAAGTTCTGTTTTTATCTTGATTTACCTTTTCTTTCTTCTTTTTCTTCTGCTGGTGTCATCACTTTATAAATCATTTTTGTTTTGATTTGCTTTTCTAATAAATTAATTTTTTTCAAAAGAACATTAATAAAACGATCATCTAAATATTTGCGATACTTGTATTCTACAATAGAGCGATACCTTTCAATATTATCTAAGGCTTCACGATAATCTGTATCATCACTTGTATCATCAGCTTCTTCTATAATATATTGTAAATAATAATTTAATTTTCTTTTGATTTTTCTACGTAATACTTTCTCAATAAAGGTTGGCTTTACAACCACTAAAGAGTTGACTTCAATCCCTGGTGAAACAATTTCATTTTTAGGAGAAAACTCAAATCCATTGAGTTTATTATAATCAATAAATGTAAATTCTCCATTATTTCCTTTTGCTACAATATAATGTTTCTTTTTCACAATATCAACTCTTTTCTAATAAATCCGGTCTTCGAGAAGTTGTTTTTTTGATTTGTTGTTCTAAGCGCCATTTTCTTATATTTTCGTGATGCCCAGATAATAATACATCTGGAACTTTCATTCCCATAAAATCAACTGGTTTAGTATAAACTGGATAATCTAACAAATTATTATTGAAAGACTCTTGTTCTGAGGATTCTTTTTGAATAACACCCGGAATTAATCTTCCTACGCTATCAATCAAAGCTAAAGCAGGAATTTCTCCTCCTGTTAAGATATAATCTCCTATACTGATTTCCATATCCACTAAGGAACAGATTCTTTCATCAAATCCTTCATAATGACCACAAAGAATAATAATATGTTTATATTTAGACAATTGATAAGCTGTTTTTTGTTGATATATAGAACCTTGAGGTGTCATCATAATGACAATACTGTCTTTTGTTTTAAAATGTTGGATTGCATCATAAATTGGTTGAATCATTAAAACCATACCAGCCCCACCACCAAAAGAATAATCGTCTACTCTTTTATGAGGATCTTTTGAAAAATCTCTAATATTATGAATCGAAATATCGATTAAATTTCTTTCAATTGCTCGTTTCATAATAGATTCATTAATAATTCCTAAAAACATCTCTGGAAAAAGTGTTAAAACATCAATTTTCATCTAATAGCCCCTTTATCTCATGAATATATATTTTACGTTGTTCAAAATCTACTTTATCTATAAACTCTTTTACATTTGGAATTAAATATTTTTTTTCTTGATTCTTCACAACAAAAATACTTTGATAATTTTTAATAATATCGGTTACTACTCCAATATAGTGATTTGTATATACTTCTAAGCCTATGTAATCTTCATCATAAATAACATTTAAGGAAGATTTATCAATATAGATATAAGATCCTTTATATTGTAAAACATCATTAATATCAGATATTCCTTGTAGAGTAATCATATCAAAAATTTTATGATGACGATAGCTTTGAATTGTTTGTTTTATTTTTTCTTTTCCTATATAAACAGTAAAATTTTGTTTAAATACTAATGATTTGTAAGGAAATTCAGACAATATTCTAATTTCTCCTTTAATTCCGTGGGTATTTACAATTTTTCCAATACATATGTATTCCATATTATTCACCCCATAATTCATACAAAATAATACTAGTAGCAATTGCTACATTTAAACTCTCACATTGCTCATTCATAGGAATGTAAATAAATTCATCACTCAAACGAATTAAATCTTGACTAACACCATTTCCTTCGTTTCCCATTATTATAGCAATTTTTTCATTTTTTTCAAGTTTTTTTATATTTTTTCCATTAATAACACTAGTTGTTAAAATATGGTAATGATTTTCTTTTAGATTTTGAATAAAAGGAACTAATTCTGTACGAATGATATTAATTTTAAAAATCATTCCTTGACTAGCGCGAATTACTTTAGGATTATATAAATCTACCGTATGACTTCCTAAAACAATAGTATCAGCTTGAAAAGCCACAGCGCTTCGAATAATTGTTCCTAAATTACCAGGGTCTTGAATATCATCTAAAATAACTATTCTGTTTCCATATTGTTGTTCTTCTATTTTTTTACATATTCCAATCATATTACTTGGGCTTTCTACATCTGTTAAACTTTTCATAATCTCTTTTGTAACATAAGAAATTGGAATATCTATATCGATTGTAGTATTTTCTAAAAGAAATACTTCTTCTAAAACATTAGAAGAATAAGCCTCTTTTATTAAATGCTCTCCTTCTATCAAAAAAAGATTCGTTTGGTCACGATATTTCTTTTCTTTCAATTTTCTAATTTTTTTAATTTTTTCATTATTAAGTGATGTATAAATCATAGTCTTCACCTCAATCATTATAACAAAAAAAAGTAGTTTTTTCTACTTTTTCTATTCTGAGCAAGCTTTTTTACTATCATCGTCAATTGCATAAACATATTTTTTACCTTTTTTAGTAATTATAACAGTCGTATTTTCTAAATCAAATTTTTCTCCATTAACAGGATTTTCAATATCACCATCAATATAACCATATGTCGATAAAGTTTTTAAAGTGACTGTAATGGAACTACCATCTTCGCTAGGAAGTTTTAATAAATTTGTACCATCAGATGCCCAGACTTTAGCAGCTGATTCAATTTCTTTTAGCTGTGTGTTACATAATTTTTCTTTATAATTTTGTAAGGAATCTGTAATTGCAGGAACTGTAATCATAGTAATTAAAGATAATATTACAATGACTCCTAATAATTCTGCTAATGTAAATCCTTTATTTTTCATATCAATCACCTATTTTCTCTTTATTAGATATTTTACTAAGTAATAATCTAAAACTCCCATTAGTATTACAAAAATCCAAACTAGAATAATATTCAATAACCCATTAGAATAAGCATTTAATACACTAATGATAGATCTTGGAATGTAAGTATGAATAATTCTAGATAATTCAGTAATTCCAATATTATCAGCAATAAAGTTCATAACTCTAAAAAATATTTCAATTACACCTAAAGAATAAATGAAGCATTTAAAATCTCTACAAACTACTACTACAATTAAAATCAAAGCAAGTATAATAATTAAATCCATAAAGCACCTATCCTTATAACAAATTTATTATAACATATTATTTCATAATTTTTAAGATAAATTATAAAAAAAGAAATATTTGTCATATCTCTTTTTATGAAATAATATCTTTTGAGATTGTGATAACAGGACGTATACCATAATGATCAGAAAGATTAGCTGTATTATAAAGCAAACGACCATATCTATGAACAAACCAATTATCAACAGAAGAATTAAATACTGAGGTGCTAGTCCAATAGCCATAATTATCAGACTCTTCTACATCACAGCCATTATTTGAACAATCATTAGTATAATTATATAACCACGCATATTTGCTTACTCCTGCATTTGTTGCAGTTTGTGTTTGATTATTACTATCAAAATAAAACCAATCATCAATAGTTGCCGTTGAACTATTAAAATTTTTGTTTCCTGTAATTGCAGCAATTTCATCCGCTGTTATTAGTCTAGCATTAACTTTCCAATTTTTTGTATCTTCTTCAAAAGCTTCCTTTACTTCTTTCATTTCACTATTACTTCCTGTTGAGTTCCAAGCTACTTTTGCTGTAGTATTATGTTCTAATATTATTGTGTAGTTTGTTCCATCATCACTATAAGCATACCATTTCATACAACCTTCTTTTGTTCCTGGTGTACTAACACTATTAGAAGCATCACAATATTTTGTTAAATCCGTTGGATCTAAATAAACAATTGCTTTATAGGTGTCACTTTCTTTTGCTAATTCTTGGGTTGGTCCTGTTTTTGTAACTTCTTCATCAGATTTTGCTGGTTCATCACCTTTTACCGTTTCACTACCTTTTGTTATAACATATTTTCCTATTACAAAGGAATAATTAGTTACCATTCCTTTTTCTATTTTTAACCAGCCTTTTGTTGGAGATTCTCCTTTTACAGTAATACCAGTCATTGGTACATTATATGTTCCATCATTAATTAAATTTTCATCCTTTACTTGATTAATTGCTACTTGTTTTTCTACTGCATCGATATATCCCAAAGCAGATTGTTCAGAAGCTCCTTTTCTTGCTTTTTCTATTACTCCTAATATTGTTGGTGTAGCTATTATAGCGATAATTGCTAATATTACTATGACTGCTAGTAATTCAATGAGTGTAAATCCTTTTCTTTTCATTGTGTTCATTCCTTTCCTACATACTAAAAAGGAGGGTTGTTTACCACCCCCCCGTTTGCTCTCGGCAAACGCGATATTTTGCCTATTACAAACTATATTATGATTTACTTTTGACAATTTCATTATAGCAAAATACTATTTACTTATCAATATCTTTTACGCTTTTTAAATTCATGAAAGCAAACTTATTTTAATTTACTATCAAATTAGTGATAGTATCAATAAATTCACTAAAGAAATCAATTACAGAATAAAATAATTCTTTTAATTTATAATTCTTAGCTTTTGCTACATCGATTACTAATAATGTGCCATCTAAACAATCTATCTTTTCAATAATTGTTTGATATCGATTATACTTTTTTATAATTTTATCAGATTGATTTGTTATATAAATTATTTTTTCTTTTGTAATATAAATACTATTATGAATAAAATTTTTTACATCTTTTACTATATCATCTTCTACAATTAAATAATTAATTTTTTTCTTTTTAAAGCTTTTTTCTAAATGTTCTAAACTAATTTTCTTTACTTTCTTTTCTTTATGAGAGAAATTATTCTTTTTGTCTAACTCTCCTAAAAGATTACAAATAACAATATTATTATTTTCATCAATACTTTTTAAAACTTTAGAGTCTGTTATTCCAATACCTAACACATTTCCATGCATATCTTTAATTTGTTCAATTAAATTATTTGTTATTTTTTTCATTTGTATTATCCTTTATAATATCATTTATGACATAGCTGGTACAAAGTAATCCTGCTGTTGCAGGTACAAATGCATTGGAGGAAATAGTTGTACAATTTGTTTTTATTGGTTGTTCTTTACTACAAATAACAGGTATCTTAGCTTTAATATGTTCATCTTTTACCATTTTTCTTATTATTTTAGCAATTGGATCATATGATGTTTTTCTAACATCTATTATTTCTAACTTTGAAGGATCTAATTTATTTCCAGTTCCCATTGAAGAAATAATTTTAATATTACTCTTTGCACACTCCTTGATAATTTCTTTTTTTGTAGAAACTGTATCACATGCATCAATAAAATAATTTATCTTATTTTGAAAGATAATAGGAAGATTATCTTTTGTAATAAATTCTTTTATTTTAATCACTTTACAATCAGGATTAATCATTTTTATTCTTTCTTCCCAAGCATCTACTTTACTCTGTCCAATATTTTGATGAGTAGAGATTAATTGCCTATTCAAATTCGTTATATCAATAGTATCGTTATCAATGATAATAATAGTTCCAATACCACTTCTAGTAATACTTTCTAAAGCATATCCTCCAACACCACCTAGTCCTATAATTGCCACAACAGTATTTTTTATTTTTTCGACGTTTTCTTTTCCTATTTGAAGAATTAATCGTTCCAATTGATTCATATAACCACCAAATTAATTATAGCATATTCAAGAATTTATCTGCAACTAAAAAGACAATTAGAACTAAAGTCTAAAATTGTCTTCTTTTGCTCTTAATGACAAACTTGTCCACTTTCTCTGAGTTGAAATAAATATTATAATTACAACTGTAACCATTACTATTCCTACTATTAATAAACTATTCCATCCCTTATTCATAGAATATTCTTTAGGATTTTCAGGATTATATTTTACTTTATCAATTTGACTAAAATTAGATTTGTTACTGATTAAAGAAGATGAGGCTTTATAAGTAATACCATCTACCTCATATTCATATATCGCACTACATAATTCTTCTTCGTCTCTTCTTTCACAGTCACTATAACCTACTAAAGTCGCATTTGCTGTAATATAGTTTTTAGACTTTATAAAATCTGACACTTTAGAATATGCACTAACACCTATAAAAGTTAATCCAATAAAAAGCCAAGGAATAAGTAATAGAACTAAAACTATATTATAAATACGTTTTGTTGTTTTATTTCCTAAAAATATTTTTTGAAAATTTTGGTCAACATTATTATATTCTGAAATTAAATCTGCACCACAAAAATCACATCGAATATTTGTATTTCTATTTTCAGAGCCACAATTTCTACATCTCATCAATCATTTTCCTTTCAATATATGAAGAAACTACCACAAGCTTTCTCAACCTCCTCCAGAAGAACCACCAGCAGAACTAGAATGACTAGTTTTATCCCCCTATTTATTATATTTTCATCATACAAACTATTTTATAACATGTCAATTATTTTATAATAATCTAGTTTAATTTTGCAAAAAAAAGTAACCAATGTTACTTTTCTTCTAATTTCTTTAAAACTTGTTTTGTAACTTCAATTGCTTTTTCACGAACAGCACTTGCCGTTTTTTCTAAAACAGGAGTTCCTTTTTCTACAGCATAATCTACTAATTCTTCTGCCATATCTTGAATTTGAGCTGCTTTCTTTTTTGCTATTTTTAAAGCTTTTTCTTTATCTAGATCTTTTAATTCATTTTGAATTAATTCGATTTTACTTTCAATTGTTTGTTTTACTTCTTCTTTATCTAAATCTTTGGCTTTATTCATTAATTCATTCATTTTTTCTTTTAATTCTTTTCTAGTTTCTTCGCCTTTTTTAGGAGCAAATAAAACTCCAAGCCCTGTACCGATAGCAACTCCAGCTAATAATTTTCCTAATCCACTTTTTTTGTTATCTTTACTCATTATCATCATCCTCTTTCTTTTTTCTTCTAGAAAACAATCCAGAAATACCACTCATTACAATTCCCACTAATTTGTCACTAATTATTGACAAAGCATCTGTTGTATTATCCACAAAATCAAATACTCCGTTTAATTTTCTTGATTTTGTATTAATATCTTCTACTACAGCATCTACTTTTTTAACGGTTTTTATTACCTTAATCGTTAATACAATTAGACTTATTAATAGTATACTCCCCAAGAAATATAATATTACTGGGAAGATCTCATTTACACAATCCATTATTCATCATCCTTTTTTTCATACATTGAATCAATTAAATTAAACAATTCACTTTCATCTAAATTGTCATCATCTTTATTTTTTGTAACTTTTTCATTTTCATCCATCAAATCGTTAATTTCTGCTAATTTTTTCTTTTGTTCTTCTAGTTGTTTTGCTAATTGTTCTGTATCGGAAGAATCTTTTTCCTCTTCTTCATTTTCTTCCAATAAGTTTTTTGCTAAATCTACATCACTAGTTGGTTGTTCATTAAATTCATGATCTTCTTCTATCTTGTAATCATCTGACAATAAATTAATGCTTGTTTTTTTCGTATCTATTTCATCTAAGATTTCTTCTTTTTTATTATCTAATTCTCCTAATATTTCCTCTTTTTTATTATCTAATTTACCAAAAATTTCATCTACATCACTAGTACTTTTAGAAGGAGTAGTTTCTTCTATCGGTTCATATTTTTCTAGTTCTTCAAAAATATTAATATCACTTTCTACAGGTTCTGGTTTTGTACTTTCAATAAAAGCTTTTCCAATTAAATCATCTTTTATTTCATCTTCTAAAGTTCCATAGGCCTTATTACGAACGTCATCAATCGTAATTTCAGAACTACTTCTATATACTTTGCTAGGTACTTTTTTAGAAGAAATTTCATCTTTTTTATAATTTTTATCTAACACACCATAAACAGGAGATATGATAGGAGAAGGTTTAAATTCTTTTTTAGGTTCTGGTTTAATTTGAGGAACAGCACCTTTATAAGCAAGTTTTTTCTCAGGTTGTTTTTCTACTTTTTTAGGTTCAATTTTTGGCTTTTCTAAATCCTTGAAATCATCATCTGAAAAAAATACAAATTTTTCTTCTTTTGTTGGAACTGTTCCTTTTAGATATTCTGTGATTGCTTCTTTATTTGGGAATATTTGTGCATTTACATATGTTTCATCATCATTTTCTTTATGAGTTCCTATAACTAATGATTCTGATATTAGTGGACTTTCATTTAAATAGCTTTCTATTTCTTCTGGATATATATTTTTTCCATTTTTTGTTACAATTACACTTTTACATCTTCCTGTAATATATAAAAATCCATTTTCATCTATTTTTCCTAAATCTCCTGTATGGAACCATCCATCTTTTAAAAC
>URDT01000024.1 GCA_900546745.1 uncultured Mycoplasmatota bacterium | reverse complement strand
AATTTTTTTGTCTGCATTCTGTGATATGTCTTATATGGGGTTACTCTTTGCTTAGGTTTTTATTGCATTGGTAGTTTCTTCTCACATAGTGTTAATTACAAAACATATTATATGATTTAGTTATAAATTTTAAAAAATCTTGAAAATAAGTATTAAAATTATTTTTATTTCCTGTTTCCATTGACTTTGAATTTTGTTTAATTACTCCATCATCTAACAAATCTTCTAATGTACAATTTAAAATATTACAAATTTGTATCATTTTATCCATATCAGGATAGGATGAACCAGATTCCCATTTTGATACTGCTTGTCTTGAAACACCTAGTCGATCTGCTAGTTGTTCTTGACTTAAATTATTTTCTTTTCTCAGTTTAGGTAATTTATCGCAAAACCTCATAACTGCCACCTCCACTCAAATTATAATATAAATATTTACAGTAGCACTATCTAAAATCAATATCTTTTTGTATAAATTTAGTTGCATAATATGAAAAAACTTAATAAATAATTCATTTTATATAACAATTATTTTATCCTATACTTATTTTTATCATATCATATTTTCTTTTTTCTGTCTAAAAATATTATGATATAAAAAAAAGAAGTTTTTAGCTTCCTTATCTATAATTATAAATTCCTTGAATCTTCTTTTCAGTATCTTTGTCTAAATCATCAATAACCCATTCATCATCAATTTTAGTTAATGTAAGTTCAATCGTATATTTTACTTTATCTGTAGCATCTTTTAATTTTTCTAGTCGATAATCCGTAAATAAGGATTCATCATATTCCGTAGTACCTTCTTTATAAAATTTTTCAGGATGATCTTTTAAGTATTGATCCGCATCATTCATAATTTTAGAATAATCACGAACTTCTATTTCAACAGTTACTGTTGCTGTATCACCATCAATGGTTTCATCCTTCACATCATATTTAATTTCTTTATAGTGTTTTTTCATTAAATTAATGTACTCTTCTTTTTGATCATCATTAAATATCATTTCATTTTCTGAAACATCATTCAATTGATCAATAACATCTTGATCTAAAGATTGATATTTTCCAAAAAACATTTCAACTTTTTTTGTTGGTGTATTTAATAATTGAGAAGTACCACATCCAGTTAATAAAAGAAAACTAGAAACTAAAAATAATAATTTTTTCATATTTTTTCCTCCTAGTAATATTTTGGATAAAAAAGAAAAATTTATACAAAAAAAGGAATTTTTTTAAAATTCCAAATTTCCTGGTGTTCTTGGGAAAGGAATAACATCTCTAATGTTATCTACTCCTGTTAAATAGATTAACAAGCGTTCAAATCCCATTCCAAATCCTGAATGAATACATCCACCATATCTTCTTAAGTTAATGTACCAATCTAATTCTTCTTGATTCATACCAAGTTCATTCATTCTGTTTAATAATACATCTAATCTTTCTTCTCTTTGTGATCCACCCATTAATTCTCCAGCACCTGGGACTAATAAATCAACGGCAGCAACAGTTTTATTATCATCATTTAATCTCATATAGAATGCTTTAATATCTTTATTCCAATCTTTTACAAAAACTGGTGATTTAAAATGAACTTCTGTTAAGTATTTTTCATGTTCTTTGGCTAAATCTTCCCCTTTTATTGGTTTATTTTCAAAATCAACTTCTGAGTTAATCAAAATATCAATTGCTTCATCATGGGTAATACGAACAGCTTTATTTTCTAAAACCATCTTTAATTTATCAATTAGTCCTGGTTCTACGAATTCATTAAAGAATTCCATTTCATTTTTTCCTTTTTCCAATACATATCGAATAATATATTTTAATACATCCTCTTCAATATCCATTAATCCATCTAAATCACAAAAAGCGATTTCTGGTTCAATCATCCAAAATTCAGCAGCATGTGTTTTTGTATTAGAATTTTCAGCTCTAAAAGTTGGTCCGAAAGTATAGATTTTTTTAAATGCCATAGCAAAAGCTTCTCCTTGTAATTGTCCAGAAACTGTTAAAGAAGCTCTTTTCTTAAAGAAATCTTGTTTATAATCAACACTACCATTTTCTTTTTTTAAATTTTCTAAGTCTAATGTAGTAACTTGAAACATTTCACCAGCACCTTCACAGTCACTACCTGTAATTAAAGGTGCATGTAAGTAAACATAACCTCTATCTTGAAAATATTCATGAATTGCCATAGCAGCTAAACTACGGATTCTAAATACTGCTCTAAATAAGTTGGTACGTGGTCTTAAATAACCAACTTCTCTTAAAAACTCTCTTGTATGTCTTTTTGGTTGAATTGGATAAGATTCATCACAATCCCCTAACAATTCTATATTACTTGCTGAAATTTCAAATTCTTGCTTTCCTTGAGATTCTACTAACTTACCATACACACGAATAGATGATCCTACCATATACTTTGTAATTGCATCAAAATTAGCTAGTTTATTATCATATACTATTTGAAGATTTTTGAAACTTGTTCCATCATAAAATTCAATAAATCCAAATTCTTTTTGTTTTCTGTGATTACGAATCCAACCTTCCAATATTACATCTTTACCCATTAAATTATTTGCTTGTTCTGCTAATTCTCTTACATCTAGTTTCATAAAATCCTCCTTCTATATGATAATAGCTATTTTTTTATAAAAAGTCAATTTAATTGTTTGTGTTGTTCAAAAAAAGTTGTTAATTTCTCTAAAAATTGATAATTCTCTAAAGAATGATAAAATCTTTCTAAAATAAGAGATATCTGTTTTTCTTTCTCATTAAAACATTCATAATAAATATATTGAATCTTTGAAATATTATTTTCTTTTATTAAATCATTTAATTTTTGTGTCATTTTATTAATTTGTTCTATCTGATATCTAGTTTTTAAAAACATAGCATTTTTGGTAGATGTAATTTGATAATCTAAATGACTTTCTTTAAATCGAAAATCTTCTAAAATATCTAATTCTTCATCCATTTGTAAACTAGTATATTTTATAGAATCCCCAATAAAAATTCCCATAATATCTAAACCATCTGTTAATAAAAATGCATACTTCATAATTTTAATATTTCTACCACTAAAAAACTCTGTTCGATTTTTAATAGTCTCTAAAAATTTAGAATCAAATTTTACTTGATAATTTTTTATTTCGTAAAATTGCTTACTTGTAACCTTATAAATCGGAATTCTCCTGATATGTGTCACAGGATCATTTAAATTCCAATCATAAAAATCATATAAATTTTCATTAAAATTTACTAAAATATCATAGACATAATTCATGTTTCCCTCCTGGCATATAAATAGAAAGTATCATTAAAAAAATTCCAATAATGGCATAAATACATTCTATTCTTCTACATATAAATTTAACGTAAAATAAAAAATTATACCCTATTTCTAAAATGTTTAAATAACTGATAATATAAATAATTCCTATTAATGTTAAAGCATAACCAAATAAAAACATTAAGACTCGTGCAATCATACCATCACCTATTTCAATTTTATTTGTTTTTTTATTTATTAATTCAAAAAATTAGTATATAATGAATTAAGGTGATAATATGATTAGTTTTTTAAAGTATCTTTTTTTAGCAATTGTTCAAGGATTTACGGAGCCAATTCCAATTTCTTCAAGTGGACATTTAGTAATTTTTAAACACCTAATTAGTAGTGAAGCTTTAAATGATTTAAATTTAGAAATTATATTGAACTTTGGAAGTTTAATTGCAATTATTATTTTCTTTTGGAAAGATATAAAAGAATTAATAATAGATTTCTTTTCTTATTTAAAGACAAAACAAAAAAAATATTTTAAAAATTTCAAATATTGTATTTTAATTATTATTGGTACAATTCCTGCTGGATTATTAGGATTATTACTAAAAGATTCTATAGAAAGTCTTTCTAGTAATGTAAAAATCATTGGATTCGCACTATTAATTACTGCTGCTTGTTTATTCTTTATTAAAGATATTAAAGGAATTAAAAAAGATAATGAAATTACTTATAAGGATGCACTTATCATTGGATTATTTCAAGCTGTTGCCTTATTTCCTGGAATTAGCCGTAGCGGGGCCACAATTGTTGGTGGTATGACTCGTAACTTAAATCGAGAAGCCGCTTTTAAATTTTCATTCTTATTATATATTCCGATATCCTGTGCTACTATGTTACTTGGTGTAAAAGATTTAGTTGAAGCAAATATTTCTACTACTCTAGCATTTACTTATTTCATTTGTATGATTGTAAGTGGTATTATTACTTATTTTGCTACAAAATGGTTTAATGGAATTATGAAACATGGCAAATTAATATATTTTGTAATCTATTGTTTCGTCGTTGGAACTTTAGTAATTTTCTTTCTATAGCATCTTTGATGCTTTTTTTAGTCTTTTAATATATCTGCTTTTAAAAAGAACTCATATATAATAGTGGGTGGTAAAAAATGATTAACTTTATCATTACATATTGGTTGGAAGTTATTTTTGGAATC
The DNA here is from genome assembly GCA_900546745.1 of uncultured Mycoplasmatota bacterium. Taxonomy (GTDB): domain Bacteria; phylum Bacillota_I; class Bacilli_A; order RF39; family UBA660; genus CAJOJO01. Next base: position 14,184 of record URDT01000024.1, on the reverse strand, counting down.
ATTCTTAGTCTTATAACTGTACTTTGGCAAAATATCAAAACATATCACAAAAAAATGGAATCTATCAAATCAGGAGTAAAAATACTTTTAAAAAATGAAATCACAAATTATTATGATGAAGCAATATTAAAGAATTCTATTACATTATTTGAAAAAGAAATGTTAATTGAATTATACAAGCAATATAAAAATTTAGAAGGAAACGGACTAATTGAAAATTTAATTGAAAAAATAGATACCATTCCACTAAAAAATGGAAGTGATTAAATGGAAGAGTTCTTTCCCACATTATTATTAGATTTATTAGTTATCAGTATTACTTTTAGTGTTATTTTAATGGCATTTATTCAAAAAATAAAAACTCTTTCTTTGATCAAAAAATCATGGCAAATTTGGATTTTGAATTTAATTTCTAGTTTCGCAATAGGAATTCCTTTTGCTATTACATTTTACCAAGTGAATTGGAAAGAGTCATTATGGGTTGGATTATTTAGTTTCATAGGAGCTTCTGCTATCTACGAAGGATTAAAAAATCAAAATATTATTACATACAAACCATCATCATTGAATAAAACAATCACAATATCAAAAGAAAATGAAATCAAGAGGGATTTATGATTTATTTAGGTAGTTCAAGAATTATTACCAATTCATACTCTAGTCATAAAACAGCCGAAGATTATGCTGGAGAACACCAATCTAATATTTCCATTTGTGGAAGTGGTCGTGTTATAAAAATAATCAATCGTTTTCAATCACATGATGACAGTATTAATTATAATAGTTATTTAAATAATAAAAACAATTGGAAAGATGGAAATTATTATAATTGTGTATCGATTACTGGAAAAACAGTACGTATGCATTATGAAGAATTAGGTGGAAATCAAGTATGGATTGAGGGATATTTTGAAAATAAAAAAATAATTCTTCGATTCGCACATCTAGATAGTGTTTTAGTAAATGTCGGTGATGTAATAAAACCTAATCAAGTCTTTGGAAAACAAGGAAATACTGGATTGGTATCATCTACTAAAAGTACATCAGATATTACATATGGAAGTCACGTTCATTTAGAAGTAACGGATTGTAATGGAACATATTTAAATCCCAGAGAATTTGCTACAGGAGAAAAAATCACCCTTTATGAAGAGCAAACAAATTCTAGAGATGAAACAAAAAAACAAATACAAATTTTAGTAGATAAAATTAATCTTAGAGAAAGTCCTAGTGAAACTAGTATTGATTTAGGAGATGTATATAACAATGAAATCTATACTGTACTAGATGAAGTAGATAGTGAACAATATACTTGGTATAAAATTTTAACAAATTGGAATGTATTAGGCTATGTAGCTTCTAAAAAAAATGATTCTTGGATAAAAGTATTAGAAATTAAAAAGTCAGATGAACAGAAAGATAACACTCCACCCATTGATAACAAAGATGATAATTCTACCAATGAAGATTTGTATGAATTAATTTTCGAATGTAAAAAAGAAGATTATTATTATTTAAAATTATATAAAGATGAATGTTTATACATAAAGAAGCCAAAATAAATTGGCTTCTTTTTTCATAATACCGATATTTTAAATTTTTAAGATTTAGTCAACACTAATTTTTTTTCAGAATGTCTAAAATTATTCTTAAATGAACTGTTATATATAAATTTATTTGATATAATTTCTGGTATTTCTAACATATTTAATACCATATTTTCAGCCAAATAATATTTTTCTATTTTTTCTAAATTTGGTAATTTTAATTTTTCTAAATGTTTATTATATTGTAAAAAGGAATATTCAAAACGTTTTAAACATGGTAATTCTAAATTTCTTAAATGATCATTATATGTCAAAAAATCATTACCTACTTCTTCTAAACATGGAGCATAAAAAGAACTAATTATTTGATTTCTACTTATAAATCCATCTCCAATTTGAATAACAAAAGGTAATTCTAAATAACTAATATTTCTATTTTGGCGCATAAAATCATCTCCAATTATCTTTAGACTTGCTAAATTAACTTTATTTATTTTCACATTTGAATAAATAAATTTTTTTCCAACACATTCTAAATTTGGAAAAGAAAATTCTTCCAAGCCTCTATTACTATATAAAAAATAATCTCCTGCTTTTTCTAATAAAGGTATGTGTATATACTTTAAATCAATATTTCTTTCCATAAAATAATGATTTATTGAAGTTACATTATCCATATATATACTCTTTAAATATTTATTATTTTGTAAAAAATTGTCATCTATATGGAAAATTAAATCATTATAATAAGATATCATCCTATTTTCATTATCTAATACTATTACTATTTGATGATTTTCTTTTTCTAATAATATATATTTTTTATCTTTTTCTTTTCTTATCTCAATATTATTTATATTTATATTATAAGAAGGAAAAGATTCTTTTATTTGTTCATTGTACAAATTCATTCTTTTTTCTTTCATATCTAAGATAAAATAATCAAATATTATGTATCTATCTTTTTCATATTTTTTTACTTGAAAGTTATCAATAATAATATTATCCGTACAATAATAAATGTTATTTATTTCATAATTATATTTATAATACCTCCCATCATTTGCTAATACATAGTTAGGTATTTCAAATTTTTCTTTTCTCTTATGGTAAATATTAAATTCATAGGTATCTTCAAAGCTTTTAGTTAATCCTGTTATTATATTATCTAAATTATTGCCAAATGTTGAATCTGGATTAGCTACAGTATGATTATATCTATTTTTAATCGATACATAATTAGATTTTTCCCTAGTAAATTGAATACTTATTACTGATGTCCCATATTCATTTTGTCTTTCTGGATTAGTAAAATCTTCTCTTTTAATATCATCCACATTTTTCTTAACAGCAAAAAATACGTAATTTGTTTCTAATCTATTACCTTTAAAAGTACAAAGCTCTTCTCCTTTTTTATAATATTTTTTGAATTTCTGAATATCGTCTTCATTTTTACACTCATATAAAATATAACCCGCTTCATCTAATAATTCATAGGGTGTTTTATTAACATTGATTTCTATATCATCTTCTTTTTCTACCAAATTATTTATAAAATTTTGGAATAACGACACTAATTTATTATTAATAATATCATCATATAGAAATTTATTGGGATAAAACTTACTTTCTATTAATCTATACAACAGTCCATTTGTTTCTAATATAGTTGGAAATAATTCCCTACATAAATGAGCAAACTTTTCTCCATATTTCTTTTTAATTTTATTTAAGTCGTCACTCACTATATCATCCCCTGTTGGTTATATATTATAAACTATTTATAATATTTTTACTACTAATTTTGATAAAATAGCTACTTTCTCATATTAACATGATATGAAAGTACATCAAAAGAGAACATATAATATTCAAAAAAAAATCAAATTAACTTTGATTTTCTTTATAATTTAAACAGTCTTTATCTAAATCTTCCACTAATCTTTTTACTTCATCAAAATCTTTTAAACGAACACCACAGGCATAGATATGTCCTCCACCATTGTATTTACTAGCAGTCTGATTAATAATAGGACCTCTAGAACGAATAGATCCTCTAATATTATTATTTTGCTTATCAAAAGAAAAGATTCCCCAAGCATAAACACCATCAATATAATTAAAATCATTAACCATATTTCCAGCTGTTGCAGCATCTACATTATATTTTTCTAATATATCTTGATCAATCTCTAAATAAGCAAATCCATTTTTTGTTATTTTTAAATTATCTGCTATATATCCGCCAAATTTAACATCTTTAAAAGATCTCATATAAAGTAAATCATATAATTTTGAAAAATCTAAATTTGTTTTTTCAATTAATTCTGAAACTAAACGAAAAGTTTTAGGCGTTGTATAATAAAATAGAAAACGATTTGTATCAGCAACCAACCCAATATATAATTTCTCAGCAGCTGATAAAGTCATCTTTAATTTTGTTGAAAATGTCAATTCCATAATCATTTGTGAAGCACTACTAGCTTTATCATCAATCCATTCAATATCACAAAATTGTTCAATAAAAGGATGATGATCAATCTTAATACTTCTTTCAAACTTAGAAGGATCTACCCCATCAACTCTTCCCTTATCAGGTGTATCCGTAACAATCAATAGTGAATTATTATACATCTCATCCGTAAATTTATCTAATTCTCCCATATATCTAAATTTACTAGCTGGAAATCCAACTACATACACTTTTTTTCTAGGAAATGTAGCCATAATAATTTCTTTTAATCCAATAGAACTTCCCAATGCATCCGGATCAGCTCCAACATGTCGAGCAATCACTATTTTATCGTACTTTTTAATTTCACTATAAATTTTTTTTATAATGTTCCCCACTATTATCACACTTCCTATTACGCTTCTATAAATTGATATGTATCACGGGCAATCATAACTTCTTCATCAGTTGGAATAACATAACAAGGAACACTAGAATCTGGAGCTGATATAATACCCTCTTTTCCAAATCTTATTTCTTCATTTGCTTCCCTATCTATTTTTACTCCTAAGCAAGATAAACGATCCATTACCATACGTCTAACATGAGGAGCATTTTCTCCTACTCCAGCAGTGAAACAGATAGCATCCACTCCACCTAATTCTACATAAAATCTAGCAATATAACTAACAATAGAATTTACATATAAATAATGGGCCATAATACTTCTTTTATCTTTTTGAGCAATAGCAGCATCAATGTCTCTAAAATCACTAGATACTCCACTAATCCCAAGCATTCCACTCTTTTTATTTAAAGCATTATCAATTTCTTCAATACTCATATTAGTTTTCTTCATTAAATAAGGAATCATACTATAATCGATATCACCAGAACGAGATCCCATTACAATACCAGCATTTGGAGTAAATCCCATTGTTGTATCAACGCATCTTCCATCACGAACAGCGGAAATAGAACCACCATTTCCTAAATGACAAACAATTACATTAGAATATTGTTTATCCATAAGTTCATTTACTCTTTCTGATACATATCTATGACTCATACCATGGAAACCATATTTACGAATTCCATAATCTTTATACCATTCATAAGGAATTGCATATAAATATCTATCCTCTTTCATAGTTTGATGAAAAGCTGTATCAAAACATCCTACTTGAATAGCTCCAGGAATTTCTTTCATAAATGCTCTTACGCCCATTAAATTTGCTGGATTATGAAGTGGCGCTAAATCGGATAACTCTTCTACAGTTTTCATAACATCATCATCAATAATAACAGAAGAAGCATATTTATCTCCACCATGAACAAGTCTATGTCCTACTCCTTTAATTTCATCTAAAGACTCAATTACATTATTTTTTAATAGTTCTTGAATTAAATATTCCACAGCCACACTATGATTTGGTAGTGGTTCTTCGTTTTTAATTTTTTCACCATTTAATTTAATTGTATAAAAACTATTTTCTAAACCAATTCTTTCAAAAACACCAGAAATTAATACTTTTTCTTCAGGCATTTCATACATTTGAAATTTCAAAGATGAACTTCCAGCATTTACAGATAATATTTTCATTTTCTTCCTTCTTTCCTTTTGATTAACTGATAATTTGATTGTTCTAAAGACTGTTTATTTAGTCTACTTTCTGCACAATTTACTAATTGATAATCAGAACGTTCTAATGGTGATCCTAAATCAATTGATACTTTAGAACTAATCTCAGCCATCTTCAATTGAATAAACTGACATCTTAATTTTAATAATTCTTCTATCATTATTTCACCTCATATTCAAATAATTTACAATTGGGAATCTTAAATGATAAAAAATTAGTATTTTCATTATAACCATTAATTATAAAATGAAGTACTCTTACAACAGCGCCATGTGCGACAATTAAAACAGTCTGATTAGAGTATTGATTTTTTAAATCTTGATAAAACTCTGACACTCGTTTAAACAATGTTTGGATGCTTTCTACTCCTTGATTACTCATATTCAATTGATAATTCCAATAAGAATGACTGTCATAGCAAGAGATGTCTTTTCCTTCTAATTGACCAAATCCTCTTTCGATTAAACGAGTATCTGTTATAATTTTACATTTATTATCAACAATTATTTCAGCTGTTTCATAAGTTCTTGATAAGGGACTTGAAACACATAAATCAATTGTTTTATTTTTCAATAGTTCTCTTACTTCTAAAGCTTGTTTTCTCCCTGTTCCATTTAATGGAATATCTACATCACCCTGAAGTAAACGATCTTTATTCCAATCTGTTTCTCCATGTCTAACAATGTATAATTTCATTAATTTTTATCCACTGGTTTCATTGTAGGGAATAAAATAACATCACGAATAGAATCTTGTTCTGTAAATAACATAACTAAACGATCAATTCCATATCCTATACCACCAGCAGGAGGCATTCCATATTCTAATGCTTCAATAAAGTCATAGTCAATATCATTAGCCTCATCATTTCCTAAATCTTTTTCAGCAAGTTGAGCTTCAAATCTTTCTAGTTGATCATCCGGATCATTTAATTCTGTATAAGCATTTGCGAATTCTTTTCCACCAATAAATAGTTCAAAACGATCAACAAATCTAGGATCTTCAGGATTTTTCTTTGTCAAAGGAGAAATTTCCACAGGATGTCCATAAAGGAATGTAGGTTGAATTAATGTTTCCTCTACATATTTTTCAAAGAATAAATTTATAATATGACCTACACTATGTTCATGCTCTTGAACTTCAATATGATGTTCTTGTGCTAAATTCAAGGCTTCTTCTACAGTCATTTCTTGTTTAAAATCAATTCCTGTTTGTTCTTTAATGGCATCTACCATACTAATTCTCTTCCATGGTCCTTCTAGACTAATATCATGGCCATACCAATGATAATCTGTTTTACCAATAACATCTTTCGCTATTTTTTGAAACATTTTTTCTGTTAAATCCATCATACCAGCTAAATCAGAATAAGCTAAATAAGCTTCCATCAAAGTAAACTCTGGATTATGTCTTGGATCCATTCCTTCATTTCGGAAAGTTCTTCCAATCTCATAAACAGCTTCCATACCACCAACTAATAATCTTTTTAATGGTAATTCTAAAGCAATTCTTAAGTACATATCTAAATCTTGTGTATTATGATGAGTTACAAAAGGTCTTGCTGAAGCACCTGTAAGTAATGTTGATAAAACTGGTGTTTCAACTTCTGTAAATCCTTGATTATCCATATAATTTTGAATACATCTAATGATTTTAGGTCTCAAGAAAGCGACACGTCTTGATTCATCATTGATCATCAAATCTACATAACGTCTTCTATAGCGTTCTTCTACATCTTGAAGTCCATGGAATTTTTCTGGAAGTGGTCTTAACGATTTTACTAAGTGAGTATATTTAAAACATTTAATTGTAACTTCTCCTGTTTGAGTAAGCATTACATTACCCTCTACTCCAACAATGTCTCCAATATCAGCAGTTTTAAATAAAGTATAAGTTTCTTCTCCTACATCATTAATTGATATATAAACTTGAATTGGTCCTTTTTTATCTTTAATTGTAAAGAAACTAGCCTTTCCCATTTTACGAATAAACATTATTCTTCCAGCCACTACTACATGAATATTTTTTTCTAATACTTCATCATGACTTAATCCTATTACTTTATCTTTTACATCGCTAGAAAAATCTGTTCTTTCAAAACGATGTCCAAATGGGTCCATTCCCATTTCTCTTATTTTGCTTGCTTTTTCTCTACGAGCTAACTCTTGATCTGTATATTCTCTCATTTTAACACCTCTCTTGTAATAAATGTATTACTTAAAATATCTTGTAATCCTTTGTGATCATGTCTATATAGTATCATAAATAGACTAATAAATACTAGTAAAATTTGAATAATGCCAAAAATACTGATAACGACAAAATATGGAACTCCACTCATAAAATAAGCACATGTAAAGCAAACTAACATATATAAAATTCCATTTATAATAAGATTTCTAATCAATAAGTGAATAAATTTTAAATGACCACTTTGATCCTCTATCTTGAGTCCCAGTATATATAATCCTAAAGTTCTACCCTTATTTAACATAGGAATAATAATGAAATAAAGACAAATTAATAAAATATCAATTCCTGTATATAAGGACTGTTCATAATCAATTTGATGTGTAATATCAGCAAAATTCTTAAAATATGTCGAATATGAAATAGACTTATTCAAAACCTGTTCATTTAGTTCTGTAAGTTCATGATTTAACTGTTGAATATAATCTTTTTTTGGTAAGAAATAATAAACAGCAGATAAAATAAATACCACTATTACTAAATCAATTAAATAAGCTCCTATACGACGCCATATATTAACTTTCATAATTCACCTCTTTATATTCCTTAATTAAATTTTTCAACTCTGTTAAGTTCTTTGTTTGAAACACTTTTTGCTTTAATTCAGAAGCTCCGGGAACGCCTTTTAAATAATATGCAATATGAGTTCTCATCTCTAGATTTGCTACTTTTTCATTTTTTTGCTGTTCTAACAAATGAATGTGATAAAGAATCATATCATATTTTTCATCAATACTCACCTTTTTAGGAATCTTTCTATTTTCTATATAATCAATACATTCTTTAATCAACCAAGGATTTCCTAAAACACCTCTACCAATCATCACAGCGTCACAACCTGTTTCATCTAACATCTTTTTCGCATCATAACAAGATCTAACATCTCCATTACCGATAACAGGAATTGTAACTGCTTGTTTTACTTGTTTAATGATGTTCCAATCTGCTTTTCCACTATATCCTTGACTTCTAGTTCTACCATGAACAGCAATTGCTTTCGCACCTGCTTGTTCTACAACTTTAGCAATCTCTACAGCATTAATGTGATTTTGATCCCAACCACTTCTAATTTTAACTGTTACTGGAACAGGAACTGCTTTTACAACTGATGAAACAATATCAAATACTTTAATAGGATCTTTTAATAATGCACTTCCAGCTTGAGCCCTTAAAGCTACTTTAGGAACAGGGCATCCCATGTTAATATCAATAATATCAGGATGCATATTGTCATAAATATATTTGGCTGCTGTGACAAAAGAATCTTTATCACTTCCAAAAATTTGTTGTGCGATTGGTCTTTCCATATCTGTCATATAAAGCATGTCAATCGTTTTTTTGGAACCATACGTAATTGCTTTATCACTTACCATTTCTGCATAAATTAGACCACAACCCATTTCTTTTATAATTCTTCTATAGGCACTATTACAAATTCCAGCCATAGGAGCTAAAACAATAGGATTCTGAATCTCTATATTACCGATTTTAAACATTCTTTTCACCTATTTCATTATAATATAAATTTGTTATTATTTCAAGAAAATTGACAAATCGAAAACATGTGATATAATACCATGAAAAGAAGGGGAAGTACTTATGATTAACGAAAAAATTTTAAAGGAAAAAGAAAAAAAAGCTATTTTTATAAAAGCCCAATACATTGAAACACACAGTCAAGCAATTTTGGAACAATTTGAAAATGATCCTTTGTTTAAAATGCAATTTTTAAATTTCCTAGTTTCTGACGATATCATTAATTCCAGTTTTGAATTAAAGGAAAATGAAAAGGATTATTGTTCTTCATTAGCAGTTATCTTTTCATTATGTTCTTCCTTACCTGACATGGGAATTGATCAAGAGGAAAGTAAAGGATTAAGAAATAAACTTAGAATTTACACAAAGAGATTTTACATTGTAGATGATCAAGATTTAAAAAAATCAAATCAATTTGTAGATTATAATTTGAAAGAATATAAAAGAGTTAAAAAACTAGTAAAAGAGCATTATAAAACACCTAAAAAATAGGTGTTTTAATTTTTTACAATCCAAGCATTTGGAATTCTTCTTTCTCCTGTTCCACCAATACCACATGGTTTATTTGCTAATTTATTATTAATAACTAATGTTGTAGAAGCTCCTCCATCTAAATTAGCAGCATTATAAGCTTTGTATCTCGTCAACAATTCTGTCATTTCACTTAAACTAATTCCAATACTATATCCAGGTTGTCTTCCATCAATAATGAAAAATAATACAATTCCATCTTTTCTCTGGGCAATAACTGTTCGAGAAGAAACCCCTCCTCCACCATTTCCTTTCGTAATAGCCGACTTACCATTTACTACTAAAAATGGGCCAAATTCAACAGCATCAATCATACCATTTTGAATTGCAGTTTCTGGTGATTCTTTCGTTAAAACTAAAACATGATCTTTATTAAAACCAATCAAACCACCTTCCCAACCAGTATCAGGTCCACGGTAAAGAATTTTTCCGTTTGATATTACAGTACCCGTTGGAGTTCCACCATCACCAACACCACTTGCATCAGCAAATCCTCCAGCATTAATACCCAATTGAGCTTTATAATTTTTAGTAATATCTCTTAGTATTTGGCCTGTTTTTCCTAGGTACGCTGTAGAAGCTAAAGACACTTTAGAAGCATCATATACAACAACCATATAACCTTGATATCCTGTTCCAGAAATAGGAACTACTTTGTAATCATTATTATCTTCTTTTTTTAATACCTGTTCTTCATAAATAGATTCATAATGATCACTTTCTTGGATTGAATCAAAATTAATTTGACTACTATCTGTATCTTCATCAATTTCTTCAATAGAGTTTCCACTCATTACTTTTGCTATTGTTCGTTCGCTATATAAAGTTCTAGCTATATACTTATGACTCTTTGTTGTCATAGCCGTTGTTATTAATAAATCTCTAAAATAAGAAATAGGGCCATAAGCTAAAAATAGAAATATAGCCATTAAGACATCTATTACAATAGCTAATATGAAAAGTTTATTTTTTTTCATTACATCACTCACTTACTACATAAGGATCCTCTAATGTACCAGAACCACTTACTACTTGTATTTCTTTCTTTATACTAATTGTAGGTATAATATTATTTTTTTCTGTAATTTTATTATGTTTTAACATACCATCTTTATCAATTGTAGTAATCATTTCTTTATTATAAGGTGTTATTAAACTATAATCTATGTTTAAAACAAATAAATCAGAAACATTCATTAATCCGACTTTTGAAACAACAGAAGTATCATAAATTTTACGATAATCATAGTTATTGTCACTATTATAATAACCTGTATACCATGTTTCATCTAATAATAAAGTTTTATCTAATGTATTATAATAAGTATTATTTAAATAATAAAACAAAGAATTATAATCATTTTTTTGATATAAACTAGTTTTATTAGAAAAAATATGAGTTGTTTTCAAAGGTGTTGTTGAAGCTAAAATAAGGGAATGATCTGTTTGATTAATAATTCTAAAAGTTTGATTACTATAATTAATATAAGAACCTACTCCTAAATTTTCTTTTTCTTCAAAGGTATATGGATTTTCTTTTGTACCATCACCACTAACATATGAGATATCACTACTAATAGTAACTACAGGACGAATACCATAACTATGATAAGTATCTCCGTCATATGATTTATCGTTCATTCCACCTTCTTTAAAAACATACCATGTTTTATTATTATCGCTAGGTGTTAATGTCCAAAAATACTGATTAATATTTAAATATCCTTGATTTGCTCCTGACTCAACATAATTATAATAAGCAAGCAAACCAACTTTTGATTCTTCCTTTGTTTGTCAATTTTCTTTTCTTGTTTTTCCTGGTGCTACACAATAAGTAGAACTAATTAAATACTGATCTGGTTGATTTAATTTTGAATAATATTGTTCTTGCAACCATTGATATACGTAAGAATCAGAAAATTTTGAAGTTTCATAACTATACACTAAATCAGAAACAATATCATTTGTTACCATCGTAATAGAATGATCTTTGTTTATTTTCACAATTCTCCATAGTTGATTAGAATAAAAGACATAATTATTTACATCAGTACCATGAAATATATATTCTTTTTCAATTTCTTTAAAATTAGAATTATCTTCATTATTACTAATTATTTTATATGACAAAGTAGAATCAACAACATTTTGATGCTCTAATCGATAATAATGAATAAAACGAAAAGAATAAATTCCAAGTAAAATAAAGAAAATAAGGAAAGAAATTATTTTAAAAGATTTTTTCCAGTTTTTTTTTACTAACAAATTATTTCCTGTCATTTCTTTTGGAATTGGTTGATTCATTAAAGTTAACAATGTTGGAGCAATATCAGATAACTTACCATCTTTTAACTCATATTTTTTATCTGTAATAATAAAAGGAACTGGGCTCATAGAATGAGAGGTTATTTTATGATTTTCTTCATCCAACATCCAATCACTATTTCCATGATCAGCTGTAATTGCTAAAACGCCATTTTTTTCTTTCACTTTACGATAAAGTTTATCCACGCACTGATCTAATACTTCTAAAGCTTGAACAGTAGCCTCTAAATTACCAGTGTGTCCTACCATATCACCGTTCGCATAGTTTAAAATTACTACATCATAAATATCTTTATCCAATTCTTTTAATAAAGTATCTGTAATTTCTAATGCACTCATTTCTGGTTTTAAATCATAAGTTGCTACTTTAGGAGAAGGGATTAGAATTCGTTTACTTCCTTTTAAATCTAATTCCTTCCCACCATCAAAAAAGTAAGTAACATGAGCATATTTTTCTGTCTCAGCAATTCTTAATTGTTTTAACCCTAAGGAATCTATATATGGTCCAAAGGCATTATTTAAATTAATATGTTCAAATACATGATCATAGATAACTTCATCACTTACTGTAAACATTGTTAAAAGTTTAGTTGTAAATTTAGTTTCAAATCCTTTAAATTCAGGATTTGTTAAACTAGCAAACAATTGTCTTAAACGATCTGGTCTAAAGTTAAAAGTAATTAAAGAATCTCCTTCGTGAATAGTACCTTCGTTAGTAACTTTAATAGGTTTTATAAATTCATCAAAAACTTGATTTTGATAACTATCTTTTATATACTTTCCATAATCTTTCACTTCTTCTACATCAGATGTTAAAACATCATAGCACAATTTTGTTCTTTCATAATTATTGTCTCTATCCATTGCATAATATCTACCAGATATACTTGCAATTTTTCCAATTCCTACTTCTTTTAGTTTATTTTCTAAAGCTTGAATATATTTTAAGGAACAGTCTGGTAATGTATCTCTACCATCTGTAAAAACATGAATATAAAGTTCCTCTATTCCATTATTTTTAGCCATATCAATTAAGGTAAACAAATGATTAATATGAGAATGAATTCCCCCATCACTTAGTAGTCCTAAAAGATGTAGTTTTTTTGTTTTTTTCATAAATGAAATAATTTTTTCATTTTGATAAATAGAATTATCATTAATACTACGATTAATAATTTCTAAAGGTTGATAAACAATTCTACCGGCTCCTATATTCGTATGTCCGACTTCACTATTACCCATTTGACCTTTAGGTAATCCGACATTTTCCTCACTAGCTTGTAATAAGCTATTAGGATATTCTTTTAATAATTTATGTAGTGTTGGTAGTTTCGCAATTTTGAAAGCATTTCCATGTTTTTCTTTTCTAATACCAACACCATCTAAAATACATAAAACAACTGGTTTCATATTGCACCTTCTTATCCTAAAATATTATATAATAATATAATATTAAAATCTAGTAGGTAGAAAAAAATAGATTAAAATTTTAATCTATCTTTAATTTTGATAAATAAAACTTAATGTTTCTAAATTACCAGCGCCTATCCATAGAGTCACTACCTCACCTGATCTAACAGGAAGATAAACACTACAATAATTTCCTCCAGAACTAGAACTAGGACATGTAATGCCACTCTGAAGTTGTGTTGATGATGATATCATAGTAAAATATGATCCCATATACCTAGCAAAGAAATATCCATCTCCTGGAGCAGTAAGCTGAGTAGGATTAGAAATTGAAGTATTATAATTAACAATGTTTCCTCTCGGAGCACTATTATAAGAATTAGGCTTACTTGTAATATTATTCCAATCATGTGTATGTGATATGTTAGCTTTTCCATCTAATTTTGTATTTAAAACATTTAATTGACTAGCTAAAGCATATTTTGATAAA
>URDT01000023.1 GCA_900546745.1 uncultured Mycoplasmatota bacterium | reverse complement strand
AAGCATTTGATTTAAAATATCAATAATCTTATCTTCATACTTTCTAGTTCCCTCATAATATTTAGAAACTTTTTTAGAATTATCATTCATTAATTTTAAATATAACAAATCTAAAACTAAAACAATAGTTGCCACAATAATATTGTAATACATAAATATGATAAATATAATAACAAGTTTTACAATACTCATAGTTGCTTTTACAATACAATCAATAACATCTACTAGATAACGGATGTCATCACTACACGTTTCTATAATTTTACCTTTTGAAAACTTTTCAAAAATAGCTTCATTATTGGCTACTTTTTCAAATAACATTTTTTGAACATTTAAATGATAATAATCTGCTAAAACAGTATAAGTATGATAATTCCAATATAAAGAGCCAAAATACATTAAATAAAAAATAATATATAAGACTACAAAATACCAAATACCATCAAAATTATTATTCGTGATCATTGCAATAATTCCAGAAGTCGCAATTGGTGGTAACAAACTAGTAATGTTATTAATTCCTGAACTAATAAACATTTGAATAATTACAAATAATTTATTATTATCAATTTTTAATAAATTTTTAAATATTTGAACGTATCGTTTCATTTAATATCCTTATCATATTCAACATCTGTTACTTCATATTTTCTTTGTTTTCCTATAAATGATAAAATTTTTGTTGAAATCCAACCAATTAAAGCCAAAATTAAAAAGTAAACAAATCCCATTAGATTAACAGTTGGAAGTGATTCATTTAAAAGTCCTAAAAGAGATGCTCCAGCACTCATAGAAGTGACTACTGTTAAATTCGATACTGAACTATTTGTAACATCTGATTTAATTTCAGAAAATAAACTTTTTGCTTGATTCAAATGTGTTTGAGTCATATCCCATAAATATTGAATATAATTTAAAGTATCTCTTAATGTTTCATAACGATATCCAGAGATTGCTAAAAATTCTGTTAATTCAGGATCTGCTTTAACAATTTTTTCTCTAGTTGAAATATAAGTACTCATTTGGTTAATTCTTCCATCAATTAAGTTTACTGTTTTTGAATAACCTTCTAGTTTTGTTGTAAATTTAACAATTTCGGATCCTTTTACATTAACTTTATCTTTAATATTATCAATTTTTTCCCAAATAATTCTATGAATATTTAAATAACGATGTAATTGTCCTTTAAATTCACGAATAAAAACTTGTGATTCAATATAACGTTCAATATTTTCAAGAGATTGTTTTTTATTATTAATAAAATAATATTTATCTCCTCTAACAACATCATATTTTTCACTAGAAAATTCAAAATATTTTTGTTTTTCAGTTCTAGATAACAAATCTGAAATATCTTCTTTGGTAACATTATCACAAATAATAAAATAAGGATATATGGTTTCTATATGAGCAAGTTCTTTTGGGACAGGTGCTCCCAAACTAAATAAATAATTAAAGGCTGGTGATAACTTATTTTCATAGTAATCTGTAATTTTATCTAAATCAGCAAATAAAGTATCATCACTAACATTTGTATTATTGACCGTAATCAAACCATCTTCAAATACTTTTACTTTCATATTTAGAGCTGTCGTAAATTCAATGTATTCTTCTCCAGCTACACCATAATCAATTTTTCCAATTTCTAAACTTTTGCGAAATTCTTGAAGTTTTTCTGGATCTAAATTCAATTGAGATTTACAATCTCTTAAAAAATCATATATTTCTGTTAATTGTAGCATTGTTCTTTGAAACCAGCCACCGATATAAACATTGCTAATCTTCATAATAACATCTCCTTATATTTTTTTTGAAAAGAATTTTGCATCATCAACACCAAATCCATAGTGTTTGTAACAAGCATGAGCTGCTTCTCTAAAGTTCATAGACCATAATTCCATGCATACACAATTTTTTTCTTTACAAATTCTTGTTACTTCATCAAGCATATGTGTAGCAATATCATGACGTCTATATTCTGGTTTTACACAGACATGATTGATTATTGCATAAGTATTCATTTTTTCATATATTGTTGGGATAATCGTAATTTTTACATGTGCGATAATCTTATCTCCATCACAACCTACCAAATAAATTTGATTAGGATCATTTTTTGTTGCTTCAAACATTTTTGTAGCATATTCCATACTAGTTGTTTCATTGAAACATTCATTACATAATTGAATGATTCCTTCTAAATCTTCTTCTGTTGCTATTTTAAATTTTAATTCCATACAAATCTCCTATCTAACTACTAGGGCGAGTCCCTATCTTACTTAGATAATAACAAATATTTCACCATTTGGCTAGTAGATTTGTCAAATAATTGTCAAAAAAAGTCTAAGATTTTTTCTTAAACTTTTTTCAATTAGATAATTAACTTAGTTTATTTTTAATTAATTCCAATTCTTGTAATTCATGTTCCAAAGTCTCTTTTTCTTTAGAAACCAAATCTACAGGAGCCTTATTTACATAATTTTCGTTACTTAATAATTTTTGTCTTCTTTGAATACTATTTTCTAATCGTTCTTTTTCTTTTTCTAAAGATTCTTTTAATTTACTTAAATTTTCACTTCCATCATAGTAAAGTGTAACAACACCATCTTGAAAAGCAATTTCAATTTTAGAGCAATTTTCTTTCTTTAAAGAACCTTGATTAATCTTTGTTAAACGATTTACTAAATCAATATGATCACTCAAATATGTATTATCATATTCAATAAAGAATTCTTTTCCAATATTATTTTCTAATTTTATTTTTCTAATTCTACTAATAAGAGCAATAATATCATCTAATCTAGAGTTAAATACTTTAGTTTCATCATAAACTGGATAAGAACTAATCATAATAGATTCTAATGCATTAGGAAGCATCTGATAAATTTCTTCTGTTACATAAGGCATAAATGGATGAAGTAATTTTAATATATTTTCTAGAGTATAAATTAATACGGATTTAGTTGTATTATCCATATTGATTTTAGCAAGTTCAATATACCAATCACAAAAATCATCCCAAATAAAGCTATAAATTTCACTGCCTACTACATTAAATTCATATTTATCCATATGTTCTCTTACATTTTGAATTAATAAATTTAATTTTGTAACAATCCATTTGTCACTTTCTTTTAAGTTTTCTAAAGAATAATCCTTCATATCAAAATCTTCTAGATTCATTAAAACGAAACGAGAGGCATTCCATAATTTATTAATAAAATTCCAAGTTGATTTTACTTTTTCTTCATCATAACGAAGATCCATTCCTGGAGCTGTTGAAGTAGCCAAGAAAAATCTTAAAGAATCGCAACCATACTTTTCTATTACATCCATAGGATCTACACCATTTCCTAAAGATTTTGACATTTTTCTTCCTTCTTTATCACGAATTAAACCATGAATTAAACAATCTTTAAATGGTCTTGTTTTCGTAAATTCTAATCCTTGGAAAGTCATCCTATTTACCCAGAATGGAATAATATCATATCCTGTTACTAAAACATTATTTGGATAATATCTTTTTAAAGCCTCTGTATCCTCTGGCCACCCCATTGTTGAAAAAGGCCATAATGCACTAGAAAACCAAGTATCTAAGACATCTGGGTCTTGTGTCCATCCTTCTTCTTTAGGAGCTTCTTCTCCTACATAAACTTCATCGCCTTTATACCAAGCTGGTATTTGATGTCCCCACCATAATTGTCTAGAGATACACCAATCATAAGTAATTTCCATCCAGTGATTCATTGTTTTTTCATATCGTTCTGGAACAAAATTTACTTTTGTTTCTGGGCTTTCTTGATTTTTTAATACTGCATCAGCTAAAGGTCTCATTTTTACAAACCATTGTTTTGATAAATATGGTTCTACAACAGCATTGGTTCTTTCACTATGTCCAACACTATGTACCATTGGTTCAATACGAATTAATAGATCTTTTTCTTTTAATTCTTCTAGTAATTTTTCTCTACATTCTTCTCTAGTAAGTCCTTCATAATGAAGTGCATTTTTATTCATTGTAGCATCTTTATTCATTACAACAACGCGTTCTAAGTGATGTCTATTTCCTACTTCAAAGTCATTTGGATCATGAGCTGGAGTAATTTTAACTACACCTGTTCCAAATGTTGGATCAGCATGTTCGTCCCCTACAATTGGAATTAATTTACCAACAATTGGTAAAATGACATTTTTTCCAATTAGATTTTGATATCTTTCATCACTTGGATTTACAGCGACTGCCGTATCTCCAAATAATGTTTCTGGACGAGTTGTTGCAACATCTAAGTAATCACTAGTTCCTTCAATAAAATACTTTAAGTGATAAAAGGCGCCTTCATCTTCTTGATAAATAACTTCTTCATTAGAAAGTGCTGTCATAGCAACAGGATCCCAGTTAATAATTCTTTCTCCTCTATAAATTAAACCCTTATTATAAAGTGTTACAAAAACATGACGGACAGCTTTTGATAAACCTTCGTCTAGGGTAAATCTTTCTTTTGTATAATCTAGACTTAATCCCATTTTAGCCCATTGTCTATGAATATTTTCAGCATATTCTTCTTTCCATGACCAAGCATGTTTTAGCCATTCATCTCTTGTCATACTTCTTGGATCAATTCCCATATCACGCAATTTTTTATCTACTTTCGCTTGAGTGGCAATTCCAGCATGATCCATTCCTGGTAGCCATAATGCATCATAGCCATCCATTCTTTTATAACGAATCATGATATCTTGTAAAGTCGTATCCCAAGCATGACCTAAATGTAATTTTCCTGTTACGTTAGGAGGTGGTATTACAATACTATATGGCTTTTTAGATAAATCACCACTTGTAAAATATCCTTTCTGTTTCCAATTTTCATATTTATCTTTTTCTACTTCTAAATGATTATATTTTTTATCTAACATGAATTTCATCCTTTCTGTTATTTTTTCTTTTTGCTTCTTTCAATATTTCAGATAACCCATTTATTTCTTTGAAAACAATTTTATCTTCTTCTTTTGTTTCAGATAAACCAACACAAGTCTGATATTGTTCAAAAATCAATCTTTGTTCCATTAGCCAAGTAATTTGGCGATCTGTAATAATCTCAGGCAAATAAATGATTACCAAAGAAACTGTATCCTCCGTTTTGACTACTAAATGGTTCATTTTCGCTATTTCACAAGGTGCACCATTATAGTCGTTCAAATCAATTTGAATTGGAGTATTTGGATAATACTTTTTTATAAACTTTTCAATTCCATTATTATGAGCGTCTTTTCCTATAATATCTTCACTAAAAATAGGACTTAATATTTGATTTTCATCAGGAATAATAATTAAGTTGCCTCTTTTCATTCATCCACCTTCTTCTTACAATATTCTATCAAATGTTTTTTTAATGCTTCTAAACGTTCAGCTTCTATATAACACTCTAATAAATTAATTTTGTTTTCAATGATATGGTTATTTAAAATATATTGATATGTATATTTAAAATTAATATCATAAATAAATCCTAATAGTCTAAAAACATAATCTACATCCGTTTTGAGAGTTTGATCATGAACAGGTTGATTAGAAAACAACTGGCTTAAAATTTCTTCGTTAACAGTTGCTTTCAAGTCTTTGATAATAAGGCCCTGTTCTTTCATAATATCCAACTTATCAGCATCTCTTACAATTTTAGTAAATAAAAGTTTTTTAGAGTCCTCTGTTTCTTCTATTATTAATTTATTATGATTTTTAGTAGTAAATAAGATTAAATCATAATTTTCTATTGAATTAAAATGTTCTTTTAAAATAGAAACTCCTAAATCACCATGATCAGTTGAATGAATATCAGAATAAGTTTGATACTTTCTATATTGTTCAAACCTTCCGATGTCATGAAATAAACCACATAATTGTGAGATTTTAGTATCTGCATGAATACTAAGAGCAATCTGTTTGCAAAAATCCATCACTCGATATGTATGATGAAATTTATGTAAAATCATTTTATCTTGATAATCAAATGTTTTAACATAATCATTAAATAACTTTAAATACTCTTTCATATTTTCCTCCAAAAAAAACACGCCCCTATAAGGACGTGATTACGTGGTACCACCTTAATTCATAGATTACTCTATCTTGAAGTCTTAATGCGACTAACAATATATCTTACTATGATTTCTGATATATAGCTCCCAAGCTACCTTCTAATGATTTATTTATTAGTTTTCACCAACCACTAACTCTCTTTCAAATAAAATCATTATACTCCTCTTGTTCTTTGCTTTGACTCTATTATATTCATAAAATTTAAGATAGTCAATAATTTGTTTAATATTTTTGATAAGTTAAACGTTTACTTAATTCATTTAAAACCGGAAAAAAAGGATTATATTGTTCTTTTAGCAATTGTTCTAAAGAAATTTTAGTAAATTCTCCTAATGCATTAAATTCATAAGGATAAATTCTAGAATCTCCTAAATAATAAGAATAATATTCTCTACGCAATTCTTTATAAATAAATTTTAATTTTCCATTGATAGAATGATTTTCTTTAATATAATTTTTCGTAGCAATTAAATCGACCACATTATCAGAATTAATTTGAATTCCTGTCAAATGATAAATTGCTTGTTCTAACAATTCATTCATATTAAAATCTGTACCAGGTACTATAATCAAATAATCTTTTTTATATAATAATAATTCTTGATTATCATCATACATTAAAAGCTTTTTTTACTGTAAGAAATCGTTGCAGGGTATAAACAATTTTTGTTTGTTATTTCTTCCATATATATTTCTCCAATAAATTAATTACCTTTTAATTTTCTTTCAATTCTATATTTTCTTATCTTTTCATTTTCCAATTCTTTAGGATCTATTTGACTATTTAAAATAGTTACTAATTGTTCCTCTAAATCATACTTCCTACTAGATATTTCTCTTTGAACTTCGTAAGAAGGTTCATCATTTAAAAATTTTTCTATAATGTCATTTAAAGGCATAACTTTTTTATCTTTTCTAAAGTAATCAACACAACATATAAGATTTTCATGACCACCATTTTTTAAATATTCATCAATTAAGTACAAAGTATTTTCATCATCTGATATTACACCATAAGACATTGGAATGTCCATGTTAAGATGAAACTCTTGTGCGAATAATAAAGCTCGTCTAGGTCCAGTATATCGCCCACCACTTTTAATCATAGAATACATAATAACATCAAAAATTTTATGAGGATTTTCTCTTAAATTTTTTTGATATTGAAAAAAATCATTATCACGATCATTCAAAATATATCGATAACTTTTTAATATTTGAATTGCTTCATCAATCGATTTACCTTGTAACTCTTCCTTTGAAAGAGAATCTCCACTAGAAAAATATGGCATAAAAGCTTTTGTTACATTAAATTTGTTACTGATGGTCAATTGAACACGGTAAAAACGATCATCCTGATTTTCAAACCATAAATCTGTCATTCTACGATTATATCTATCTCCTGATATCAATTCTTTTTCTTCTTGAGATAATGACTTCAAAAATACCTTTTTATCATAAAAAGTAGACCAATCAAAATCATTAGGAACTTGTTTTTGTTCTTTTAATATTTCGTTCATTTCTCTAGAATTGTCATCATAGTAAAAAGGAATCTTTCTACTTAATTCATAATCGGGGTATCTAATTTCATACCAAACTACAAATTTATTAATTAATTTTTTTAAATTTTCTAATTCTTCTCTCTCATTTGCTCTACACTTATATAATAAAATATTTTCTTCATACCAGTCAAAATACTCTTCTATTTTTTGATCAATAGTTTTTATTTCATTCGATTTTAAAGAATCATTATTCTTTTTGATCTCATCTATTATTTTTTTTAATTCACTTATTATTTTTTCCATTTTTAATTTTCCTTTCTGTAGTAAAAAAGATTGTTCATTTTTTTATATATTTTTTGATAATTTTCTATTTCTTCTCTTTTAAAATTTTGAAAATCTTGTTGGTTTTTATAATATAAAACAGCTATATCAGCATAAATATCAAAAAAAGATTCTATTTCATGAAGTGGAATTTTTTGATAATATTTTTTTATATCATTTAAATTTAATGATTGCTCCAATTCTTGTTTTCGTTTTGAATCATAAGCACAACATCTAAAAATTCTTTTTCTAGATTGTGTGATAGGATTTTCTGTCATAATGTAATCTTCATCGATAAAATATCCTATCTTTTTATTGGTTGGATCTAATACATATTTTTTATCTTGAAGACATATCCCGACAAGGGCATGAAAATCTGATTCATCTAACAACTGCGTTGACAAATAATAAGATTCAAAATTACAAATATTTAAAATATCTACTAAGTTTTTAGCAATATGTCTGCAGCACCCAGTTCCAGAGATAATTTTTGAACCAAGTAATTCTTTTGGTTCAAATAAACTGTATTCACGAAAATAAGAAAAATTATTGAATAAACTAAATATTCCATTTGGCAACAAAAAGTATGTATATAAAATGCCTAGTTCTAAACTATCATGAATAGGATAATTTTGAATAAATTCTTTAAAATCTTTTAACACCTGTTGATAAGTATATAAATATTTCTGATATATATTAGTGTCAAAAATATATTCTTCATAATTTTCTTTTTCGAATAAATGAAATGTCAAAATATTATTTAATTTTTTTTGATAAGTAAAATAATCAATATATTGTTTCATTATTTTCTCGTTTCCTGATAATAAGAATATTCTGACAAACGAAGAGATAATTTTTCTAGGTCTTCTAATTCTTCAAAAGAATCATTCAAATAGTCTTCAATTTTAAATAACAATTCTTTTGTACTTTGACAATTTAAATAAGATATTTCGTATTTCTTTAAAATTTTTTCTTCTTCTTGATTGAGTAAAATACCATGACCAACATCTTTTAAAAAACCTGAATTATTCATGTTTTAACCTCTCAATTGCTTTTAAAAGTCCTAATTTACCATAAGTATAAGTAAGTCCACCTTGTTGATAAGCAATATAAGGAGGTCTAATTGGTCCATCACAAGAAAGTTCAATAGAAGACCCCTGTGTGAAGGATCCAGATGCCATAATGACTTGATCATCATATCCTGGCATATCCCATGGCTCTGGAATTGCATTGGAATCAATTGGTGATCCATCTTGAATTCCTTGAACATAATGTATCAAATCTTCTTTATTATTAAAAATAATGCTTTGAACGATATCTGCTCTTTCTTCTTGATAAGTTGGATCTACTTGATATCCTAAATCTTCTAATACTTTACTAGTTAAAACAGCAGTTTTTAAAGAACTTGCTACAACACTAGGAGCCATAAATAAACCTTGTAAAATAGATTTATTCATTCCCAAAGAAGGTCCTACTTCTTTTGCCTCTCCTGGTAAATTTAAACGTTCACTACATAAATGAACAAGATCTTTTTTTCCTACAATATATGCACCATTTGGAGCAATACCTGCCCCTAAATTCTTAATTAAAGAACCCACTACAATATCTGCTCCTAATTCAATAGGTTCTTTTTTTCCTACAAATTCACAATAACAATTATCAATCATAATAATAGTATCTGGGCTTACTTTTTTAATAAGTTGAATTACTTTTTCTAATTTTTCTAAAGTGATGCTTTTTCTAGTAGAATATCCTTTTGAACGTTGTATTTCGATTAGTTTAATTTTTTTCGCTGTTAGAGCTTCTTCTATTTTTGAGTAATTAAATTCATCATTTTCTAAATCGATTTGTTCATAAGAAATTCCAAAAGATTTTAAAGAACTAGAATTTTCTTTTATTCCAATTACCTCATGTAATGTATCATAAGGTGTCCCTGTAATAGAAAGCATGATATCCCCAGGTCTAAGTAGTCCAAACAAAGCTACTGTAAGAGCATGAGAGCCTGAAATAAATTGGCTTCTTACTAAAGCGTCCTCTGCTTGAAAAATATCTGCATAGATTTTTTCAATAGTATCTCTTCCGATATCATCATAGCCATATCCTGTTGTCATATTAAAATGAATTTCGGATAAATTATTTTTTTTAAAAGCCTCTAATACCTTAAAACTATTATATTCTTCTACTTTTTCTATTTGGTAATAAATATCTTTTAGTTGTTCTTCACTATTTTCGATAAGTTCTTTCATTTGTATCCTCCTTATGTTTTTTTATTTCTTTATAAAATTGTTTCAATGGATTTATATCCTCTTGATCTAAAATTTCATCTTTCAAATCAGAACAAATCATGGCATGAAAAGGAATATTCATACTTTGAAGTTTAGAAAATGTAGAATATTTTCCTTTTAACCAATCATACTGTTGTTTACTTAAATAATTGGGGCAAAAACAATTAATACTATAATCATCTAATATGATACTTAGATAATCATTTAAACTAAATGTTTTCCCACAAGAACATACATCAGTTAATTCATCTAAAAAAGACAAACCATTTTGAATAGCATATTTTTGATAGTAAAAAGCATGACTAATATTCTCTTCAAAAGTACAAGAATATAAGTCTCCTTCTTTTGGAATAATAATGATTTGTTTCATCTTGTTCCTCCATCAATTGTAATCACTTGATTATTAATACTTCTTGCTTCATCTGTCGTTAAAAAATAAACTAAATTAGCAACCTCTTCTGGATAAGTAAAACGATGAATTAATATTTTTTTACTTTCTTCTTGTTCTAACATTCCGTCTAAAGAATCATTTAATTCTTTTACTTTTTCTGTCATTACCCATCCTGGAGCAACAGCATTTACATTAATATAAGGCGCGAATTCAACAGCTAAGTTATGTGTAAGAGAAATAATTCCTGCTTTTGATGCATCATACTCTAAAGTACTAGGATCGTATTGATTGATAGCATTATTACTTGTAATATTGACAATATTTCCTTTTTTATTTTCTAACATAAATTTTGATACATATTTAGAAACTAAAAATGTTCCTACTAAGTTGGTATCTAAAGTACTTAAGAAATCTTGCTTAGTTTTATTTTGAAATTCTGTTGTAATTTCTAAAGCAGCATTGTTTACCAATACATCAATATGATCAAATTTTTCAACTATCTTTTGTATCATATTTTGAATTTCTTCTTCTTTTGTTATATCACATTGGACGGTAAGAACTTTTGAAGAAGTGTTTTCTTTTACCCAATTTTCTAATTCATTAGCCCGTTTTTCACTTTTTAAATAGTGAATAATAACATTATAACCTTCCAAAGCAAATTTTTTGATACAAGATGCCCCAATTCCCTTCGCAGATCCTGTAACAAGTATAACCTTTGACATAACCTCACCTCATTTCTTAATAATATAACACAAAGATATCAAAAAGTATAGAAATCAATTCATAAACTTATTAAAAAAGCTACACAAAATATAAATGTGTAACTTTTTTAAAATACGCTAATTATGAAATGATATCTTTTGAAATTGTTATAACTGGACGCACACCAAGACGATCAGAGTAAGAAACATTTGTACCATGCAAAATACCCAATTTATCAATCAACCAAACATAGTTATTATTTCCAAGAACAGGAGTACTTGTCCAGTATCCATTGTTACTTGAATCAGATATATGACATCCAAAAGTTGTACAACCTTTTGTATAGTCAAATAACCATGCATATTTACTTGCCCCTTGACTTGTTGCCGTTTGTGTATGATTATTACTATCTAAATAAAACCAGGCATCAATAGTTGTTGTTGAACTATTAAAATTTTTGTTTTCTGTGATTGTTGCAATTTCATCTGCTGTTATTAGTCTTGCGTTTAAATTACTATTCCATGTTGATGTATCTGTAGTAAGAGCAGTAGCAACTTCTTTTGGCTCTGTATTAATCTTTGTTGAATTATAAGCTACTTTTGCTGTAGTATTATGATCTAATATCATATTCACTGTTGAAGCGTTTTTACCTTCATCGTTGAACGTATACCATTTCATACATCCAGTCTTTGTTCCTGTTGTACTTACTGCTTCACTTTCATCACATTTACTATTTGTCTCTGGATTATAATAAATTGCTGTTCCATTACTATATACTGGATATGTTTTTATAACTTCTTCTTCAGATTTTGTTGGTTCATCACCTTTTACAGTTTCACTACCTTTTGTAATAACATACTTTCCTATTACAAAGGAATAATTGGTTACCATTCCTTTTTCTATTTTTAGCCATCCTTTGGTTGGAGATTCTCCTTTTACAGTAATACCAGTCATTGGGACATTATATGTTCCATCATTAATTAAATTTTCATTCTTTACTTGATTAATTGCTACTTGTTTTTCTACAGCATCTATATATCCTAATGCTGATTGTTCAGAGGCTCCTTTTCTTGCTTTTTCGATGACTCCTAATATCATTGGTGTAGCTATTAAAGTGATGATTGCTAATATTACTATGACTGCTAGTAATTCAATGAGTGTAAATCCTTTTCTTTTCATTGCTTATCATCTCCTATTGTATTTACATAATATCATATTTTTGATTTTATTGTAACCTAATGTTAATTAAAATGAAATTTATCATAAAAAAAGGAAAATAATTCTTCCATTTGATATAACAAATGCAAATTTTGCTATTATAAACTATATTATGTTTTATTTTATATCAAAATGATTTAACAATGTATGCTATATTTTTTCTATTATAAAATATCGGCAATCTTTCGCACAATTTTTTTCAAGATACTCTTTTTTACGATTATAATCATTAATTTCATTATAAATGGCATTCTCTTTTTTACAAAATCCTTTTAAACGAAGTTTTCCATAAGCCCAATCGCCAATAATATAATCATAATGATCAAAATAATCTGTTAATTTATTTTCTAATTCTTCTTGGTTATAACCATCTTTATAATTTTCTATTAACTCATATTTTTTATCATTAATTATTACATATTTCATATTATCACCTAGTTTATTGTAACAAAAATCTTGCTAAATATCAATCAGAGCTAATAGATAAAGACGGAGTATTACTACCTGTAAAATAATAAGATGGAACATTTCCTTGAATTAACTTCATAGCAATTGGTATATTAGATTCAATTTTAATCTGACTTGTTTCATAGGGAAAAATAACTTTTTCAGAAACCGTTACTTTAACACTGACCTGAACAATGGCATTATTAATTCCATAATTTTTTACATCTGTTACAATGTCTGTTACAATATCTCCTATAATATTTAACTTTATTGGTATTTTAGGACCTATATTAGATAAAAGACCATTTTTAAAAATAATTCCTATTGGTACTTCATAAATAATCCCATTTTTTAATTTTTTCTGACTGACATTAAAAACACTGGCATCTGATAAATTAATATCTTCTATATCTCCTGATTCTAATTTTTTTAGATATCCTTTTACACTTTTACTAACTTTTGCCAATATTTGGTTCATAACAGCAGAATTAAAATCAACTGATGAAGTATTTCCATTTTCACTTTTTGATGTGATAAACATTTCATCAGCTTGAATAGTTTCTAATACCTCATCTGTAATTGCTTGACTAATAATAACCGATGAAATTCTTTTAGCCTGTTTTTCAGCATAAGATTGAATAACTGGAGTAATATGTTTTCCAATATAGTGAAAAGCTATTATTACAGAAATAATTAATAAAGTAATAACTATTAAAATGTAATCAAGAGGACTTTTCTTTTTTTTACGTTTTAAATGAATTCTTTTCATAATATATTTTATGAAATCAAAAAAATACATATTCTAAATAAATATGTATTCTTTGGTCTTTTCTTTTGAATCTGTTTCCTCTTTTAAAACTAATTCATTCCTTTCAAGACTTTTTTTTACATCAATCAACCGTTGATTTTTAGAGCCTCTAAAACGTATATTTAAGCTTTTTTGACTCAAGATAAATCTTCCATCCACTAAAACATCAATTTCTTTTAGAAAATTCATGATTGCTTGTGAATTTGTTGCTAAAAGTTCTTCATAGGTATACCCTGTATAACACCAAACATTTAGTCCCAGCTTTCTAGCATATTTGGCAATGTCTAAACAAGCTTCTGGTTGACACATAGGATCTCCACCAGAGAAAGTAATTCCTGTTTGATTTTTTATAGTTTTTAATTCCTCTTTTATTTCTTTTGTATCAATTAGACATCCATCATTGAAACTATGAGTGCTAGGATTATGACACCCTGGACAGTGATGAGGGCAACCTTGTGTCCATATCACTGTTCGAATGCCTTCTCCATCCACAATACTATCTGACTGTAAATCAGCCGCTAAACGTATTTTCATTTAGTCATTGTTTTCTTTTTGTTTTTTTAGGATTTCTTTGATACCACTATGTTTTACACGATCTCTTTCTTCTGCTCTTTTTCCGTTATTGAATCTTTTAATATCTCCAGCAAGGTATCCTGTAACTCTTCTAATTCTTTCGAATCCTACACCTTCACCAACATATTTTTCCATACATATTCCTCCTTAACAATTACAACTAATTCTTTCTAATGGAATTTCTTCAAATTCTTTACGTCCACATTTTGGACAAACATCATTAATAACACCAACGTATCCACAAACTGGATCACGATCTACAGGGTGATTAATTGCACCATAGCCAATTCCAGATTCTTTCATAATTCTAACAACAGCTTCAATTGCATCGACATTAGAAGCCGTATCCCCATCTAATTCGATATAACTAATATGACCAGCATTTGTTAAAGCATGGAATGGTGCCTCTTTCTTTATTTTATCTGTGATTGAGATATTATAGTATACTGGCACATGGAATGAGTTTGTATAATATTCTCTATCAGTAACTCCTTTTATTTTTCCAAATATTGCTTTATCCATGGCAACAAATCTTCCTGCTAAACCTTCGGCAGGTGTTGCGAAACAAGAGAAATTTAAATTATATTCTTCAGCGTATTGGTCACATCTTTCTCTCATAAATTTAATAATTTTTAGTCCTAATTTTTCAGCTTCTTCAGATTCTCCATGGTGTTCTCCAATTAAGGCTTTTAGAGTTTCTGCTAATCCAATAAATCCTATTGATAAACTACCGTGTTTTAATAATTTTCTAATACGATCAGTTGGTCCTAATTTTTCACCATCATTCCAAATTCCTTGGCCTAATAGGAATGGAAAATTATAAACTCTTTTACTACATTGAATTTCAAATCGTTCTAGTAATTGATCTTTTACTAAATCCATCATATTTCCTAAATCTTCGAAGAAACCTTTCATATCTGGTTTTTCACGTTCTTTTAAGCAGATTCCGTGTTTAATTCCGATACGAGGTAAGTTAATAGATGTAAATGATAAATTTCCTCTTCCTGTAACAATTTGATTATTTTTATCTGTAACATCACTAATTACTCTTGTACGACATCCCATGTAAGCGATTTCTGTATTATAATCTCCTTCTTTATAATATGGGAGATTATGTGGAGCATCAATAAATGAGAAATTTGGGAACAATCTTTTAGCTGATACTCTACATGCTAATTTAAATAAATCATAATTTTTATCTTCTTTATTATAATTAATTCCTTCTTTTACCTTAAAAATAGAAACTGGGAATATTGGAGTTTCACCATTTCCTAATCCTTTTTCAGTAGAAAGCAAGAAATTTTTAATAACCATGCGACCTTCTGGAGATGTATCAGTACCAAAGTTAACAGAAGAAAAAGGAACTTGTGCTCCAGCACGAGAATGCATTGTGTTTAAATTATGAATAAATCCTTCCATCGCTTGATAAGTTTTTCTTTCTGTTTTTTCTAATGCTTTTTTATATCCCATTTCAAATAAACGATTCATTTGATCAGATTCTTTTATAAATGAATCAAATATATGAATGTCAAATTCAATAGAACTTAATTTATCAATTTCTTTAATTAAACGATCCATGTTAATAAATTCAAGGAATCCTGAATAATCAGCTAAGTCATAAATTTCTTGTTTAAATTGTCTTTTAAATGTTTTTAATACTCCTGGTGCCATATAGTAATCAAAAGCAGGAATAGACTGACCACCATGTTGATCGTTTTGATTAGATTGAACAGCAATTGCTGCTAAAGCTGCATAAGTAGAAATATCTTTGGGTTCTCTAATCCTACCATGACCTGTATCAAAACCATTTTTAAATAATTTATCTAAGTTTATTTGACAACATGTAGTTGTTCCCATTGCCAAGAAATCCATGTCATGAATATGAATATCTCCATCATCATGAGCAGCAGCAAATTTTGGTTTCATCATATAAGCTTTTGCGAATTCTTTAGAAATCGTAGAACCATATTGAAGCATAGTTCCCATTGCTGTATTTCCATCAATATTGGCATTTTCTCTTTTTGCGTCTTCTTCACTGGCTGTCTTTAATCCAAGACCTTCAATAGATTTTAAAAATTTATGAATTTTTTTATCTTCTGAAAACATTTGTCTTGACTGTGAACGACGTAAACGGTATTCACTAAATGATTCATAGACATCAGGATATTTTTTCTTTAATTCATTTTCAATTAAATCTTGAATTTCTTCAATTTTAATTTTATCTTGATATTGTTTTTCTATCTTGTTAATTACAGCGTGATATACTAAATTAACATCTTTTTCTGTATATTTAGAAGGTTCATCTTCTTTTTTTATACTATCAAAACCTTTTTTTATTGCTAAAGCAATTTTTGATCCATCAAAATCAACTTTTTTTCCATTTCTTTTAATAACGGACAATACTTCTTCTTTAACCATACTACATCTCCTTATCTTTACCTAGATTGTAGTTCAAAAAATGACATAAGTCAACAATTTTTTTACATTTTTTTAAAACGTTTGTTCGTATATTTTGAAGAAGCCTTATTTTATAATAATTTCCCAAAAAAATATTTTTTTAATTTTACTGTTTTTTGACATTTTTAATTTTTTCTATTTTTATTTTTTGATTTTCCCTTATTTTTCAATAATTACATTTTAATTTTTTTGTATTTTTTTAATTTTTACTATTTTTCGATTTTTTCATTTTCATATTTTTTACTATAAGTCAATTTTGTTTTTTTATTTAATTAACCCATTTTATGAAGTTTCATATACTACTTTAGGAGGTTAGTTTACATGAAT
This sequence comes from uncultured Mycoplasmatota bacterium, assembly GCA_900546745.1. Lineage (GTDB taxonomy): Bacteria > Bacillota_I > Bacilli_A > RF39 > UBA660 > CAJOJO01. The sequence continues at coordinate 2,346 of URDT01000023.1, read as the reverse complement.
AATTTTTCAGATGGTTTTTTTAATAAAATTGAAAAGAAAACAAATGTTGGGAAGGATACTATTTTAAAGTTAGCAAAAAAATTACAAGAAAACAATTTAAAGGATGAAGGTACTTTAAGAGAGGTCATTCATGAGTTAGGTTCTTTAACTGGTCATGAAGTTTCAAAGGAGAAGGAAGATAAAATTATCGATGCTGTTCAAAACGATAAAGTGCCAAAAGATTTAAATAAATTTATTTAAAAGTAATACTCTACTTTCTTTTTTCATATAGTTAATCAGATATAGAAAGTAGGGATTAAAGTGGATAAGATTGAAATTATCAAAAGTATTACAGAACGAACTGGTGGGGATTTATATTTAGGTGTTGTAGGTGCTGTTAGAACTGGTAAATCTACTTTTATAAAAAAAGTAATTGAAACACTAGTAGTTCCTAATATAGAGGATGAATATGAGAAAAAAAGAACATTAGACGAGATACCTCAAAGTGCTCAGGGAAGAACTATTATGACTACTGAGCCAAAATTCGTTCCTAGTAATGCGGCTGAAATTAAGATTGATGAATTTACTACCAAAATACGTTTAGTAGATTGTGTAGGCTATGTTGTAAACGATGCCAAGGGATATGAAGATGAAAATGGACCTCGTATGGTAAAATGTCCTTGGTATGATGAAGAAATTCCTTTTGTAGAGGCGGCTGAAATTGGAACAGAAAAAGTAATTCGAGATCATGCTTCGATTGGTATTGTAGTAACAACGGATGGTTCTTTTGGAGAAATTAGTAGAAGTAATTATGTAGAAGCAGAAGAACGTGTTGTAAATGAACTAAAGGAAATTGGAAAGCCTTTTATAGTGGTTCTAAATTCTAGTCATCCAATGTTACCAGAAACAGAACGTTTAGCAGAAAAATTAAAAGAAAGTTATGGTGTACCTGTTTTACCAATTAGTGTAGAAAATATGTCTGAAAGGGATATTTATAGTATTTTAAAGGAAGCTTTATATGAATTCCCTGTGTTAGAAATTAAGGTAAATATGCCAGAATGGATAGCCTGTTTAAGTCCTAGTAATTGGTTAAAAAAACATTATATCGAAAAAATTAAAGATAGTGTTTTTGAGGTTGATAAGTTAAAAGATATTGAGTTAATTACAAATCATTTTAGTGATTCTGAATACATTGAAAAATCATATATTTCAGAGGTAGATACTTCCACTGGAGTTATCACCTTAAATTTAGATTCTAAACCAGAACTATATAATCAAGTATTAAAAGAAATTATTGATATCGATGTTAGTAATAAAGCAGAATTATTAAAATTGTTCCAAGATTATAGTGAAGCAAAGCAAGAATATGATCAAATTAAAGGTGCTTTAAAAATGGTAAAACAAACAGGTTATGGAATCGCTTCACCTTCTCTATCTGACATGAAATTAGATACCCCTGAAATTATTAAGCAAGGAAGCAGGTATGGTGTGAAATTAAAAGCTGTAGCTCCATCTATTCACATGATTCGTGTAGATGTAGAATCTACTTTTGAACCAATTATAGGATCTGAAATTCAAAGTAAGGAATTAATTGATTATTTAATGAAGGACTATGATACAAATCCTTCAAATATTTGGAAAAGTGAAATATTTGGTAGAAGTTTAGATGCCATTGTAAAAGAAGGAATTCAAGCAAAATTATCATTAATGCCTGATAATGTAAGATTTAAATTATCACAAACATTAACGAAATTAGTAAATAAAGGTTCCGGCAATTTATTTGCTATAGTATTATAATAATTTATAATCAAAAAAACTCATTAAATAATGAGTTTTATTTGTATTCAATGTAGCATCAAATAACACCAAACTAATTTTATTTTCTGTCAATATAACGAAGTATTAAGATGTTACAACAAAATATTATATTTTTTAAACAGGGGCATAAATTTCTACTATTTTAAAGTTTTTTCCTCCTATATAGAAATTACCTGCTACTCCTCCTGTTTGAAAAGTATAGGTACCTACAGATCTTGCTTCTGCAAAATTTCCCCTATTTACACCCGTATCTATAATAGAAGGTAATGTAGCACCAATAGAACATATTCCATATTGTATATAAATATCTGTTGAACCAACCGATTCAGTTTTAACCGTTATTGAATTGACACCATATGGATATTCAACAACTACACCACCATTGTTTCCAGTAATTTTTATGATATTATTTACCATTGATATACCATAATAAGATTGAATAGAAACAGGTATTTTGCTTAATTTTGTATTCAAAACATTTAATTGACTAGCTAAAGCATATTTTGATAAATCACTACTATTCGCTTTATTATTCAAATTAGTATTTAA
>URDT01000022.1 GCA_900546745.1 uncultured Mycoplasmatota bacterium | reverse complement strand
TTTTCCAAATCGTGAATCAATTCAAAGTCAATTAATTACAATATATATTAAACAAGGAGAATATGAAACAGGAATTGAAACTGCAGAACTTTTTTTAAATTATGATCCAGATAGCGAGGTTATTCAAAGCCAATTAATTACAATATATATTAAACAAGGAGAATATGAAAAAGCAATTGAAATTGCAAAACGCTTTCCGAAGAATGAAATTATTCAACACCAATTAGACTATATTTATAAAAGGGTAAAATATTTAAAAAATAATCTAAATATCAATCCTATTGAAGATGAAACAATAGTAAAAAAAATCAATCAAATTCGTTCTAAAATTCTTTTAGGAACTGTTCAACTAGAAGATGTCGAGTATTTAGATTCATTTAAAGATGAAATTGATTTAGAAAGATATTTATTAATAAAAGCAGCAATTTATGAAAGATTAAACTTTAAAAATAATTGTGTAGCAATTATAAAACAAATCCCTAATATTGATATTCGTCAAAAAAGAAAATTAATAGAAGAAGTTCTAAAAAAACAAAAATACTATAATATTCAAAAATGGGATGAATTAATTAAATGGGAAATTGATGATATGGAATCTTATTTGGAAAATAAAAATCAGATAGTAGAAATAGAACAAAAAAGAACAAGAAAACTTGTTTTACCAGTAGAAAAATCTACGGAAAAACAAAATCATTCTGAAAAAACAAAGATTATTTCTGGAACTATGACTAGAAGTAATAGTAAAAATAATAAAAATGTAAAACCAAAGAAAGAAAAAGAAACTACAATTTATGAATGCTTAAATTCAGATTACAAATTAGCTGTTTCTGAATTGAAACTAAAATATTATTTAGAAATGTATGATGAACATCATAAAAAAGATGGAATTTTGAAATATGATCGATTAGAAACTGTACTAAATTCAGATAGTTCTAATACTTTAGCTTTCAGACAATTACTTTTAATGTTAATGGATGTTTCATATGATTTTTCAAATGATTACCCAACAGAGTATCAAGAAATTAAAAATAAAGTATTAACCAAAACACTGTCAACAAAAAAAGGTTGACATATTATTAAAAGCGTGATAATATACTGATAGAGCAGGAGGTATAGTATGGCAGTTAAGTTAAGACTTAAAAGAATGGGAGCTAAAAAAAGACCATTTTATCGTATTGTAGCAGCTGATTCAAGAAGTCCAAGAGATGGAAAATTTATTGAAATCGTTGGTACTTATAATCCTATTATGGAACCATCTGAAATCAAAATTAATAGTGAAGTAGCTTTAAAATGGTTAAATCAAGGAGCTATCCCAACAGATACAGTTAGAGATTTACTTAGTAAACAAGGAATCATGAAAGCTTATCATGAATCTAAATCTACTAAAGAAGGTAAATAGTATGGAATTAGTAGCTTTTACTGATTATTTGGTGAAAAATCTTGTAAAACAACCAGATATGGTATCTGTAAAGAAATTTGATGATGAAGACGAATATATTATAATTCAAATATTAGTTAGTGATGAAGATATGGGCACTTTAATTGGAAGAAATGGAAATACTATTAATGCAATTAGAACATTAGTCCAATCTTCTGCATATATTAATAATGAGAAGAAAGTAAAAATTAACGTCGATTCATTTTAGAAGAAGTTTTTACTTCTTTTTTTATTTGGAAAGGGGAAGTTATATTGGAATATAATGTATTTTTAAAACAAATGAAACAATTAAAAGGTTTCACTTACAGTATGAACAAATTGGAAAGACAAATGTATATTCAATATCAAAAAGATCTCATCAAAAAATATTATGATGAAATTTGTGATCATGACACTTTTCAAGAAATTGGTTATTTCTTTCAAACGGATAAATTAATTCCATCCATGAAAGAACATGCTGATTACCGTCTTATTCGTTGCCCAAAGTGTAAAAAAATTGTTGTTTTGACAAAACAGGGTCAATTGGATTGGGATAATTCGATTTGTTCTAGAAAGATAAAAATTTTAAAAAGACAAAATATGGAATAATTATTTTGTTTTTTTTATAAATTCATGAATTTTCATTTTCAAAAAAAACAATCAATGTTATAATGGTGTAAGGTGATGGTATGTTAATTAAGATTCGTAATATTAACATTAATTATGTAAGATATGGAACAAAATCTAAAAATACAATAGTATTGCTACATGGTTGGGGTCAAAATATTGAAATGATGCAACCATTAGGAAATGCTTTTCAAGATACCAATGATATCGTTATTTTGGATTTACCAGGACACGGTCTTAGTGAGGAACCGGAAGAAATTTTAGAAGTTCCTGATTTTGTGGAAATTGTAAAAGGATTGTTAGATTATTTAAATGTTACGAATCCAATATTAATTGGTCATTCTTTTGGGGGTAAAATTAGTTTACTATATGCCAGTAAATACCCTGTAAAAAAATTGGTTTTATTAGCTAGTGCTTTTAAACAAGAAATTAAGAAAATATCTTTCAAAACAAAAATGCTGAAACAATTAAAAAAAGTCCCTGGTTTGAATCAATTAGAAGAATTTGCAAAAAAACATATTGGATCAGTTGATTATCGTAACGCCTCTCCTAAAATGAGAGAAATACTAGTAAAGACAGTAAACTATGATATTACAAATGAGGTTTCCAAAATTCAGTGCCCAACACTGATTATTTGGGGAACAGAAGATGAAGCATTACCAGTAGAAGAAGCTTACGAATTAGAAAAATTGATTCCTGATTCTGGTGTTGTTATTTATGAAGGCTGTACTCACTATGCCTATCTAGAAAGGCTAAATCAAACTATTAGAGTATTAGATAGTTTTCTAAAAGAGGAGTGATTTTATGAAACTAAAATTTATTATATCTTTATTAATTCCTGCAATTTATACTTATTTTAAAACAAAAAAGACATTTCATATGTTACAACAAAATTGGTATAACGAAGGAAATCGTTACCTTAAATGGATTTTTAAAAATAAAAAACAGGTATTTGTCAGTCTAGATATTTTGTTCTTATGTTTTATTATTTTTAACTTTATTCATTTGGATTCTATATGGTTGATGATATTCTTTATTATTTTCTATATGGTATTCACACTTTTATATTTAAAGGAAAGAAAAACGGAACAATCCAAATTGGAATTAAAAATAACGGCAAGAGTAAAAAGATTATTTACCACACAAACAATTTTATATTTACTTCCAATTTTATGGATGTATTTCAATTTTAGAGAAGATGATTTAAATCAATATTATTTAATCATTGGAGCAATGATTTATTTATGTTATTTTGTAACATTTATTACAAGTTTAATCAACACACCAATTGAAAAGTTATTGTCATATCGTTTTAAAAGAAAAGCACAAAAAAAATTGAAAAGTATGTCCAATTTAAAAGTAATTGGAATTACTGGAAGTTATGGAAAGACAAGCAGTAAAAATATTTTAAGTGATGTTTTAAATGTAAAATATAATGCTTTACCAACTCCTAAAAATTTTAATACACCTGTTGGACTTACTATTACAATTAATAATTATTTAGATAAATTCACTGATTATTTTATTGCTGAAATGGGAGCTTTTAAAAGAGGTGAAGTCCAATATTTATGTGACTTTGTCCATCCTACTTATGGAATTTTAACAAAAATAGGAACTGCTCATTTAGAAAGTTTCGGTTCTCAAGAAAATATTCAAAAAGGTAAATTTGAACTAATTGAATCATTACCATCTGATGGTATTGGTATTTTAAATGGTGATGATGAATTACAAAGAAATTACCATTTAAAAAATAATTGTAAAATTGTTTGGATTGGAATTGAAAATGCTGATGTTGATGTTCGAGCAACCAATATTAAATTAAGCCATACTGGAACAACATTTGATTGCATTTTTAAAGGTGATAAGAAAAAATATAAATTTGAAACAAAATTATTGGGACAAGCTAATGTTTATAATATTTTAGCCGCTATTGCTTTAGGAAAAGAACTTGGAATTAGTATTGAACAACTTCAAGTTGGTGTAAAAAAGGTAAATCCTGTTGAACACCGTTTAGAACTTAAAAAAAGTGGCAATATTAATATAATAGATGATGCATATAATTCTAATCCTGTTGGCGCTAAAATGGCACTAGAGGTATTAAAAATGATGCCAGGTAAACGAATTGTTGTAACACCTGGAATGATTGAATTAGGAACAAAACAACAAGAATTAAACTATGAGTTTGGTAGACAAATTGCCGATCATGTTGATGAAGTGATTTTAGTTGGTAAAAAACAAACAAAAGATATTTATGATGGAATTATTAGTAAAAAATTCGATAAAAAACGTATTTATGTAATTAATGATGTAAAAGAAGCATTTCCAATGATGCGTTCGTTAGCGGATAAAGAAACTTATGTATTGTTAGAAAATGATTTACCAGATATATTTAATGAGAAGTAGAAAGAGTGATAATATGAAGATTAAAGTTGGTGTAATTTTTGGAGGAGAAACAGTAGAACACGAAATTAGTATTATTTCTGCTGTTCAAGCAATGAACTATATTGATCAAGAAAAATACGATATTATTCCAATTTATATTAGTAAAGATCGTATTTGGTATACAGGAAAAATGTTGATGGAAATGGATGTTTATAAAGATTTTGATTCTTTAAAAAAATATGCTAAGAAAGTAACTTTAGTAAAAACAGAAGAGGGATTTTGTTTACAATCAACAAAAGGATTATTTAGAAAAACTGTAGCTACATTAGATGTTGCTTTTCCAATTGTTCATGGAAAAGGAGCTGAAGATGGTTCTTTAGCTGGATACTTAGATATGATTGGTATTCCATATGTAGGATCTGATATTTTAGGAGCTTCTTTAGGTCAAGATAAAGTAGTGATGAAGCAAGTAATGGAAAGTGATCATATTCCAGTTCCAAAATATACTTGGTTCTATGATACAGAATATTTAAGTGATTCTAATAAAATTTTAAAAGAAATTAAAGAAATAGGTTATCCTGTTATTGTAAAACCTGCTAAATTAGGAAGTAGTATTGGTATTACTGTAGCAAAAACTGAAAAGGAAATTGATAAATGTATCAACGAAGCAATCAAATATGATAAAAAAATCGTAGTGGAACAAACAATTCCTAATTTATTAGAAGTGAATTGTGCAGTACTGGGAAATTATGAATTTGCTGAAACAAGTGCGATTGCTGAAATGCTAACAAAAAATGATTTTTTAACTTACGAAGATAAATATATCGGATCTGGTAAGGGAAAAGCTGGTAAGAAAATCAATAACAGTGGTAAAATGTCCAATAGTGAAATGGTTATTCCTGCTAGAATTGATAAAGATTTAGAGAAAAAGGTAAAAGAATTATCTTTAAAAACATTCCGTTCTTTAAATTTAAGTGGTGTTGCAAGAATTGACTTTTTAATTAATAAGGAAACAAAAGAAGTGTTTGTAAATGAACCAAATACAATTCCAGGTAGTTTATCATTCTATATGTGGAAGCCACTAGGAAAGAATTATCAAACATTATTAGATGATATGATTAAGATAGCTATTAAAGGGTATAAAGATAGTTCTAAAAAGACAACTAGTTTTGAAAGTAATATTTTAAGTACTTTTAATGGTTCAAAAGGAATGAAAAATAAGACAGGAATGTAAATTTCTGTTTTTTTGTTTCATAAGATTTTATAAAGGAGGGATCATATGCGCATAATACCTGATATTCCTCCTAAATTATTTACATTGAGCGCTGTAGCAGTTGGATATTTATTAATTGATGATACGACAGCAAATCAACAAAAATCTTTAGGAAACTGGTTGATGTTAGTTGCCCAGATCCTTTGTACCAATGCTTTTTATAAACAAGTAGAAGCAGAAAGACAGAATCCTAATACAATGAAAAGTACAGAGGAAACTGTTGTTATACTCCAAAAAATGGTGGATGCTTTAAAACAAGAAATAGAAAATGTTCAAAAAAGCCCATGAAATTATTTGACAGGTATTGAACTTTTTATAGTGGTATGGTATACTTAAAACGTGTTGAGTGATGTCTCAGTAAATATTTTGTCTTGTTAGCTCAGTTGGTAGAGCAACTGACTCTTAATCAGTGGGTCTAGGGTTCGAGTCCCTAACAGGACACCAGTTTGTATTTAGACCAAGTTATACTTGGTTTTTTTATTAAAAAATAAAGGTGATGTGAATGAAAATAGATTATTTTTGTTTTAGTGTTCCATCTATAGATTCAACAGATTATACGATTGAGCTTACAGATGATGAAAATATTATTTGGGTTAAAATGAAAGAAATAGAATTATTAGAAAAGGCAAAAAAACATGATATGTTAATTTTATATGATAGAACTACTAAAAAGTTTTATAAAGATGGAATTGAATTTGATATTAATGGTTTTAACATATTTCCAAGATGTTCTATTCCTAATCAGGAAGAATTATTAACACAAATCAAAAATCATCAAGGTAATTCTATTACTTCTATGGAAGAAATTGAAAGAATAACGAATTGGCCACTTTTCATTCAACCTATTTATCGAAAAGTGATTGTGACAACTTATGACGAATTTGCTAAAAACCATGAAAAATATAAAACAGTTTTTCATAATTTGTTTTTTAAAACTGCTAAAAAAAGTAATAATAGTAAAGTTTTAAAGAACTATCAAAATGTTGAATTTCAAGATGACAAAGGAAATATGGCTTCCATTTTTATGACAAAGCCACCTTTATTAAACGTGAAAAGAGAGGATACTGTCTTTTTATCAGAGGCATTTCAGTCCATTGAAGATACAGAAAATGATATGGATTGTAAAGAATATAGAGTATTTGTTTTAAATCATAATTTACTCAGCATTTCTAGGTCATATGTTGATTATCCTACAAAAGTACCTGATGAAGTTAAAATATTCGCAGAAAAACAAATCGAAAAAGCTTCGTTGATTTCTAAATTTCCTAGTAGTTATGTACTTGATATTGGACAGATGAAAATTAAAAATCAGGAAGTTATTGATATCATTGAATATAATTCTATTTGTTCTTCAGGATTAGAGATTTGTAATCTTTTAGTAGAAGAATTGGATAAACAAAATATAAAACAAAAACAATTAATAAAGAAATAGATAGGAAGTATATATGAATATAGAAGATCATTTTAAATATTTAGTAGGAGCTTATTATGGTGTTCAAACAATGGATAATTATGAACTAAAAGAATATATTCTAAAAGACATTGAAGATTATATCAGGTCTTTTATAGAAGAATGTCCAATTGAAAATACTAGAGAAAAAGCTGATAATTATGAAAGTGAACTTGCTTTAAAAACCAAACTACAAGATGCATTATTGGTATTAAACCAAATTGATGCACCAATGGAAATTATTTTGTTAATAAAACAAAAAATAAAAAATTTAAAATAGTTTACAAAATCGATAAAATGTAGTATTATTTTAACTATCGTTTGGGGGAATTAATATGAATAATAATCAACAACTACAACCAATCATAGCTATTATCGATAATGAATCTTTTAAAAGTGATTATCTTTATGGCAATAGCTTGACAGAATTAAAAGAAAAATTGTTAGAAAAAAATATTACATTATATTCATTAACAAAAACAAAAATACAAGACCATGATTTTTCTAAAATATTTGTGATTTCAAAAGAAGAGGATCTTCAAAATATCATAAATGGTATAGAAAGAGAAATGAGAAAAAGAGTCATTGTAATTTCAAAAAACAATGAAATTCTAACACTTTTTTCTCAAAATGGTTTTCAAACTTGTTTACTTACAAAGCAATTGAAAGAGCAAAAATCTCATACTTATGAGATTGATCAAATACAAAAAATAAAAAAATTATTTTAAATAGAATTCAAATTCTATTTTTTTTGTTATAATGTTTAAGAAGGTGATGGTATGTCTAAAATTAAACTAATGGATGAAATCTTAGCCAATAAGATAGCTGCTGGAGAAGTTGTCGAAAGATGTGCTAGTGTTGTCAAAGAATTGGTTGAAAATAGTATAGATGCCGAAAGTGGTGAAATAAAAATTGATTTATTAGAGGCAGGAACAAAACAAATTAAAATAACAGATGATGGAACAGGAATGGATAAAGAGGATGCCGTTTTGGCTTTTAACCGTCATGCAACGAGTAAATTAAAAACTGAAGATGACTTATATCATATTAATACTTTAGGATTTAGAGGAGAAGCTTTAGCTAGTATTGCTTCTGTATCAGAAGTTGTATTAAAAACTTCGATGGGCGAAATTGGAACAGAAGTTATTATTAATGGTGGTAAGATAGAAAGTGTAACTCCTTGTGAAGCTAGAAAAGGAACACAAATAGCTGTAAGTAATTTATTTTATAATACACCAGCTCGTTTAAAGCATATGAAGAGCTTGTATACTGAATTAGCGAGTATTACAGATTATGTGAATAAAATTGCTTTATCTCATCCTGAAATTAAATTTATATTGACTAATAATGGAGCTACTCTTTTAAATACAGATGGTAGTGATAATCTATTAAAAGTAATTAAATCTATTTATGGAATTGAAACAGTAAAAAAAATGCTAGAGGTAAGTACAGAAGATGAAGATTATGAAATAACTGGGTATATATCTCTTCCTGAAGTACACCGTTCTAGTAGAAATACCATGATTACTTTAGTAAATGGAAGAGTTGTTAGAAACCAAGATTTAAATAGAGTAATTAATGATTCTTATCATTCTTATAAACCAGATAATCGTTATCCTATTGTTGTTTTGAATATTTTAGTAGATCCAACATTAATTGATGTTAATGTTCATCCAACTAAAATGGATGTAAAATTTTCAAAGCAAACAGAATTATTAGAATTAGTTTCTAAAATGATTAAAGAGAAATTGAAACAAAGAATTTTAATTCCTCATATTGAAGTAGAAGATGAACCAATTCAGTTAAATTCTTCTTTTGTCTCAGAAGAAGAGCCTTTAGAAGTTTATAAAAAAACTCAATATGAAGAACAAACTTTAAAATTTGATTACCCTGAAATGCAAGAACAACCTATCAAACAAGATATCATACAAGAATCAGAAGTATCTTATGAAACTGCTGATGCAGAAGAAAATAAAGAGTTTCCAGAACTACATTATGTAGGTGTGGTTCATGGTACCTATATTATTTGTCAAAATGAGTCTGGTATGTACATGATTGACCAACATGCTGCCAAAGAAAGAGTCAATTATGAATTTTATAAAGAACGATTAGGAAATCCTAATATTGAAACAGAACATTTATTATTTCCGATTACTTTAGAATTCTCAACAAATGAATATATTGTATTAAGAGAAAATTTTAATATTTTAGAAGATATGGGATTTGAAGTAGAAGAATTTGGAATTAATTCTATTATTATAAAAGCACATCCTACTTGGCTACCAAAAGGTTATGAAACAGAAGCAATTAAAAGAATTATGGAATTAATTTCTACTTTAGAAAGTAAATTTAGCATTGAAAAATTTAATGAAGCTATAGCTACTATGATGAGTTGTAAAATGGCAATTAAAGCAAATGAATATGTTAGTGAAGAAGAAATTCATGAACTATTGAATAGATTGAAGAATTGTCATAATCCATTTAATTGCCCTCATGGTCGACCAACTATTATTTATTATTCTAATTATGATTTGGAAAAATTATTTAAAAGAAGTGGTTTTGAGAATTTTGTTACAAAAAGATAAATATGATCTTTTTGTTTTTTTATAGAATAACCATTAATTTAGTTTAAAAATCTACATAAAATGAAATGAGAGGAGGAAGTTGAATTATAAAAATTGCTCTATTCATATGTCATTAAAATTAAAAAGTTTGTTATTATGTTAAAACCAAATACCGATTTAATTTTTGATGGTACAATGAATGCAAAATTAAGTGTCATTAAACTAGATTAAAATAGATTTCCATCTATTTTTTTAATTATTTTCACATATTTTTCATTTTAAACCTCTATAATTTAAGCATACTATTAAAAGAGGAGATGGTTTTATGAAATGTTCAAAATGTGGAACACCATATCGAAAAATAGATCATTTTTGTGAAAATTGTGGAGCTAAAATTGTAAAAGAAAACCAAGATAGTCAAATGTTATCATTTTTGAAAAAATATCAAAAAAGAATTCTTACTATTCTAATACTTTTTATTCTTTTTTTAGGGACTTGTTCTATTGTCAATTTCTTGAGAAGTCCAGAATATATTTCTAATCAATATTTTAATTCCATTATTCATCAGGATACTAAAAAACTTATTAATATGATTCAATTGGAAGATAATGATTTTTTTAATGAAACAACATTGAAAGAAAAAATGACAGATTATCAAAATGCTATAAATGTTAAATTAATCAATAAAGTTGTCTCTGGATCAGAAGCATTAATGACATATTCTTATGAAATATCAGGAAAGAGTTATATTTCCAATGTAAGTTTATCAAGGACAAACGATACAATATGGGGAAGCTGGAAAGTAAATAGTGGTCAAATCTCTAAAAACATTGTTTTGAAATTTCCTAAAAATAGTGTTGTTACAATAGATGACATCGATATCAAAAAATATTTAGATGAAAAATCATCTACAGACGACTCTGATATTTATAAGATTGATTATATGACAACAGGAGAATATCAAGTAAAAGTTACTTTAGAAGATGGAACAGAAGTTTCTGATACAATTACAATTTCTGATAATCAAAGTTATTCTTTAGGACAAATTACTTTAAAGGATGAACAAAAATCAAAAGTTCAAGAACTTGCTAAAAACTTAATGACAAATTTATATACAGGTATTATGAATGATACCTCAGCTACAGAAATGGGCTATAATAGTGATATTCAAAAAATATACAAAGATTTAAAGTATCAATATAAACAATCTAATTTTAAGATAAATCAAATTGAATATACAGATTTAGAAGTGATTAGTGCACAATATAATAGTGATTCTAAATTGGAGGTTACATTTCAAACAGAATATAATTATACAATTACTTATAATACAGATACTAACTATAGTGGAACAAATAGAGGATATGTAACAATTGTATTTGATTATTCAAATAACTCTTATACAATAAAGAATATGGAAAATTTCAAAAATAATTTTCCAGTTAGAAAGTAGGTGCTTATATGGCAAAGTTTTGTACGAGATGTGGTAAAAAATTAGAAAAAGATGAAAAATGTACTTGTGATAAAATAAAACAAAGTACAGAAAATAGAACGTTTTCTAATGAAACTATTTTTGATCAAATTGCTCAATTTTTAAAGCGACCAATTGAACATTTGAAAAATGAAAAATTTATGAATGGAAATGAATATTGGATTATTTTGATGAATGCAATATTGATTGCGATTAGCTTTACTTGTTGTAGTTTTATTGAATTACCAGCAAGAATTATCTTTATGATAACGATTCTAGGTTTTGTCTTCTTCTTATTATTAGCTTTGATATACTCTTTATTTTATAAACAGGAACAATATCATTCTATTTTAAGAATTGTATCCATCAGTTCTATTCCTTTATTAGTTAGCAACCTATGTGGTATTATATTTAGCTTTGCTTCCATTTTTCTATCGTTGATATGCTTTCTTTTTGGATTTGTATTATTCTTGCTATATTGCTATCATGGATTAGTAGAATTGGATTATAAAAATAAAGATAAAACCGCTTATCAATTCAGCATTAGTTTATTTGTAACCATGATAATTATGTTATTGCTAGTAAATGTTTTATAAAAGAAATCAAGTTGATTTCTTTTTTTAGAAACTAGACGAATGATTAATTATTTGATATAATAGATTCGTCTTTAAACAACAAAGAAAGGAGATTATATGAGTAAAATAAAAATATTTAGTCTTGGTGGCTTAAATGAAATAGGAAAAAATATGTATATTGTAGAAGTAGACCAAGATATATTTGTATTAGATGCCGGGTTAAAATATGCTGATGATAAAATGCTAGGAATTGATTATGTAATTCCAAATTTTGATTATATAAAAGAAAATAAAAAAAGAATCAGAGGAATTTTTATTACCCATGGACATGATAGTCAATATGGAGCGATTCCTGATATTTTAGAAGAAATACCAGACATTAATATTTATGGAACTGAATTTACATTAGAAATGTTAAAAATTGATTTACAATCACAAGGAATTAAAAAAGCTAATTTGAAAACAGTAATTCCTCACAAAAATATAAAATTTGGAGCTGTTTCAATTTTCCCAATCTCTTTGACACATTCCGTTCCTGGTAATGTAGGATATGTCATTAATACAAAAGATGGAGCAATTGTTTATACAGGAAACTTTGTTTTCGATTCTACGATGCAAGGTGCTTATAAAACAGATATTGGTAAATTAGCTTATGTTGGAAAACAAGGAGTACTTTGTTTGATGAGTGAATCTATGTATGCTGATAAAATAGGATTTACTTCTCCAAATAACCGTATTACACCAGTTATTAAGGAAAATTTAAATAAAATTGAAGGTAGAATATTAATTAATATTTTTGATGCTCAATTATATCGTATTCAAGAAATCTTTAATGAAGTAATGTTGACAGATAGAAAAATTGTAATCTTAGGTAAGAAATTAGAAAATATGATTATGAAAGCCATTGATTTAAATTATGTCACTTTTGATAAATCAAGGATTTGTGGTTTAAGTCATGTAAATGATGATCATATATTAATTCTTGTTTCTGATGAGAGAGAAAAACCTTTTTCTAATATTTCTAGAATTGTAGGAGGAAGAGATAAATTTATTCATTTAACAGAGGAAGATACTATTATATTCGCTTCTCCTGCCTATGATGGTCTTGAAAAAACATCTACAAAACTTTATGATGATATTTCAAAATTAGGAATTAATTTGGTGATTTTATCTAAAAAATATTTGTCTCATCATGCTTCTAGTGAAGATTTGATGTTAATGATTAATTTAATGAATCCAAATTATTATTTTCCAGTAAATGGAGAATATCGTCATCAAGTAGAAAATGCAAATGTGGCTTCTAGATTAGGAATTCCATCTGAAAATATACTAGTAAAATTAAATGGTGATGTTTTAGAATTTGAAAATGGAACCTTATTAGATACTAATTCTCATATTAAAGTAGATGATATTTTAATTGATGGAAAAACAGCTGGAGATGTAGGAGAATTAGTTTTAAAAGACAGAGAATTACTTTGTGATAACGGAATTGTTGTCGTAAGTGCAACTTTAGATAAAGCTTCTAAAAAAATATTAGCAGGTCCTGAAATATTAACGAGAGGATTTATTTATGTGAAAGATAATGTTGATTTAATAAAAGAAGCTGAAAAGATATCATTAGAAGTAATTCAAGAAAATAGCAATTCTAATTTTGTAGATTTCAATAAAATAAAACTTGGAATTCGAGATAAATTAGGAAAATATTTATATCAGCAAACAGAATGTAAACCAATGATTCTCATTGTAATTCAAGAAGTTTAAGAAATTAGTTCTAGATAACTAGTTTCTTTTTGTATATATGTTATAATAAAGTAGTAGTTTGCATTATCCTATAATATTAAAAAAAGAAAAGGATAATTCAGAAAAAAATTGGATTTGACCGATGAAAAATTAAAAATGGTAAAAGTTGTGAAAACAATCCATATTAAGTATTATTTGCTAAAATAAGGCAAATAATATATATGTATCAGTGTGGAGGTCATTATGAATGATATACAATTAAAAATTGAAGCAGTACTAAAACAAAAATTAACCAATCAAGCATTAATTAGAATGTATTATGAAATTGGTTCTATGATGGCAGATTTTGATTCCAAGCAAATCAAAAAAACAGAACAAATGTTAAAGGAAAAATATGGAGTAGTAATTGCTTTTACGGAAAGAAATTTCATTCATATGATTCACTTTAGTCAATATGATTTAGACTTGTTACCAAAATTGGAAAATATTACTTGGAAAAATCATTTAGTTATTTTAAAAGAAAACAATCTTAAATTAATTGATATTTGTTTAGAATATAAGCCAACAAAACAAGAACTTGTCCAATATATTAAAAATAATAAGAAATTGAAAAAACATGATGCAATAGAATTAGATGATACATTAGAAGAATTATTAAATTTACAAAAGAGGGTGTAGTATGACAGAACATATTGAAGCAAAAAAAGATGAAATTGCAAAAACAGTAATTATGCCAGGAGATCCATTACGAGCTAAAGTAATTGCTGAAAAATATTTAGAAGATTATAAACTAGTAAATCAAGTTAGAAATATTTATGCTTATACAGGAACTTATCATGGAAAACAAGTAACGATTATGGCTTCTGGTATGGGAATGGCAAGTATTGGAATTTATTCTTATGAATTATATAAGTTTTATGATGTTGAAAATATTATCAGAGTTGGTACTTGTGGTGCTTATGTAAAAGAATTAAAGCTTTATGATACTATTTTAGTAGAACAATCTTATACAGATTCTAATTTTGCTTATAATCAAAATGGTTCCATAGAAACAATATTAAATAGTAGCAAAGAATTAAATGATCGTATTAAAAAAACTGCTGAGAAATATCAAATTCCATTAATCTGTGGTACAATTCATTCTTCTGATATTTTTTATAGAGAAAATGATTCTTTTGAACAATTAGTAGAAAAATACCATTGCCTAGGGGCTGAAATGGAATCCTTTGCTTTATTTCATACAGCAAATTTATTTCAAAAACATGCAACTTGTCTTTTGACAGTTTCTAATAGTTTAGTAGATGGTTCAACAACAAATAGTGAAGAAAGACAAAATAATTTTTTAAGAATGATTGAATTAGCTTTAAATTCAATAGAATAGGAGAAATTATGAATTATACAAAATATGATATGAATGGTTATCGTCTTCATATTATTCAAACAGAAAAATTTAAAACCGTTAGAGTTCAAATGTTTTTAAAAAGAAAGATAAAGAAAGAAGAATTAACCATTCGAAGATTATTGGTAGAAACATTATTACAATCCTCTAAAAAATATCCAACTAGGAGATTATTAGAAGAACATTGTGAGGATTTATATGGAATATCAATAGGAGGGTCTAATAGTAAATCAGGAAATTTTGATTTAATTACTTTTTCTGAAACATTTTTAAATGAGAAGTTTACAGAACCTGGAATGATTAAAGAATCGCTTGAATTTTTATTTCAGTTATTGTGGAATCCTCATGTAAAACAAGGCAAATTCGAAAACTATGGTTTTGATATTGCTAAAAGGATTTTAAAGGATGATATTGCTTCTTTTCAAGACTATCCTAAAGCTTATAGTAGTTCTAGACTATTAGAAGAAATGGCCCCTGATTCACCAATTTCTTATCGAAGATGTGGCTATTTAGAAGATTTGAAAAAAATTACAACGAAACAATTGTATGATTATTATAAAGATGTAATGGAAAATGACATCATGGATATTTATATTGTCGGAGATGTCAGCCCCGAAAAAATAAGATCCATTCTTCAAAAAACATTTATTCGTTCTAGAGTAGCAGAAGATCCTACTTCTCATTTTTTACCACTTACAGAAATTGCAAAAAAGACAAAAAATGTAAGAGAAAAACAACCTATTAAACAAAGTCACTTATTAATGGGATTTAATTTTGAACCTTTAACAGATTTTGAGTTATATTATACTTTGAATGTGTATTCTTATATTTTAGGGGGAAGTGGCGATTCTTTATTGTTTAAAAACGTTCGCGAAAAAAATTCTCTATGTTATAGTATTTCTTCTAGTTATAGTATTATCAGCAATTTTTTAGTTATTTCAGCAGATATATCTGCTAAGAATTATGATAAGACAGTAAAATTAATAGAAGATACTGTTCAATGTATGAAAAATGGTGAGTTTGATGATAAAGAATTAGATAAAGCTAAAATTATTTATAAAAATAGTTGTATTGAAATTATGGATTCACCAGCAAGTATTATCAATATCTATTCTTCTCATGAATATCTAAATAGTGATTTATTAGAAGAAAGAATGAAAAAAATAGATATGGTTACTAAAGATATGGTAATTTCTTTAGCTAATAAAATTCATATTCATACAATTTATATGTTAGAGGGGGATTTGGATGAAAAAAAGGTTTCATAAATTAGATTTAGATTTATATGAAGAAACATTAAATAATGGTTTATCAGTTTATATTGTTCCCATGAAAAATGTAAATAATATTTATGCTACTTTCACAACAAAGTACGGAGGAGTAGATACTACTTTTCAATCTAATGGAAAAGTAATCAAAACTCCTGCAGGAGTTGCTCATTTTTTAGAACATAAAATGTTTGAAAATAAAGATGGCATTGATACTTTTACTATCTTTGATCAAAATGGAGCAAGTTCTAACGCTGCAACTTCTAATTATAAAACCACTTATTTATTTTCTGGACCAACAAAATTCAAAGAAAATATTACAACTTTACTGAATTTTGTTCAAGAACCTTATTTTACAGATGAAAATGTAGAAAAAGAAAAAGGAATCATTATTGAAGAAATTCAAATGTGTGATGATAATCCAGGCCGAGTAGGATATAATAAAACTTTGGAAAATGCTTTTTGTAAACATCCGATTCGTGTTCCTGTTATTGGCAGTAAAGAAAGTGTTACTTCTATTACCAAAGAAGATTTATATACATGCTATCAAGCTTTTTATCATCCTAAGAATATGTTCCTTGTAATTACTGGTAATGTGGATCCTAAAGAAACTATTAAAATTATAAAAGAAAATCAAAAAAATAAACATTTTAGTGAATCTTATGAGAAAGAAGTAATTATACCTAAAGAACCAGACAAGGTGTATAAAAAGAAAACTGTTCAAACTATGAATGTTACCATTCCAAAAGTATATTTTTCTTATAAGATTAATATTGAAAATTCAAATCTTTCTAATCGTTATATGATGAAATATTTATCTATTTATTTAGATTCTTTATATGGCTCTGTATCTGATTTTTCGGAAGAAATAGAAAAAGAAAAAATCTCAAATGATGGTGTTGATTTCTTTTTATCCAAAACAGATACTCATATTTTAATTACTTTTGTTGCTGAAACAAAAAAGGCTAATGCTTTTATCAAGATGGTTGAAAAATATATGGGATTAAAAATATCAATTGATGATTTCCATCGTAAGAAAAAAATTATGCTAAGTTCTAATATTTATATGAGTGAAAATATTTATAAAATGAATAACTATGTTACAGCTAATATTTTAGATTATGATGAAGTGATTACAGATGTTTATGAAGAAAATGAAAATTTAAGTTATAACGAACTTACAAATTTTGTAAAAAATATAGACTTTACAAATAAAACTACTGTGATTATTAAGCAAAAATGAGAAATTATCTCATTTTCTTTTTTTTTAAAATATGATAAAATACATTGGTGTGGAGGTTTATATGGATATTAATGTATTGGCATTAGCTTATATAGGAGATAGTATTTATGAAGTCTATATAAGAGATTATTTAATTCATCAAAAAATTGTAAAAGTAAATGAACTTCAAAAACAAGCAATTCAATATGTAAGTGCGAAAAACCAAGCAAAATTTTTAAAAGAAATGTTGGATCAAAATATGTTTACGGAAGAAGAAATGGATATTTTAAAGCGTGCTAGAAATCATAAAAGTCATTCGAATAAGACGACAGATATTTTAACTTATAAACATTCTACTGCCTTAGAGGCTTTAATTGGATATTTATATTTTAAAAATAATCAACCAAGAATTCGTGAAATTATGGAATATATTACTAAAGGAGGAATATCATGTATGTGTATGGAAAAAATGTAGCAAAACAAATGCTTATGGATGATATATCTATTAAGAAAGCATTTATTTATAAGAAAAGTACGGATTCTACTATTTTAAAAGAATTACAAGATAGAAGAATACCTATTAAGTATTTAGAAAAGTATGAATTAGATAAAACGGTTGATGGAAACCATCTAGGTGTTGTTTTTTCTATTCCTGATTATGAATATTGTTCTCTTGATGATGTTATCAAAGACCCTAGAGAAATTATTATTATTTTGGATCATATTGAAGATCCCCATAATTTTGGAGCTATCATACGTACTTGCGAGGCTGCTGGTGTGTCAGGAATTATTATTCCTAAAGATCGCAGTGTGGATGTAAATTCAACGGTTATAAAAGTAAGTACAGGAGCGATTAATCAAGTTAAAATCGCACAAGTTCCTAATTTAGTAAGAACAATAGAACTTTTGAAAAAAGAAGGTTATTGGATTATTGGTACAGATATGGAAGGTACTTCTTATAAACAGATTGATTATACAGGAAAGATTGCAATTGTTATAGGAAATGAAGGATCTGGGATGAGTAGAATTGTAAAAGAATCTTGTGATTTTATTGCTACAATTCCTATGCGTGGTACTACTAATAGTTTAAACGCTAGTGTTGCTACAGGTATTATGATATTTGAAGCAATTTCTAAGAGGTAATTATGGATTATCGTGATTATAATGATTATGAGTTAATTCATTATATTTCAGAAAATAGTGAAGAAGCCAATGATATCATTTTTAGAAAATATGAACCATTAATTGTCAATACTGCTAAAAAAATGATTCGATATACTCATAATTCTAGTCTTGAATTAAATGATTTAATTCAAGAAGGTATGCTTGCTTTAAATGATGCTACTCATACTTTTGCCTCTTCTCATGAAACAATATTTTATACTTATGCTAAAGCTTGTATTGAAAATAGAATGATTAGTGTGGTCATTGGTTCTAATCGTTTAAAACATAAAATATTGAATGATTCTATTTCTATTGAGTCTACTAGTGATGATGGAGATCGAACGAATATAGAATATTTATTTAAAAATGAGCAAGATAATCCAGAAAATATTATATTAAGTGAAGAATATAAACAAGGTTTAATGGAACAAGCAAAAGCTGTTTTAACTCCTTTAGAATTACAGGTTTTTGAATTAAAGATAAATGGGTTTCAATATAAAGAAATTGCTGAAATGTTAGATAAAGATCCTAAATCTATTGATAATGCAATCCAAAGAATCAAAAATAAATTAAAAGAGTATATAGAAAAAGAGAACTATTGATTCTCTTTTTTTGGAACACTGCGAAGTATTCTATTTTATAATGGTTAAAAAGATGTTGTTTATTCAAAAAAATGAAAAGGAATCTTGTCTTACTAAAATATTTTTGTTATAATGAAACTATCAAAAGTAAATCATAATATAGTTTGTAATAGGCAAAATAACGCGTTTGCCGAGAGCAAACGGGGGGGGGGGTAAACAACCCTCTTTTTTAGTATGTAAGAAAGGAATGATAGCAATGAAAAGAAAAGGATTTACACTAACAGAATTACTAGGAGTCATTGTAGTACTAGCAGTAATCGCAATCATTACAACACCGGTAATATTAGGAGTCATCGAAAAAAGTAAGAAAGAATC
>URDT01000021.1 GCA_900546745.1 uncultured Mycoplasmatota bacterium | reverse complement strand
TGTTTCTTGTTTTTAATTATTCTAATGATGTTTATATCAAAAACTTTGGTAATAAAATTAAAATCAATGAATTAGAAAATTATTTAAAGCGTACCAACTAGTAAATTTGTCGAAAATAGTTTATAATTAAATTAGAAAAACTTATATCTGATTTATTTATGGTCGAAGCAGTACAAATAAGCCTAGTTGTACTGCTTCGCTCTTTTTTAGTAAATGAGATGATGATAATTGGATGATGTAAAAAAAGTTTGTGGTCTTTATATGAGGGTATCAACTGAAGATCAAGCACGAGAAGGTTTTAGTTTACCAGAACAAAAAGAAAGATTAGAGGCATATTGTAAATTCAAAGGTTTTGTTATTAAAGACTATTATACTGATGCTGGTATAAGTGCTAAAACAGGCAATGAAAGACCTGAATTCATTAGACTAATGGAAGATATCAAAAGTGGTAAAATTAACACAATAGTAGCCTTAAAACTAGATAGAATATCAAGAAGTATCTTTGATTGGGAAAACATTATGAAAACACTAGAAAAATATAATGCTGATATTGTATGTGTTAATGATGATATAAATACTACTTCTGCTAATGGTAAAATGATATCTCGTATTATGATGAGTGTATCTCAAAATGAAATTGAAAGAACATCAGAAAGAACTAAAGTTGGACTAGCAGGTGCAATTAAACAAGGACATATTCCACATCAAGCACCACTCGGATATAAACACGAAAATAAGAAATTAGTTATAGACCATACTACAAAAGATGTTGTTAAAAGAATATTTGAACTATGTCACAATGGAACATCTTATCAAAAGATAAGTACACTATTTAATAAAGAAAAAGTCTTAGGTAAAGATAACTGGAGAGATTCAACAATATTTAATATCTTACAAAATGAAGTTTATAAAGGTGATTTTGTTCATGGTAAAAGAACTGAACATCCCACTTATTATGCTAATGTAGTTGAACCTATTATATCTCGTGAGTTATGGGATGAATGCCAGGTCCAAAAGAAAAAGAATGCTAAAAGTTATCAAAGAACTTTAACTTACCTTTACTTGCAAAAACTAATTTGTCCTAAATGTGGAAGAATCTTAAGTGGTAAAGCTACTAAAAAGAAAAGCAATGTTTACTACTACTATTATTGTAATGATTGTAAAGTTAATATTAAGGAAAATGTTATTGATAATTATGTCAGTCATTTTATGAAAGATTTAGTTGAATATGATTCTGTTGTTAATCAGTTCTTCTTGCCTATGATTAAACAAAAGATAGAAAATCCTAAAGATAGCATTATTAAAGAAATAAGTGTTCAAAAAGAAAAATTAGATAGAATTAAACGTGCTTATATTAATGGAACATTTAGTTTAGAAGAATATGATACTGAGAAAAATTTTGTTAATAAAAAGATTACTGAATTAGAAAGTAAACTTGATGAAACTGAAATATGTGATGAATTAAAATTTACTCCTGAAGATATATTAGTAAAACGTGATATAGACTTCATTAATAATATAATATACCCAGACAAATATAAGGATTTTAATCTTACTCCAGATGATTATGAACGAGAAGATAAGGCAAAATTATTTATGACTTATATTGATAATATTACTTTAAAACAAGATAAAGATAATTATATTGTTGACAAGATAAACTTTAGAGAAAGTATTACTAAACCATTTAATGAACTATTTGATAAAGGTTTTATAGATACCAAATATGATGCTAAATATGGAGATGTAAAAGGAACTATTAGATATAGTGAATACTTACCAGATGATAAAGTATGTGAAGTAATAATGAGATTAAGACAATTCTATAATGTTGGTTATTATGAAGCAGAATACTATAACAATAATAAAAAATTCTATTTTGATTTTAAAGGCAATAGTACAATAGTTAGAATATTCCCACTAGAAGACTATAAAAATATAGATCCTAATGTAGAAATGGAAGTATATAACTTAGGTGTTTTATATATTGATGAAAACACTACTGCTAGATTAGAAAATGCAGATGGTGTATTTAAAGCAATACCTGATGTTTATACTTCAGTTACTTATTCAAAAGAACCAATGACAATTAAAACTAAACCAATGCGTTATTGTGATGAGGAGGAATTAGAAAATGAAGAAAAATAATGAAGAATTAGTAATTCGTGTATTTGATGAAAATGGTCCTAATGTTCAAGATGCAATACTTGAAGCATTTAGAAAGTATTTAGACATAGAACTAAAGAAACCAATCACTTATACACAAGTTGGTGATAACAAATTACCAAACTTAACTATAAAAAAAACTAAAGATAAGCCATTAAATAAATATGGATTATTAAAACTAGACTATCTAAAAAAGAATAAGAAAGCATTGTATCAACAACTTCTGATGACGAATGAACTAAATAATTTTCTTTTTTCAGTCGGTAATGAAGCACAAGAAATGGTAGATAGACTTATGGATGATTATATTAAAAATGATTCTAGACTATCTGAAAAAGAAAAACAACAAGACCAATTATCTTGGGTAGGTCTTATGAATAACTATAAGTCTTGTGCTGAAGAAATAGTTTTACAGGAACTGATTTATAATTAGTTCTTGTAAAACAAATAAATTAACGTGGCACGTTTTGTTTCGAAGAAATGAAAGTGGAGATAGTTAATTTAGGGTTCTAGAGAAATCCCTAGTCCACTGGTAATTTTGATAGTATGTCAAAATACCTAGGGGGTTAAATATTTTGTCATAACAAAAATACAGCAAAAAAAATGAGTGTGATTTTTATAAGTGAACTAGCATATTCACTACACTTGGGTAGTGATAAAAATAGAAAGAATATTTCTAGAGAAAAAGCAAAAACAAATAATAGTGGAACTACTTCACTTCCAAATAGTGCTATACAAAATGCATCACATCTAACTAGAGTTGATAAACATAATTATAGAAAATATGATAACAAGGCAGAAGATATTGTTATTGTAAGAGGCACTACTTCTCTAGTAGATGATGTTAAGAATTTATATAAACAGGAATTTCAAAAATCAGTTGATGAATATAATAACAAACAAGTTCGAGAAGACAGAAAAATTAAAGACTACTTTACCAATGTTAGTAATAACACTAAAAATGATTTAGCTTGTGAGATTATTATTGAACTTGGAGATAAAAAGTATTGGGATACTAAAGACAAAGAGTTTAAAAGAAAAATGACTAATGTTTTTATAAAGCAAGTTAATGATTTAGAACTACTAGTCCCTAACTTTAAAATAGCAAGTGCAATTATCCATTATGATGAAACAAGCCCACATATGCACATAGTTGGAGTACCAATTAAATATAAAAATAAATATGGTCAATCTATACAAGTTGGGAAATCAGATGTCTTTACTAAAGTATCTCTTCGTAAATTACAAGATAAAATGAGAATACTTTGTATTGAATCGTTTAACCAAGAGTATAATCAAAACAGTATTTTAAAAGATAAAAAGAAAGGTAGAAACAAAGATTTTCTTGTTTCTGAAATGGATAACTATCAAGAAATGGTAGAAGAATTAGACAAACACCAAGATAATCTAAACAAAGCAAATGAAAAGTCTATTAAACTTGATAATAACTCTAATGAAATTAAAGATATAGTTGAAAATCTTAAAAACTCATTCGGCAGTAAAGATAAATATGTATTAACAAAAGATGATAAAGATAAACTATTAAATTATATTGATAATGTTAATGATACAAATAATGATTACAAAAATATGAAAAGATTATCTAATACTCTTAACAATGTAGATAAAGAACTAAAAGAAAATCGTGATATTATTAATACTCTTACTGAAAATAATGAAGCATTAAATCTAAGAGTAAATGCTTTAACTAATAAACTAACTGAAAAAGAAGAAGAAATAGATAATTTAACAAGTGATAATAATAATTTAAAATCAGAACTAACCAAATGGAAAAACAAATTTTTAAAAATTATTAATTTTATTAAAAATAGATTATTAAGACCTAAGGATAAAGACAAATATAAGGAATTTACCATTGATTTATATACCCACAATGCCATAGACCAAGAAACGTTTGATGATATTAAAAACAACTATTCTAAAGACAAAAGAAAAGATGATTTTGAGCGATAATGCTTAAAATCATCTTTTTATCTACTTTTTCTTATTTCACTATTAGGTGTTGGCATTAAATTTTCTATATTATTACTATAATAATCATCAATATTATTATATATTTTTTTTGCTCTTTCTACTTGTTCAAAATATTCTTTAACCATCTCATCATCTGGTGATGTATCAATTTTAGGTACAACTCCATTTCGAGATAGGTAATCAACTTTATTTACTATATCTACCAATTCTTCAAAATTATCTTTACCAATGTATCTTATAAGTTCATTATGATCTGCTTTTACTTTAGCACTAATAACTTGTTGCCTAAATTTAAATAACAATGGTTTTAATAAATTTTTAGTAATTAATGCAGTATTATGATTACTTATATCTGATAAAGTAAATTCTGAAGGTTCAATTAAATATATCCCTTGATTATGTAGTAATTCAACTGCTTCCATTGTAAAAATATCATTTAATGTTTCGTTAAATTTCTCATATTTACGGAAAGCATTGTCATAAGGATTTTTTTCAGAATTTTCATTAAAATCATTAAAATGTTCGAATCCTGTACCACTTGAACTTTGGTCTATAATATGTCCACATTCATGCATAAAACTATAAAATAAACTACCCCCACCACAAGTTCTTATTGCATAAAACATTATAGATATAAATTCATTATTATTTCTAGTTCCACCTTGACCGGCAATGCATACCCTTTTATTTTTTATTTGTTCATAAATATATTTAAGATTACCTTCATTATTATCAAATTCTCTTTTTGCATCTAAAAAATCATCTCTGTTCACATAATATTCTCTAAGTGCATCTTCATAGTTATTTTCTCTCAAAGATGTTATATAGCTGATCAAATCGTCGGAAGGTATGTATTTTCTAATATTATCTTGACTTAAAAAAAACAAATAATTATTTACATCTTCCTCCGAATCACATTTTAGCATTTGCTCATTAGGTATTTCAACACCTATATTTTTTAAATAATCACTTTGCCTCAAAACAATACAAAATTTATCCCAAAGGTCAACATCTTTAGATTTTAATTTTTCCATATTATTAAAACTAAATGATTCAATAATACTACTTGAACTAATATCTAAACCACCAAAAATAGCGGTGCTTTTTTCTTCTAGTGATTTACCAGAAATTGCATTTATTACAGGGATTGGTAATCTAGAATAAACATCCATAAATGTTGTTATTTTTTTTCTTTTTAAAATTTCTGACTTTCTCTTATTTTCAGATTCTACAAATTCTTCATAAGGTTGTAGTTGTTCTTCCCATTTTCTATATTCTAATAGTAATTGTTCATAAACTAAATTTAATTCATTTATTTTTTTTAATATTTCATTATATTCTTCTGTTCCAACAAACAAATCAAAATTTTCTTCTGTAATTTGTTCATGGTTATTATCAAGAAGATAGTTAATTATTTTAATTTTATTTTTCAAAAGGGTTTTAGGATATGTATCATTATTTGGTTTAAATGCTTGAAGAGGAACCCAATAATCAGTATCTTTACTAAATCCCCAAAGTGAAGAATACATATAATATTCTAACATTTTTTCTATTTCATCATCTAAAGGTTGTGTGTAATTATCTTTTATGTGTTTTTTTACATCAACACCAATTTTGTCTAAAAAATTAATAGCATATTCACGTCTTTTACATCTTTTAATATAAGATATATAATCACTCAATCCTTCAATATCATGATATGGTATTATTACAGCATTATTAATTCTTTGAAAAATAATATCACGATATTCATCACCATATACTTTAGTAAAAGCATCAACTGCAAATGGCAATAGTTTTTTAAAGTCAATACTTAAATTATCCATTTTGAACCTCATCAATCAACTTTTGATTAAGTCTTTCAAAAGCTTCAAAATTATTAGGATAACTAGACTTACCACTATATTTTTTTTATTACCATTAGAATAGATAATAGATAAATTCCAACTACTACCATCAATCATTTTTATATTAATATATTCTTTATCCCAACTATCAATAATACAAAAAAGATTTCTTAAATATTCAAAAGTTTTTTCTTCACTTATTACACTTGAAATATCTTTATATTTAATTTGATTTTTATCACCTATATTAATAACTAAATTTTGACCATCAATTTCATATATTATGCTTTTAATGCCTTTCATAACTACCACCTTTAGATAATTATACCATGAAATTTAAATTTTTCTGACACAATTAACAAGTTTTGTGGTAAAATATTATTAGAGATTGATATTTTATGTATCAAATCGTTAAGAAGTGAAAAGTTGTAGATATCTTCGACAACCGCTCCATAAGATAAAATCGTCGCACCAAGCGATGTTAATGATTAAATCAACTAGAAATAGTTGATTTTTTTGTGCGTTATTACAAAGAAAGGTGCGATGTGATATGATAAAAGTCGTAAAGAAAAAAATCAATATGAGTAATGAACTCAAAATCAAAATCGATTGGTCTTGCAGATTTGCTAAGCAGAAATATAAAATATACGAAGGTTGCCTACGAATCATAGAACATACAAATTTAGCGTATGTTGAACCACATAAGGTTATCATAAATAGCTGATTATATTTGTTCTTTAATGAGCAGAAATATTTTTATATAGGGAATCTACAAAATAAAATCCCTCTGGCTGAATTATCAGAGTACATTGCAAGGCATTAAATTGATTGAGAGTTTAGATACTCCCACAATATTGATTATTTTTGGTGTGTAATAATCAATTAAACCAAAGGTGTCCTTGTAATGTGACACCTTTTTTTGGTGCCTTTCACTACCATAAAAGATAGTATTATGATTATTTATAGAGATGGCAAAGACAAGGTTAGAATTGAAAAAGCATTTGGTGATGACTATTCTATAGATAATATAAATAAAAGATTATATTTATCTAGACAAATTGTATTTAAACCACTACCACAAAGAACCATCTTTGAAAAATATTCTAAAAGCAATAAAATTCATAAAGGAATATATGGATTATTTTTATATTATTGCTATTTATTAGGTGTATTTCCAAAGAAACAACCTAAACAATATCTTCCATATTCAATTAAAAAAGAAATTGCTAAATTAGATGAATATTCAGAACAAGTAAGATTTATGACAAACAATAATATTGAAACTAAAGAAGATTTAAATAATTTTTCTAAAACTAATTATGAAGAATATAGAAAGTTAATGGGTAAAAGAGAAAATCTTTGGAAAAGATATCATAGAACAAAATCAGAAGAAGTTAAATCTGAAATATTAACTGAAATAAATGATATACAACCTAAAATAAAAGAACTTCGTAAATATGATAAGTATTGTAAAGGCATATTTAAAAGAACAGAATCTATACAAAATAACCTTAATAATTTTGATAAAGATATACAAATAGAAAAAGATAATTCTAAGGTATTATAATCTAATTGTCTTTTTATATTTTGATTATTTCATTTATTTTAAATTGATATAAAGTTTAAATTAGTTAAATTGCAAAATTTTGATTTTTATAATTTTGAAATTTATGATAAAATATATATTAAAATTAAATTCACAATTTAAACATTGCCAAATATTCGTAATAAAATGATATATATAATTAATTTGAATGGTGGGATATATATGAGGATAAACAAATAATAAAGTTTATAGAACAAGTTAAATTAGAATCGACATATAAAAAATTTATTAAAGATGATATAATTTATAAACTAATGAACATTTTTAATATTGGATTTGAGAAGCAAAGCTACTCTAGTGAAATAAAAAATTATTTAGAAATAGCTCTTCAATTTTATAAAGAATATAATTCCAAATATTATAATATGATTATAGAAAATATTGAAAACAAAAAAATTATTATTAATCGATTTAATGGTAAATCTTTCACTGATGCAAAAAAGGGAAGAAAATACATTAGGTTATATGAAAATAATAGTGATCTTTATATTATAGTTCATGAATTAACACATTTTCTTAATAAAACTAGTTATCCTACAATTATTCCAGATAAATATTGGTTTTTATCTGAAACATTTGCATTTTATATTGAAAAAAAACTAGAAATTTGGTTAAAAAGTGAAAAATATAAAGGCTTAATTTCTACCAAAACAAATAATAGAATATATTTTGAAAATAAAATGTTAGAAGCAGTTGAAAATGAATTATATTATGAAAATTTATTTAGACAAAAAGGAACGATTGAAGAAAGTGATATTGATATAAAAAAAATTAAATCCATAATTAAATATGATGTTCCTTATAATATTGTAAATTATTTATTACAATACCCATTAGCAAATATTCTTTCTGATTATTTAATAGATAATAACATAATACAAGATGATAATGAATTGGCTGAAAAGTGTATGAATTTAGATTTGTATAAAGTTTTAGAAAAGTATCAAAAAAATCTTAATATTTATAACAGAAAAAAATAATCATTATACTTAATTAGTACGATGATTATTTTTTTCTGGGAATGTCTACTTTTAAATAAATATCATCTAATAATTTTTTAAAACTTTCAACGGAATTTTGGATTTTTTCTTTAAAAACATCAATGCTATTTATACCAATCATATTCAGACATTCTTCTAGACTTTTATTATTTATATTCTCATTTAAAAGATGTATATATTTAATATTATCACTATTTTTTCTGTATTCTTCTAATAAATAAATGGCCAATGGTAATCCAATCATGTACCAAGTATCGTGAAAAATTGAACCACGTCTCCCAACATATTCTTCATATTTTTGCATTGTATTTAAATATTGATCGTCATTATATAATTCATTATATTTTTCTTCTGTTATATCACCTTTAAGTTTATACAAATAAATTATTTTATATATATAGTATATATTATATGCATAACTATATGTAATTTTTTCTAAACATTTAAAATGCAACTCTTGATCTTGATTATATTTTTTACTTTTTAAATCTTCACAAAATATCAATTCAGCGCCATATGAAATAGCTTCTGTTAATAAATCACTAACTTCACTTCTTTTATCTAATGGTTGATTTAAATAATGCATCAATTCATGAACAATAATGATTGAATCATATATTGTTTCTTCTAAATTTATAGTAACAATTTTATTATGATTTTCATCATAATCCGATATTCCATCTTGTTTTGTTCCATAATAACTATTTGTTTCTTTATTAACATTTTTATTTAAAATTAAAATTTTATCTTCAATCATTTGCTTTATATTAACATTAAAATTGTGATTTTTAAAAAAATCCTGTGCTAAATTAATTGTTTCATCTAAATTAATACTTGAATAATCAAGTTCTACCTTATATTTATCATCCATATATTTTGAAAATGAGAATCCTATATAATTTGTTAATTGCCACAAGTTTTCTATATTATCTATTATAAATGAATGATCATTAAAAAATGATAAATTGCACATCCAATTTTTATATTGTTCTAATTTTTCTTTTTCCATAATATTTACCTCATCTTTCATATAATTATAGCATATAGCAAGAAATTAATCTAATTCTATTGAAATAATCTGAAAAACTGCTATAATTTACTTAGTTGATTTAATCCATCTTGGGAGTATAAAATTTCGAATATAAGAAAAGTTAAGGCTCCAGATTGATAGGAAACTCGGAAATTAACTTCTGAGAGTAATAAATGCTAACTAGAAATAGTTAGTTTTTTTGTTATGTAAAGGAGCATTTTTATGTTAAATATAGAAACAAAAGAATTAAAAATAAGTGATAAATTAAAAAGAAAATTTGATATTGGATGGAAGATTTACAATACTACTCCAATTATAAATAATGGTTGTGTTAAAAATATAACAGGTACAAATGTTGCTTATGTTATGTCACATATCATTGTCATTAAGAATAATAAATACCTAATATTTGATGAATGTGATGATACTTATGTAAATACTTTTAAAATCAAAATATCATTTAAAGATTTAGAAGGTAAAAGCCACAAAAAAATTACAAACATCTACAATAAAGAAAATATTTTAGGTAAAACTTGGAGAGATTTAATAAGAATAATACCTATAAAAGATAATGATAAATTTAAAAGTAACAAATTAAAACTCGGAATAGTTTCTATCAATTTATCAAATATAAGAAAGCCAGATGGAACACAGTTATATAAAAATATTTTTAAAACAAGTAAAGTACCAACTTAATATTTGCTTTTTAATATAAATATTTATACTAATTTAAATTATTATTTATATTCTTATTAATTAATTCTTTATATTATATTATGTGTGACAAAATCATCACCCCTAGATGGGCATTTTCATCACACCCTGATGGACAAAATCATCCCCCGTGATATTTGTTTTTATTCTTTCTTTTAAAATAAAAAGACTAGTTATATTTCAAACCAATCTCACTAATAAATTGTAATTTATAATCATTTCAATACTTCATTTAATTCTTTTAGTGATAGTCCTCTAATCAAAATATTATTATCCTTTTCATCAATAACAAACTTCATTAGTTTATTTATTGCCTTATAATAATCTATATCCCATAAAACTCCATTATTAGTTGTACTTACAAGCATTAATTTCCATCCATCAACTTCTGTATCATCAATTTTATATAATGATTTGGGATTCTTCGAAAGCGAAGTTAAGATATTTTCTGTTAGTGTAAATGCACCAAATGACTTACCAGCTTTACCTTTATAAAAATTTGGGTTTCCCATATAAGCATTTTTCCAATCATCATTTTTTTCTTAAATTTATCAAATAATCCCATAATTGCATCTCACTTTCAAATTACTATTTATCTTTCTCTATATTATTTTTAGACATTGTTATTAATTCATATTCATCTTACAGCATCTCATTAGATATTTTTTCTACTTTTTTTGCCATGGTGTCCGCCTTTGGAAAATACTCTATAACGACAATTTTGTACAATTTTTCTACATCTCCTAATACATAATAAACTAATAAATTACTATTTATAAAGACAAGTAGTAATTATAACTTCAAATGCATAATTACAATTTTATGTATTCTAATCTTTAAACCATTTTACTAAAAATGGCTTAATTAATTCGTAAATAAATATTGCCATAAAGTTTATTAAGAATACTATTAATATCAAACTAATATCTATTGATGTTATACTTATTAATTTACCAATAGGTGTAACAAACACTATGAGTTCAATTAAAAGTATCAATAGTAATCCGTAGTTCATTGCTTTATTAGAAAATAATCCCTGTTTAACAACTGACTCTTTCAAGTTTCTACAAGATATAGAATAAACTATCTCCTGTACTACCATTGAAAGGAGTGCTAAAGACATAGCTGTTTCTTGCCCATACATTTTTAAACTAATAAAGTAAGTGAGAACTACAAATATAGTTTCAATGATAGCTGAAGATGCAATACATGATTTTATAAATGGTGTAAATAATGGTTTATTAATGCCTCTTGGTTTTTTATTCATTATGCTATCTTCACTCTTTTCAAAAGATAAACATATACTAGGAATAGAATCAGTTACCAAATCAATAAATAAAATATAAATTGGTAATAAAATTGTTGTTTTAGTAAGTAGTCCTATAATAATAGTAAATATTTCAGCAAAATTACTTGATAATGAAAATACAATATTATTTCTAATGTTATTATATATTCTTCTTCCTTCTTCAACTGCTACAACTATTGTTGAAAAAGAATCGTCCATCAAGACTATGTCTGATGCAGACTTTGTAACATCAGTACCAGTAATACCCATTCCAATACCAACATGAGCATCTTTAATAGCTGGAGCATCATTTACTCCATCTCCAGTCATTGCTACAATTTTTCCGCTATTTTGAAGTGCAAAAACAATTCTTTCTTTATGAACAGGATTTACTCTTGCATACACAGAATACCTTTTAACGATATTTTTTAGTTCTTCATCATTATATTTATCAAGTTCACTCCCAAGTATTGCTTCATTATCATTATCTATAATTCCAACATTTTTTGCAATAGCAGTTGCAGTATCTATAGAATCTCCTGTAATCATTATTGGTCTAATGCCAGCATTTTTACATAAAATGACACTTTTTTTAACACTTTCTCTTGGTGGATCTATTATTCCTAAAATACCAGCAAAAGATAAATCATTTTCCTCTTTTTCTAATTCTTTAATATCTTTTGGTATATAATCTAACTTTTTATAAGCAAACCCTAAAATTCTTAAAGCATTTTTAGAAAAATTCTTAACTTTATCTAAAATTTGTTGTTTTTCAATCTTAGATAGATTTACTTTTTCAATTAAAGAATCCATACTACCTTTGCATAATATATATACATCATTATCAATTTTATTTAAAGTAGTAAACATCTTTCTATCACTATCAAAAGGTATATCTAATATTCTCTCGCATTTTTTTCTCAATTTAAGAGAATCGATTTTTTTATTATATAGATATTCATATAAACAAGTTTCTGTAGGATCACCTACATATTTATCTTCATAAATAAGGCCATCATTACAAAGAGCACATATATAATTAAGCATATTCTCATCTATTACATATTCTTCTTTAACAGTCATTTTATTTTGCGTTATAGTACCTGTCTTATCAGAACAAATAATATCTATTGCTCCAAGTGTTTCTACAGCTTGCATTTGTTTTACTACTGTTTTCTTCTTTGCTAAATTAGATATTCCAACGGATAATGTTATTGTAATTACAGTTGGCAATCCCTCTGGAATAGCAGCCACTGCGAGTGATGAGCATAGCATTATAATTTCAAGTATTGTGTATTTATTAATTAAAGCTAAAATAAATATAAAAATTAAAATAATAAATACTATAAATGTAATTTTTTTAGAAAGTTCTTTTATTTTTAATTGTAATGGTGTTTCTATTCTATCAATTTCATTTAGTGATAATGCAATCTTACCTATCTCAGTATTTTTTCCTGTACTTACAACTATACCAGTACTTTTCCCATTAGTAATGCTTGTTCCTAAAAATAACATATTTTTTTGTTCTTGAAGAATTAAGTTATTTTTTAAAACATCTGAACTTTTTTGAACTGGAATACTTTCTCCAGTTAGCGCTGATTCATCTACTTTTAAACTTTCACATGAAAGTATTCTAATATCAGCAGGAATAGTTTCTCCGGATTCTAAATATATTATATCTCCTGGAACTAATTCTTTAGTGTTTATTACTATTATTTTATCATCTCTTTTAACTTTACAAGTGCTGGTTTCATATTTTTTTAAATCTCTTAATACTAAAGCAGCTTTTTCTTCTTGTATAAATCCAACAATAGCATTTATAAAAACTACAAAAAGTATGACAATAGTATCAGTATACTCGTGAGAATAAAAATATCCATAAAAATATAAAAGTAGTGCAACTACTAATAATATGATGATCATGGTATCGTTAAATTGTTTTAAAAATCTTAAAATCCAAACCTTTTGCTTTTTATTTAGAATAATATTTTGTCCATAGTCTTTTAATCTTTTCTCAATTTCTTTACTATCTAATCCATCAATATTACTATTTAAAATTTTAAATATTTCCTCTTCATTTTTAGAATACATTATATTGCCCCTTTTTACCTACATTTCTGAATCTCGAATGCATTTTCTGTATCATATAATCTTTATTTTGCATCTTAATTCTTATTTTTTGTTTATATTTTCTTATATTTAAAAATATACATTTTATGTTATCTTCATCTTCAAAAGAATTTGTATATTAAATCTTTACTGTTTTTCAGGTCCTTGTTGGTCAGAAAACCAGTTTTACAATTTTAGCATGTCATTTTTTTATTTCTTCATTCATAATGATACCTCTGTTTCAACAAATTACTATTTATCTGTCACTTCAATATATAATTATACCATTATTTTGGTAAATTTTATTACTAAATTAAAACATCCAAGATTCATCCAACATTTCTAGTATATATCCAACATTTGGAAGTAAAATAGAACCTTGCAAGTCCTTTAATTAAAAGGGATAAATCGAAAGTGTGGTAGAGTTCTTCCATATTTTAACTCAATTTTGCAAGTGCAAAATAAGAAATGATAGCACTATAAAGTCTTTATTTATAAGACATTAAGTATAATGGTGCTATCAATTCCCTTATCCTGCTTAATAATTATTTTAGTATTTGCCAATATCCTGCTTTGTCAGAACCAATTCTTTCAATTATTAAATTATCTATTAATATTTTAAAATTCCTTTTAATGGTTCTTACATTAACATTAGTTATATTAGCTATTTCATTTTGTGTAATTCTATTATTATTTGCTATTAGTTCTATAATTTTATTTTGAATATCATTACAAACAAAATTACTATTTTTTATCAATTTATCTAACGATGAATTAATTGTCTGTAAAATAAACTTTATAAATACATTTGCATTTCCATTATTATGACATTCTGCTATAGCTAAGTAGTAGTTTTCTTGATTTAAATATATTTCCTCTTCTAGCGATATAAATTCAAAATTTTTATCATAATTTATTAGCATTAATGTTACCCAAAATCTAGCACATCTTCCATTTCCATCTGAAAAAGGATGAATAAAAACAAAGTAATAATGAAAAATTGCGGATAAAATAATAATATTCAAATCACTACTACTTATATATTCAAATAAACTTTTCATTAAGGATGGAACTAAAATGGATTCAGGAGCCATATATATTATTTCATCTTTTCTTTTTACTCCTTCACCATGATTTCTATAATTACCATTATCTTCATCAAAGTATTTCATCATTAACTCATGTAGCTTTAATAAATCATTTTCACTTTTATAATTATATTCATTTATATGATTATATGCTTCAATTGCATTTTTTACTTCTTGTACTTCATCTTTTTTACCTAATATTAGTTTATTTTCTGATATAATTTCTACATCAAATAAAGATAATGAATTAGCTTCAATTGCAAGTGAAGAATGAATTGACCTTATTTTAGATTTTGAAATCATATATTTTCTTTTTTGCTTATCATTAACATTTATTTTTTTTAGTTTAACATTTATATCATTTAATATATTATTCATTTTATTGTCAATAAAAAACACTGGTTTTATTTCATCAAATAATTTCACCTATATCACTCCTCGTACTAATAAAAATATACCACAAATGTCACTGTAAATGTCACTGTATTTATATTTTTTGTACTATATTCGTATTTTCATGGTATACTTATATCAGTTAGTAGTTTATTACTACCTATTATATAGAAAAATAAAGGTTGTCCGACTTCAACCTTTATGGCTCCATTGACGAATCTGTTCGAACTATTTAGTTTGAACTTGATATATAGAATCAATCGAAAGATTGATTTTTTTATGTTTTACAAAGAAATCATCCTAAAGAAAGGATAGGAGTTATGATTAATGTTACGACCAAGAAAATTTACATTTCTGGAAAAATAAAACTAAATTTGAAATAAAGATATTGATAAAACAAGAGGAACATGCAATAAAATTATAAAAGGTTATCAAATTGATAACCTCTACTTAGAAAGACATATGACAGGTCTTACACCAAAAACGGATCCCGCATATACCGGCATTAATAATACATTGTCATATAATTGAATTTCACTATACGAACCCACATGATCATCATATTCTTGTTTTGTCATATTAGTTGAATAAACTATCCAAGATAAATATGAATCTTTTAAATATGTTGATGTTAGATAACCACTATATTTATAATTAGAATCAACATTTTGAGTATTTTCCCATAAGAAACTACAATTATCTTTAGTTTTGAGCTCATAATTTTTATTTACCATTTCGTCAAAATTAGAGATTTCACATGCTGTTGCGATTTCGTTAGCCATAGGCAATCTCGCTGCAAATTGACTATAATCATACCCACTATTATCTTTCGGACTTTCTAAATTAGACCAAGTCTCTATTGTTGGTAATGATTTTATTGCTTTAACAGGTCCATTTGCAGAATTATTAGTTCCATCCCAATCAATACTACCATCAGCAGTTAATTCAAAATAAGTGGATGTTATATAATCTTCATTCATAATCAAATCAACTTTATCAGAATTTGTTGCATCATTCAAAACATAAAATGTATATGATTTTCCATCACCTAAATTATTACAAATATATTTGGTTCCTTTTAAATATGGTGTACTACTATTTGTTGAACAAATGACATCATTGTCATTTGCATTTTTATATAAATTTCCAGATTTATGTGATTTTATTTGTGACTCTATATTACCTAGATTTGACGTTGGTGAGTTAGTGCGAGAGTTAATAAATTTGTCATGAATTATAAATCCCCCTAACAAAATAATAACTGCCATAAATATTATAATAATTATAGTAGTTTCCTTAGATTTCTTGCTTTCTATCTTCATTCCTCTATTCAAACTAATTACACCATTCTTTGTTAAAGATATATGCAAAAATCTATTATTATTGTAATATTTTCATGTACTTTTTCATAATATATCCGTGTGTTAGTCACGAGTCAATCATTTTTATAATTTTTTACAAAAAAATATCTACAATATTATAAAAATTTCCTACCTCTCCTTTTAAATATCATTGTTCAAATCATACTATCCTCATATATTATGTTAAAGGATAAGTGATTTTATGAATAAAATAAATAGTAAAACAGTTACAGTATCAACTAGTGAAGAATTAAAAGAAGCTCTAGAAAATAACAATGGTTATGAATATATTTATTTAGAAAATAATATTACTTTAAAAAGTGGAATTGCAGTAAATTCTAATAAAAAAAAGATAACAATCAATGGAACTTATCAAAATATTTTACACACTTTAACAGGTATGATTAGTTCAGAGGCTACCGATACTATTGTTACTACTGCTCTTACAAAAGAAGTCTGTGTTAAAAATATAAAAATAATAAATACAAATGTATATGGTGTTATTTGTGTACCAGAAGATGATAGTTATGAGGAAATAGTAACTATTTATGATAATATTACATTTAATGGAACCCAATTATCATTTAATCCATATGGAACTGTTAAAATTAGTGACTCTAATATTACAATTGAAAACACTAATGAAATAGAGTCACAAGAAGTATGTGAAGCAGAGCGAATTATAATAGGTGGAAAAACGAATATATTAAGTAATTCTATTAATCCTCCTCTATTCACTTTTAGAAGTGACTCTGCTAATCCTTCCGTTATTTTTCTATGTAAAAGCGATGTTATTATATCAACAGATACAAGAGAATTTATGAATGGAACAAATAAATTAAATTTTACAATTCTTCACGATACAAAAGTACATTTAACAACAGGAAATGGATTTAGTTCTACAACAGTTCATGGAGCTAACAATGTTTTAATTGATGAAAGAGCATCCTTCATATTTATTGAAAAAAATCACCAAAGAGTTCCAATGTGGGCAATCTTTGGTTCTTTAACTATGAAAGAAGATTCTGAATTACAAATCATAAATTCATACGCTAATACACCTAGTGATAACTATAATATTCATTTCAAAGGTAGTGACTGTAAAATTATTTTAGATAATCCTAAAAAATTTACAATATATACTAAAAATGCCAATGTTATATACACAAATAACCCTCTTACTTTTAATATAAAGTGTTCCAGAATTAATATGTGGCAAAACTCTACAGAAATTTCATCAGCAGGGGATATTAATAATTTACCTGATTATTCTTGGTATAAAGAAAACAGCTTAATACAAATTGAAGGAATTATTACACCAACAATGACAACAATTACACATCATAACATTACTACTGAAGAATTAAAAAATTTACCTGATGTTGATAATTTAACATTTCAAAATAGAAAACAATTTTCAATAGGAAATGTTTTTATGAATGTTCATCCAATTAATTCAACAAAAAATACCATTAGTGGACACACTGATAGTTTTGCAGATGTATTAATCAAATATAATAGCAATACAGAAATTGTAAATGCAGATGATAATGGATTCTTTGAATATAATTTACCAAGTTCTATAATGGACAACACGACTGTAGAATTAACAGCCAATGTATCTAGTAGTTTTCTTTATGGAACAAGAAAAATTACAACTCCATTTACAGGAGAACTAACTCTGCTAGATGTGAACAACTCTATATCATTTTCACCCACTCCCATCAATAATACGCAAATATTTCCGAAAACTAGTGATTTAAAAACAAGAATCGTAGATAGTAGACTAAAAAGCTCTGATTGGAAATTATATGCTTATGTAAATCAACCACTTACTTCTTCTAATGGATTTGTATTAAAAAATGCTTTAGTATTTAAAGAATTTGATGATGAAGTTGTGACTTTAACAAAAAATCCAATAGTAATATTTACAGGAAATAATAATGAGGGAAATGTCAATTATGAAGAACTTAATTGGTCAACAGAAAAAGGTCCATTATTAGACCTTACAAATGATGCTTTAGAAGCAAATGAAGAATATTTTTCTACCATTTATTTTAGTATAGAAGAATAATTATACAATAAGGTTAATCACAATGATTAATCTTTCTTTTTAATATATATTATCATTACATAAATATTCTTTTTTTTAAGCATTTTTTCTTTTAAAACATACAATAAAAATAAGGAGGGAGTTATGGAAACTGAATTAACAAATACGACTACTGCAGTCGGTAATTATAATAGTATTCGAACGGCAATTACTTCTACTGCTTCTGTTGTAACAATGGTTGATGGTTTGACAATCACAAAAACGGCAGATAAACCAGTATGGGCAGATGGAGATTTAACCTATACAATTGTTATTGAAAATGAAGCTGAAAAGGTTTATGAAAAACCTGTTATTACAGATATTTTAAATGGAACATTAGTCAAATTTGTAACAGGTAGTGTTACAATTGATGGTGCCACTGCCACTACAGCAGAATATATTTATCAAGAGGGTACACACACATTGACCGTAAATTTAGAAGATATACAACCATCATCTATTAAAACAGTTACTTTCAAAGTTTCAAAAGTTTAAAAAAATCACTTATCATAAGTGATTTTTTAAATAATCTGATTTATCCAATTATCAATTTCTTTTACATTTGTTTTTAGTTCATCACTATAGCTTTCAAATACTATATTCATTTCTTTCTAAAACTTAGAATTTGGAAAAATCTTTTTTATTTCTTGGAATGTGGTTCCTAACCACCCACAATTACAAGCAAAAGGAATTATTGTTTTACCAGATAGATCATTTTTAGATAAGAATGACCTAATAGCAGGAACTGGACGATACCACCAAACTGGTGTTCCTAAAATAATAGTATCATAATTATTTAAGTCAACATTGATTTGTTCTAGTTCAGGTAAATAACTACTACTTTCACTATTATGTTCATCATTGACAACTTCATCATAATCTTTAGAATAAGGGACTTTTGTTTTAATTTCCAATATATCACAGTTTAATTTCTGTTCAATTTTTTTAGCAATATTTCTCGTATTATTAGTATAAGAAAAATAAATAATAATTGGTTTCATTAACATTCTCCATCAATATTAATAATTTCGTATTCACGATTTCCTATTCCTAGTTCGTAAGCTCTTTCTACTGTATGAATTGCATGTTTTTCTTTCATTCTGTTAATTAAAGATTCTTTGTCAAGATCATTAGAATTAATTATGGTATCATAACAACATTGATCAAGTGCGACTGGATCAATACTTGCAAATATTCCAATGTCTTTCATTTCTGGATCAGCAGGATTGGAATCACAATCAATTGAAATCTTATTAGCCACATTAATATAAGCCATATTTTCTGGTTTGAAATATTCAACAACAGCTTTGTCTGCTTCTGCCACACTTTCTAAAAAACCATCTTGATCTTCTATTAAATTCCACATTTCTTTGGTATCTTTTGTTCTTCCTACTGAATGAATCCAAGCATTTCCATTACTTGATGCTACTCAAATACTCATGTTTTTTAAGGCTCCACCAAATCCACCCATAGCATGTCCTTTAAAATGAGATAGTATCAACATAGAAGCATAGTTTTGAATATGGCTTCCTACAATATTTTTGTTCTGTAAGTGTTTTCCGCCATGAACAGGAATTTCAATTTCTCCATCTTCATCCATGATGTCACATGGAGCAATTTCTGTAAAACCATGTGCTTTAATAGTTTCCCAGTGATCACTTGAATTCATTCTTTTTCCTGGATATGCTGTATTACATTCTACAATCGTTCCATTTAATTTTTGAACTAATCCTTTAATTAAATTTGAATCTAGGTAGTTATGTCCTCCCATTTCTCCTGTTGATATTTTAATGGCTACTTTCCCTTTTAAATTTTGATTTAGAGCTTCATATATTTTAATAAGTCCTTCTTCACTGATATCTTTTGTAAAATAAACCTTTGATTTTTCCATATGTTTCGTTCCTTTCAATTTAAATTCATATATTCTTCATCTGTTACCTGCTCACACCATTCATTCGAAGTATTTTCACCTGGTACTTCTACTGTAATATG
Source organism: uncultured Mycoplasmatota bacterium (assembly GCA_900546745.1). Classification (GTDB taxonomy): domain Bacteria; phylum Bacillota_I; class Bacilli_A; order RF39; family UBA660; genus CAJOJO01. Next base: position 1,396 of record URDT01000021.1, on the reverse strand, counting down.
ACTAAACCAACTGCTCTTTTTAGCACCATGCCAGTGTTTAACATTTGCAGGTATTGTAACTACCATTCCTGGTTTTAAACTAATAGCTTTTTTTCCTTCTTCTTGATACCAACCTTCTCCATCCACACAAATTAGTATCTGTCCACCACCTTTAGTAGCGTGATGGATGTGCCAATTATTACGGCAACCTGGTTCAAATGTTACATTTGTCATAAATATGTTTTCATTAGAATTTGTAAGTGGATTTAAATAACTTTTTCCAATAAAATATTGTTCAAAAGCTTTATTTTCTTCTCCTAATCCAAAAGTAATATTTGGTTTATGGTTATCGGACCAATCTTCTTTTGAATCAAATCCATTTTTTTCTTCCCATTTCATATGATTTTCTCTTGCATTTTTAACTGCTTCACATCCATTATTGTTAGTAATCGAAGCCCCATCAGTAACCATAAAAAATGGTAAATTGTATTTTTGAGAGATTTCTTTTACTTCACTACAAAATTCTCGTGCCTTTTCTAATTTATTGTTCATCTTTATACACTTCCTTTGCTAAATTAAATATAGACCATCCTTTTAGCAAGCCAACATAAAAGGCTGTATGTGTAATAATCCCAGCCATTTCTTTCTTTTTTACTCCATTTTTTTAGCATTCTCTAAATGATATTTTAAAGAATTATCTGTAATTCCAGATGACATTAAAGCAACGACTGTAATTATGCATCTTTTTTTTAAATCAATATAACCATCATTCCAATTTTCTCCAAATAGTATGTCATCATTATAATGAGCAAAATTAGGAGCAAATTTCTCTAAACTATCTCTACTAGTGGTTTGTTTTATCATATTATTACCCTATCCTATCTATAATTATGGTTCTTCCATAAAGTCTTTTCTAATTCCTGACTTAGTTCGTGGAACCGGTGGCTGTAAACCTATTTTTTCATAGTAACGAATGGTATCTTGAGTAATATCATATTTTTCACTTACTTCTTTTATTGTCATATTACCTCCTACATTTATATCATATCACTTAGAGTTAGCTCTAAGTCAATAGTTTCAATATCTTTGATTTTACTACAATATAATCTATATTAATACTATACTATAAAATTACAATTTCATAAAAAGATTGATTTTAATTTTGATAATTATAGTTAAAAATATAACCCTCTAAAAATTTTAAACATACACTAATACTAGATAAAAAAGATATATAATGAGGTGAAAAAATGGAATTCAATGATAAAATCGAAAGAATTGTTCAAAATCAGAAAATTAAGAAAAGATTACAAGAAGTTGGTATATACTCTATACAAGGCCCAACGGGACCAAAAGGTGCCAAAGGAGATGCTGGTCCACAAGGTGAGAAAGGAGAAAGAGGAATACCAGGTCCTAC
>URDT01000020.1 GCA_900546745.1 uncultured Mycoplasmatota bacterium | reverse complement strand
AAATTATGTATTCTCTTTCAAGAAGATATAGAAAAATATAAAAGAGAAATAAAGGAAGATGAGATTATGGAAGAAGCTTATGAAACATTAGAAAATATTAGTAGTGATGAGAAAATTATAGGATTATATGATGCTGAGAAAGTAGAACAAAAAATATTGAATACCAGATTAAAAGGTGCAAAACAAGAAGGTATCAAACAAGGCATTGAACAAGGAATTATAAGGGTAGCTAAAAATTTACTATCTCAAAATGTAGATATTGATATTATCATGAAAGCTACAGCTTTAACAAAAGAAGAAATTGAAAAGCTATATAAATAATAAAATTTAAAAGTCGAAAATTATATTTTTCGACTTTTTTTATGCCTTTGTTACTTTATAATGAAAAACAGGTGATGTTATGAAAAAAAATATTATTTGGATTGGAAGTTGCATTATAGTAGGACTCTTGATGGGAAAAATTATGTTTGATCAATATGACCAAGTTCAATCAAAAAAAGTATCGGCAAATGTGAATGAAAAAGTTTATTTTTTTCAAGTAGGGGTATATTCAAGTTTAGAAAATATGAAAAATGCTTCTTTGAAATATGATAGTTATATTTATATAGAACGAGATTCCAAATTTTATGTATTTGTTGGATTAACAAAAAATGAAGAAAATAAAGATAAATTAAAAAGTTATTTTGAATCTCTTGGTTATGATATCTATATAAAAGAAATGGAATTAAATCAGGCCTCATTCCTAGAAACTTTAGATCAATATGATTTACTATTAAAAGAAACAAAAACAAATCAAGAAATCAAAGAAGTGAATAAGAGTATTTTAGCAAAATATGAGGAGTTGGTTGTGAATGGTCAAAATTAAAGAAATTCCTATTTCAGATCGTCCAATTGAACGATTATTACAAAAAGGAAGCGATGCTTTATCCAATGAAGAATTATTAGCTATTTTACTTAGAACAGGTACCAAAGGAAACTCTTCTAAAGAATTAGCAACTCATATTTTAAAACAAATTCAAAATATTCATGAATTAGGTGATATTACCTTAGAAAATCTTTTAAAAATAGATGGAATTGGTCCATCCAAAGCAGCTATTATTATTTCAGCTGTTGAATTAGGAAAAAGAATTCATCGTTCCGTTGATCAAATATCCCATCAAAAGGGTAATAATCCAGAACTTATTTTTGAATATTATAAAGAAATATTAAAAAATAAATCACAAGAATACTTTTATGCTATTTACTTAGATCAAGCCAAAAGAATTATCAAAGATAAATTATTATTTATAGGAACCATCAATTATAGCGTAGTCCATCCTAGAGATGTTTTTAAAGAAGCTTATTTATTGTCAGCTTCCTCCATTAATTTAATTCATAATCATCCAACAGGAAATGTATTACCTAGTTCTAATGATTTAGAAACAACGTCTAATTTAATAAAAATTGGCGCATTGATGGGAGTTCCAATTATTGATCATATTATTATAGGAAAACATAAATATTATAGTTTTTTTGAAAATGGGTGTTTGTCATGAAAAATAAATATATTATTATTGGAATGATTATTTCTATTTTTTTACTATTATTGATTACTTATTTTGTAATTCAAGATAAACGAAAATTAAGTATTCCAGAAAAATTAATTAAAGATAGTGTGTTAGTTGTAGAAAATATAATCAGTACACCATTACGATATGGAGAAACAAAAATAAAATATTGGAAAGAATCTAAAAAAACAGAACAAGCTTTAAAAAATCAAGAAAATAAAATCAAAGCCTATGATCGATTAGAAAGTGAACTGACAGAAACAAAAAAAAGAGTAAAAGAATTAGAAAATATGTTAGAAATAAAGAATAATCAAAGTGATTATACTAGTATTTCTGCTACTGTAATGAATCGTAAAGTTGGAGCTTGGTATAATAACTTAACAATTGATAAAGGAAGCAAAGATGGAGTAGAAGAAGGAGATGCTGTGATTACTAGTTATGGATTAATTGGTAAAATTATAAAAGTAACCAATTATAGTAGCAATGTAAAATTATTAACAAGTGTAAATGAAAACTTTCAAATTTCTGTTAAAATTGAAAGTGAAACGGAGTCTATATATGGGTTATTATCCAATTATAAAGATGACTATTTAATCATTAGTGGAATTTCAAATAATAAAGAAATTCCAACTTATTCTAAAGTTGTTACAACAGGGTTAGATAATCGTTTTCCAAGTGGAATTTTAATTGGATATACAGAAAAAGAAGAAAAAGATAATTTTGATTTAGCGAGAACCATTTATGTTTCTCCTGCTCATTCTTTAGATGATATTACTTATGTTTCCGTTTTAAAAAAGGTAGAAAAATGATTATACTATCATTTCTATTAGAAGGAATTTTATCTTGTTATTTACCTTTTTCTTGTCTTTTTACTTTAACTGCTCTCATTTTAGAAACAAGTTATCAAAAAGAGGAAACTGTTTTAAAATATTCCTTAATCATTGGAGTTTTATATGATATAGCATACACCAATACTTTAATTTTAAATGCTTTATTATTTTTCTTTCTCTGTCTTTTTATTTTTCAATATATAAAAGGATATAGAATTACTTATTTTTATTGTTTGATATTAAATACTGTGGTTACCATTAGTTATTTGATAATTACTTATCTAATCTTATTATTATTTCATTCCATAGACTTCAATATCATTTTGTTTTTAAAAACATTATTACAAGTTCTTATTTTGAATACCATTTATTTTAATATTCTTTATATCATTCATCATAAAAGAAACTTTAAAACATAAAATGAAGTGGTGATTATATGGACTATGAAATAGAAAAAATAAAATCAAGTATGAAACGTAAAAAAAAGAAAACTCCAAAACCAAAACAAAGTCAATTTCTTTTTTACTGTAATAAATTTTTAGTAGTTGTTTTATTTACAATTATTACTTTAATTTTATTAAAGAGTAGTACAGCTTTTAAAACAAAATTTTATCATTATATTTATGAAGAAAATATTTCGTTTGCTTCTATTAATAGTTTGTATCAGAAATATTTTGGTTCACCAATACCTTTTAGTAAACTATTAAAAGAAAAAACTGTTCCTACCTTTAATGAAAAACTTACCTATTCCTCAAAAAATAAATATATGGATGGTGTACAATTAGAAGTAGCTTCTAATTATTTAGTTCCAAACTTAGAAAGTGGAATGGTTATATTTGTTGGTGAAAAAGAAAATCTTGGAAAAACAGTGATTATTGAACAGGTAAATGGAGTAGAGGTATGGTATTCCAATTTAAGTTCTATCAATATTAATATTTATGATTATGTTGAAAAGGGAAGTTTAATAGGGGAAGTGTCAGATCAAAAACTTTATTTAACATTTAAAAAAGATGGTCAAATTTTAAATTATGAAGATTATATCTAAAATTAAAATACATCCTTTTTTTTATTTATTTAGTATTATTTGTATTGTAACGGGATATTTTAAAAATTTTATCATAATTAGTTTCATTATTCTTTTTCACGAACTAGGTCATATTTTAGTAAGTCAATTATTTCATTGGAAAATTGAAAAGATTGTTCTTCTTCCTTTCGGAGGAATTACAATCTTTCATGAATTTTTAAATCGACCTATGAAAGAGGAATTTTTTATTGCTATAGCAGGTCCTATCTTTCAAACTTTTTTATTTCTATTTTTAAAGCATCCTTTTTATGAATACAATTTATATATTCTGTTATTTAATTTACTTCCTATTTTTCCATTAGATGGTTCCAAGATATTCAATTTATTTTTAAATCAACTATTTTCTTTTAAAAAAAGTCATATATATAGTATTATATTATCTATTATAATGTTATCCTTTTTCCTTTTTCAAAAAAATTTAATGATTATTTTAATTTTATTTTTTTTAGGGATAAAAACTTTCAAAGAATTAAAAGATCATAAATTATTGATTCATAAATTTTTATTAGAACGTTTCTTATATTGTTTTTCTTTTCGTAAAACAAAAATAATTCAAGGAGATGATACAACAATGATGAAAAGAGATCATAAACATTTATTTTATTTCGCACATTCTTATCATACAGAACAAGAAATCCTAAGAAGAATGTTTGACAAAAAAGGTTTTCTATGATAAAATTCTTAATTGTGTAGAGCCTCACTCTACAACCACTCAGAAGAGGTTTAAAATAATTACCTCAATGGTGAGTCTTAGATTATATAAAGGAGGTTATTTATGAAAGCTATTATTGAAACAGGTGGAAAACAATATACTGTTGAAGAAGGTAAAGTTCTTTACGTTGAAAAATTAGATGTTGAACCTGGAAAAACTTATGTATTTGATAAAGTCTTAATGGCTGGTGACAAAGTTGGTTATCCTTATGTTGAAGGAGCTAGTGTTACTGCGGAAGTTGTAAAACATGGTAAAACTAAAAAAGTTCTTGTTTACAAATACAATGCGAAGAAAAAATATCGTAAAATGCAAGGTCATCGTCAACCATATACAAAAGTTGAAGTTAAGAAAATTAGTGCATAGTTATGATTAAGGTTCATATTAAGTATCAGGATGATAAAATTCGTAAAATTATCATGAATGGTCATTCTGGTTATAGTGAGTCGGGTAGCGATATTGTTTGCGCAAGTGCGAGTACTATTGCAATTACTTCTGTTGATGCGATATTAAAATTTGATGAGGATGCAATTTTCTATAAACAGGATGAGGGGTTTTTAGAAATTACAATAAATCATGCTTCAAAAGAAGTAAAACTTATTTTAGAAAATATGATTGAATTATTAGAAGAGTTATCTAGTAATTATCCGAAGTATATAAAAATTAATAAGGAGGTGTCTTAATCCATGATGAGATTAATGTTAGATATTCAATTATTTGCCCATAAAAAAGGACAAGGATCTACAAAAAATGGACGTGATTCTGAATCAAAGAGATTAGGAGCAAAAGCTGCTGATGGAGAATATGTAACTGGTGGATCTATTATTTACCGTCAAAGAGGAACAAAAATATATCCTGGTAAAAACGTAGGAATTGGATCAGATGATACTATTTACGCAAAAGTTAGTGGATATGTTAAATTCGAAAGAGTTGGAAAAGATAGAAAACAAGCTAGTGTTTATGAAGAAAGAGTTTAAGACTCTTTTTTTTTGTCAAAAATATAAAATTGATGATATAATAAAAATGAAATCAATATAATGAAAATTATTTTATAAAATCTAAGTAAAAAAGAAGATGTTAATTATGAAATTGAATGAATTATTAAATTGTGATTTAAATATAGAAATTAAGGAAATAAAGACAGATTCTTGATTAGTTGAGAATGGTGATTTATTTGTTTGTATAAAAGGATTAACAAATGATGGCCATAATTTTATAAATTCAGCAATAAAAAATGGTGCAGTTGCAATATTAGCGGAAAGAAAAATTAAATGCGAAGTACCTTTAGTAGTAGAGCGAGATATACAAAATAGATTACCAGATATACTGACTAAATTTTATGGTAATTTAAGTGAAAGATTAAAGTTTATTGGTGTAACTGGAACAGATGGAAAAACTTCAACAGCATTGATTATTTATGAATTTTTAAAAGATATATATGAAGCAGCATATATAGGAACAAATGGAATATTTTCTAATAAATATTTTGTAGATGGTGCAACGAATACTACACCTACAATATGTGAACTTTATAATACTTTGGATATTCTTGAAAAAAATAAAGTAAAATTTGTATCAATGGAAACATCAAGTGCTGGCCTAAAAGAAAATCGCACAGGAAATATATTATTTGATTTTGGTGTATTTCTTAATTTATCAGTTGATCATTTGTCCTATCATGGAACATTTAATGATTATAAGAATTCAAAAATAAAGCTTTTCAAAAAAATAAAAAAAGATGGTGTTGCAATATTAAATTGTGACGATAAATATTATGATGATTTTTTATCAAATTGTTCTTGCAAAGTTCTTAAATATGGAAAAAGGAAGATGCAGATTTAAGAATATTAAAGATCAAAGAAGGATTAAAAAAAACAGATTTCTCCATATCTTATCTTAACACTATATATAATATTGAGACTTCATTGATTGGCGGATTTAATGTCTATAATATTTGCGCAGCATTGTCTGTTGCTTTAAATTGTGGCATTCCTATTGAAAAATGTATTAACAAATGTAAACAATTGAAAGTTTTAGGTAGAATGGAAAATATTGATTATGGTCAACCATTTACCTTAATATTTGATTTTGGTCATACGATTAATAGTGTTAAAACAGTTCTACAGTATGTAAATAGATTCAAAAAAAATAGAATAATTCTTGTTTCAGGCTCATTGCCAAATCATGAAAGTGATCGAATAGAAAAAGGAAAAATTATGTCTGAATTATCAGACTATTGCATTTTTACGTCAGATACTAAAGGAGATGAACCAGAACAAGAAATTATTAAAGAACTCACTTCTAAGGCTAAAAAAGGAAAATATGAAATATGTATTGATAGAAAACTTGCTATAGAAAAGGCTATTTCAATTGCAAGTGACAATGACATTGTTTTAATATCTGGCGTTGAATATTTTTTTGGTAAAGATAGAAGAAATGGTGTTAATCCATATTTAGTTTCTAAAGAAAAAATAACAGAAAAATATTCATTGACTAAAATAAAAACAGTGATATAATAAGTGACAATTAGAGGGAGAATTATTATGTTAGAACAATATTTAGAAGATTATGTAAATGATTTATATGAAAAACAAAATAATGGATCATGTTTAGAACAACAAGGTCTATATACAAAAAAGGAATATTACGAATTATTAAAGCCCGTAATAGAATTAGTTTCAAATTACAAGGATTATTCAATTGATGAGTTGAGAAATAAATTATATGAAAATTCTCAAATTGAAGAAAATTTAAATGATTTTATTTATAAAAAAGAAATGGTACCTGGAATGGTATTTAGTTATGGTACTAAAAATTATAAAGAAACTGTTATAGTTGGAAATAGACAAGAAGTTTCATTAAATGAACAAGGAAAAATTGTCCCAGATTTAGAACAAATGACAGAAGATACAATTTTTGATTTAGCATCTGTAACCAAAGTATTTACAAGCATAAGTCTTTTAAAATTGGTACAAGATGGTGTAATTCGTTTGAATGATACAGTAGTTAAGTATGCTCCACAATTTAAAAATTTGAATGATGTTACAATATATGATTTAATGACATTTGGGGTTCCTTTAAAAACAAATGGTAGAGTAGATAGAGCCTCTTCAAGAGAAGAAGCAGAACAAATTTTATTTGGTATAGAAAGAGATATAGAATCCACTAATAAAAGACCATATACAGATATGGGAGCAATGGTATTAAAGTATGTTATTGAAAACGCTAGTGGAATGAATTATTATCATTTCGTAGAGGAAAATATATTAAAAAAATTAAAGATGGAGGACACTCATGTTGTTGTTCCTAAAATGAAATTAGATAGAGTTTCTAGTACAAATTTAGATGGTAAATACTATAAAGATGGTAATTTTGCAATTACAACAAATGCACCAAAAGGTATAGTATATGATCCTAAAGCACAAATAATGGGCCAAAAGGATGGAGTATTAAGCGGACATGCCGGTATGTTTTCAACAGCAAATGATATGACTAATTTGGCAAAAGGCATTATTAGTGGTAAAGTCATAAATGAAGAGTATGTAGAAATGATGGCAAAAAATAGAACAGGTAGAAAATATATTGAAGATGATAAAGAAAAATATATTCAATATCTAGGAATGCTATGTTATAGTAAAAATCCAATTTTAGCAGATTCAGAATTATTTCATGCTATGAGTGGTAAGTCTTTTGCATCAGCAGGATGGACTGGAACACAATTGACTGTAGATCCAATCAATGAACTATACTTCTTTATGGCAGCCAATCGTTCTCATAATAGAATGACATTTATAGATCCAGCTCAAAGAGATAAAGTTGAAGTCAATGGAAATGGTAAAAAAACAATTCTATTACCAAATGGAGACGTAAAAATAGATGCAACTAGATTTGCGTGGGATAGAGATGCAGCAATTGTTCATCCAGCCTTAAAACTTACAATTCAGTATAAAATGTTAGAAGACACTTATACTTTAGTAAATGGTATAGAATTAAAATCAAAAGAAAAAATAAAACAATTATAATATAATAAAAGGGGTGTGGTGTTTATGAAACCAATGATTGGGGTTATTGGTAGACCTGATATGGCAAGTGATGATGATAAAGTTATATGCATATGGGAAGGTACTCGAAGAGCAATTGTAAAAAAAGGTGGAATTCCTTTTCTAATCCTTCCTACTCAAGATGTTGAATATGACTCATTGAAACCAAAGGATACACCAAAATTAACAGAAGAAGAAAAAAATGAATTAAAAAGATTAGTTGATATGTGTGATGGTTTACTTCTTCCAGGTGGTTATAAGTGGTATGAATTTGATGAATTTATCTATAATTATGCCTTAGAAAAAAATATGCCAATTTTAGGTATATGTGCAGGTATGCAGATGATGTGCAGGATTGATCAAAATAAAAATAATATATGTAAGGATACTACAGTTAGAAATGATACTACAATTAATCACCATCAAAGAGATAAAAAATATGTACATAATGTTAGTATTATAGATAATACAATCTTATCAAAAATTATTGATGAAAAAGAAATAAAAGTAAATAGTAAACATAATTATCATGTAAGTAGCACAGCTAATTTAAAAGTATCTGCATATTCAGAAGATGGATTAATTGAAGCAGTTGAATATGACGATAAAGATTTTGTAATTGGTGTACAATGGCATCCAGAAACAATGCTTGATTATGATGAAAACGCAAATAAGATATTAGATGAATTTATAAATAAATGTAGAAAATAATGAATGGTGTAATAGTATAATCAAATAAAGAGTTTAAGACTCTTTTTTGATTTGACAAATTTGTAGTTTATGGTAGAATAGGTTTCAATTAAAGGGGATGGATGCATGGATAATATAGAACAATTAAAAGAATACAGAAAAAAACTTAGTATGTTAAGTGAAGAAGAAAAGAAACTTAGAGATTTATATTTAAAGAAAATTTCTGAAGGAAGTTTACAGGGACCTGTGTTGGATCAAATTGATATTGATAGGACATTTTTAAAATTCGTTAGTGAAAGTGCTATTATGAGTGATATTCCAAAAGCAACAGTATATGAGTCTTTGATAGAAAACAATAAAAATCATTTAGATGATATTGCATTAATATATCATGTAGAAAAATTAGAGGAACTAAAAACAAAAATAATAAGGAAAGTGCCATTTTTATCAAAATTCATTAACAAAATAAATTTTGATAAAAAAATAACTTATAGAGAGATGATTAGTAAAATAGATTCGACAGCTAAAGCTTTAAAACAAATTGGAGTATCTAAAGGTGATGTAGTAACAATTTGTTCTCCGGCTTTACCACAAAATATTTATTCTTTTTTTGCTATCGATAAAATAGGTGCTATTTCAGATATGATTCATCCATTGTCTAGCGAAGACGAGATTAAGTATTATTTAAATGAAACTGGTAGTAAGTATTTATTATTTTTTGATAAGTTTAAAGAAAAATTAAAAAATGTTATTCCTAAAACAAAATTAGAAAAAATAGTATTGCTAAATCCGTTAGATTCCTTCAATCCTATATTTTCGAAGACTTTAAATAATTGTTGTGAATTAGATAAAAAAATTTTTTTAGATTGGCATACCTTTTATAAAAATGGAAAATTATATAAAGGTAATACAAAAGAACCATATATCAAAGATAGACCTATGGTTATTACTCATACTAGTGGTACAACAAGCACTCCTAAAGGTGCTGTATTCTCTTCGGATGGATTTAATGCTATGGTTCATCAAATAAAACATAGTACAAATTTGTTGGAAAGAGGAGATAAGGAGTTATTATTAGTTCATCCATTTCCTGTATATTCTTTGTGCAATCAAGTTTATATGCCTCTTTTATTAGGAATTACAGTAGTAATGGTTCCTGATTTAGAAGTTAAAAAGATTAATTATTATATAGAGAAATATCAAATTAATCATCTCCAGGGATTGCCTTCTCAGTATAAAGAGATGGTAAAAGAAGATAATGTTAATTATTCATCCATAAAATACATTGTTTCTGGTGGTTCTAATTTAGATGATAATTTACATTCTAAACTTCAAGAAAAATTGAAGAAAGGTGGATCTAGCGCTATTCCTACAAATGGGTATGGCATGACTGAACTAGGAAGCTGTGCTGCTTGCAGTTTTGGTATGAACTTCACTGGATCTGGTATTCCATTATTTAAAAATAATATTAAAATTGTAGATTTAGATAATTCAAATAAAACCTTAGGTAAGAATGAGTTTGGTGAAGTTTATATGACTGGTCCATCAATGATGCTAGGATATTATAATCGACCAAAAGAAACAGATGAAGTTATAAAAATAGAAAATGGTATTAAATGGATTAAAACGGGTGACATAGGAAAAGTAAATAAAGATGGTGATATCTTCATTCAAGGTAGAATCAAGAGAATGAGTTTAGTGATGGATCCGGAAACCGGAATATCTTCAAAAGCAAATCATGGTGATATAGAAAAAATAATAAAACAGCATGAGATGGTATCTGACTGTGCAGTAGTTGCTGTTCCAGATGAAAATACGTATAATGCAATTAAAGCATATATAGTTTTAAGGGAAAATCAAAATTATCAATCTGTATTATATGATATAAATGAAAAATGTCATAAACAATTGCGAAAAAATTTTTCACCAATAGAATATATCATTATAGATCAAATTCCAATTAATAAAAATGGAAAAATAGATTACCTTTCACTTGAAAAAGATGCTATAAAAAATAATATCGAACAAATAAGTAATGTAAAGAAGTTAGTAAAAAAAAGGTTTTAAAAATCTTTTTTTTGTATGTTAATTTTTTTGTGATATAATTTTATTGAAGGTATGGTGGTATTTGTGATAACAGGTATTTCTTTTACTATTTGTAGCTTATTTTATATTGTTTTATTGATGTTTACTTTTTTTTCAAAAAAATCAATAAAAAGTCAGGAAACAAAGATATTTAAATATTTATTGGTAACCAATTTCTTTGGAGTGATAATTGCAATTTTATCGTTCTTTACAATTAAAAATATGAATACCATTCCAAATATTAATTACTTTATTACTAGATTGTATTTGGTGTATTTATTAATATGGATTAATTTATTTTCATTTTATGTATTCACAATTACTATAAGTAATAAAAAAGCAATAAAAAAAATAAAAAAATTATCGTTAATTATAACTATAATTATTATTCCTTTTTTGTTTATTTTTCCATTAAGTTGTATTAATGAAAATAGTAGAGTATATACATATGGAACTGCTGCCAATATTATATTTCTTTTGTCATTTGTATATATTATAATTTGGATTTTATGTTTGTTATTGAATTATAAAAAAATAATTAACAAAAAATATTTGCCAATTTATGGTTTTATATTTTTTGGATTAATTATGATGATTATTCAGAAAATAGATCCATCTATAGTGTTAATCACAGCAACAGAAACTTTTATTACATTTTTAATGTATTTCACTATAGAAAACCCCGACATGAAACTTATATCTGAACTACAATTAGCCAAAGCCCAAGCTGAAAAAGCAAATCAATCAAAAACAGAATTTTTATCTAATATGTCCCATGAGATAAGAACCCCATTAAATGCTATTGTAGGATTTAGTCAGTCACTAGAAGAAGAGGAAGGAATTCCAGAAAGTGCTAGAGAAGAAATCAAAGACATTATCAGTGCATCCGATAGTTTATTAGAAATCGTAAATGGAATTCTAGATATTTCTAAAATAGAAGCCAATAAATTAGAAATCGTAAACACAGAATACAATATCTATGATGTTTTAAATAATTTAGCTGCTTTAACGAAAGCAAGATTAGGAGAAAAACCACTAGAACTTAGAATTCATTTTGATCCAAATATACCTCCAGTTTTATACGGAGATTATACAAGACTAAAACAGATTATTTTAAATCTTCTTACTAATGCTGTAAAATACACAAAACAAGGTTATGTAGAATTTAAAGTAAATTCTATTCAAAAAAATGGTATTTGTCGTCTTATTATTTCAGTAGAAGATTCTGGAATAGGAATTAAGTCTGAAAATATTAATAAACTATTTTCAAAATTTGAACGATTTGACCTAGATAAAAATATTACTATAGAAGGTACCGGATTAGGACTTGCTATTACAAAAAGATTAGTCGATTTAATGCATGGTAAAATTGTTGTACAAAGTGTTTATGGAAAAGGATCTAGATTTACAGTAGCAGTCGATCAAAGAATTGTAAATAAAGAAGTTGTTCAACAAGTAGAAATCAAAGAAGAATTTACAGATTTAACTGGTAAAAAAATATTAGTAGTAGATGATAATAAATTAAATTTAAAAGTAGCCTCTAAACTATTAGAAAAATATCATGCCACTATTAGTACTAGTGATAGTGGATTTGAAACTATTGAAAGAATCAACAATGGAGAAGTTTATGATTTAATTTTAATGGATGATATGATGCCTAAGATGTCTGGAACAGAAACACTACAAAAATTAAAACAAATACCAAACTTTCATATTCCAGTTGTTGCATTAACGGCAAATGCAATTGCTGGAATGAGAGAAAAATATATTCAATTAGGATTTAACGACTACTTGTCAAAACCAATTGAAAAACAAGAATTAAATAAAGTATTACAAAATATTATAGTAGAAAAGTAAAAACTATGGTATAATAACTTTAGAGTAATAGGAGGATATCAAATGAAAGACGTAAATTTATTAACTAGTAATGGAGTAAATGTTGACCAAAGTTTAGAACTATTTGGTGATATGGATACCTATAATGATACATTAGAAGAATTCTTAGCAGGAGTAGGAGAAAAACTAGAAAACATAAAAAAATATAAAGAAGCTTCTGATATGGCAAACTATGCTATTCTAGTACACTCCTTAAAAAGTGATTCTAAGTATCTAGGCTTTACAAAATTAGCAGAACTTTCTTATAATCATGAAATGCAAAGTAAAGCAAATAACGTTGATTACGTTTATGCAAACTATGATGAATTAATGCAAGAAGCACAACGTATTGTAAAATTAGTAGAAGAGTATTTAGGAAAAAAAGCTGAAGTAAAAGTATTTGAGCAACCATCCAATGTAGAAAAGGACAAAACTATATTAGTAGTTGATGACTCTAGTATTATTAGAACATTCATTCAAAGAGTATTTAATGATACTTACAATGTTATGATTGCTAATGACGGAAGAGAAGCTTTAGAGATAGTAAACTCTAACCAAAATATTGTTGCAATGTTACTAGACTTAAATATGCCAAATGTAAATGGATTCGAAGTGTTAGAATATTTTAAAACAAATGGACTATTTACTAAAATTCCTGTTTCTATTATTACTGGAGATGATTCTAAAGAAACTGTAACAAGAGCGTTTACTTATCCAATTGCCGATGTTTTAGCAAAACCATTCAATGAAAGAGATGTAAAAAGAGTAGTAGAAAAGACATTAGAATATAAATAGTGTCTTTTTTTTAACTTTTTTGATATAATAAAAAATGAAAATATTATTAGAAAGAGAGATTTATAAAATGACGAAAGAACAACTTCTAGAATTATTAAAAACTATAAAGGTGGATAAAGAAGAATTTTGGCTTTTATCTACTGGAGCACTAACTCTAAGGGGGATTTACAAAGAGGCTAGAGATTTAGATATTGCTGTTACGGATAAAGGTTTAGAACAATTAAATCAGAATTATCAATTGAAAAAAAAGGAAAATGATTGGTATATTGTTACAGATAAAATTGAATGTGTATGTGATGGAAAAAAAGAAAATTTAAAATATCAACCAGAATTAGTAGGAGATTATTATGTTCAAAATTTACATGAGTATTTAGAATTTTTAGAAGGTAGTTCAAGGAAAAAAGATCAAGATAAAATTGAAATAGTAAAAAAATATATTAAATAAGGAAGTGATACCAATGTTTATTGATGAGGTACTAGTAGAACTATATGCAGGTGATGGTGGAAATGGTTGTATGGCATTTCGAAGAGAAAAATATATTCCTATGGGTGGACCTTTTGGAGGAAATGGTGGAAAAGGGTCAGACATTATTTTTAAAGTAGATGAAGGTCTAAATACTTTAATAGATTTGCGTTATAAAAAACAAATTAAAGGTGAAAAAGGAGCAAATGGAGAAGGAAAGGCAAAACAAGGAAAAAATGCCGAAGATATTATTATTCGTGTACCACTTGGAACTGTTATAACGGATGCTGATACAGGTTTTATTATCGCTGATTTAACAAAAAAAGAAGATGAAGTAATTGTTGCCAAAGGTGGTAGAGGTGGTAGAGGAAATATTGCCTTTGCGACACGTTCTAACCCTGCTCCAGCATTTGCTGAAAATGGAGAGCCAGGAGAATATAAAAAAGTAAAAATAGAATTAAAATTACTTGCTGATGTTGGATTAGTTGGAATGCCAAGTGTTGGAAAATCAACTTTAATTTCAAAAATATCTGCTTCAAAACCTAAAATAGCCGCTTATCATTTTACAACGCTTAGTCCTAATTTAGGAGTTGTAAGAGTTAGTGAGAATAAATCTTTTGTTGTTGCAGATTTACCAGGATTAATAGAAGGCGCTTCCTTAGGAGAAGGTTTAGGAGATAAATTTCTAAAACATATAGAAAGAACTAGAGTAATTGCTCATGTTATTGATATGAGTGGATATGAAGGAAGAAATCCATATGATGATTATGTAACAATTAATCGTGAATTAGAAAATTTTGGCCATGATTTAATGAAAAAACCACAAATTGTGATTGCTAATAAAATGGATTTAGAAAGTTCAAAAGAATATTTAAAAGAATTTCAAGAAAAAGTAAAAGATGTAAAAATATATCCAATTTCTGCTTATCATAGTGAAGGATTAAAAGAAGTGTTAAAAGAATTAGAAGATATTTTAGAAAATATTCCAAAACAACCTTTATATGAAGAAGAAAAATTTGAAAGCCATGTATTATATAAATTTAAAAAGGAACAACCATTTACGATTACAAAAGATAATGATACTTGGGTAGTAAGAGGCGACGAAGTAGAAAAACTTCTTAAAATGACAAAATTTTCTTCTGACCAAGCTATGACTCGATTCGCAAATAAATTAAGAAGAATGGGAATTGATGATCGATTAAGAGAACTAGGTGCTGAAGATGGAGATTACGTTCGTATCCTAGATTATGAATTTGAATATAAAGATTTTTAAAAGAGAAAAATTTCTCTTTTTTTTCTTATTTTTGTATTAAAAAAAGGAAAAACGAAAGTTATGTAGAATAATAAAGGTAGAGAGGAGGTGAGAAATGAAACTATTAGAACTAACTAGTGATGTGGTATTTAAAAGCTTTATGATTAGTGATAAAACAAAAGAGTATAAAGCAAGATTAATTCATTTGATTACAGGAATTCCAGAAAGTGAATTACTCTCTGCTACTTACCAATCGATTGAATTACCAGTAAAACATAAAAAAGATAAAGTATTAAAAACAGATATTATAGTGAATGTAGAAAAATCGATTATCTCATTAGAAATGAATAAAGACTATTATGAAGGCTTATTTGTTAAAAATGGAACTTATTTAAATTATATTGAAAGTAGCCAATTTGAAAGAGGAGACATTTATTTGGATTATAAAGCCATTATACAAATTAATTTTGATAACTTTCAAAAGTATCAAGAAAATAAATTAATTTATGAATTTATGATGAGAGAAAAAGATACGAATGAAATTGAAACAGATTTATTAAAAAGTTATCATATAAATCTTCCTTATTTAAAAAATCATTGTTATAATGAGTGTAATGAGATAGAAAAATTATGTATTCTTTTTCAAAAAGATATAGAGAAATATAAGTTAGAAATAAAGGAAGATGAAATTATGGAAAAAGCCTATGAGACACTAGAAGAAATTAGTAGTGATGAAAAAATAATTGGACTTTATGATGCCGAGAAAGTAGAACAAAAAGTCATTAATACTAAAATTGAAGGAGCTAGAAGAGAAGCAATTCAACAAGAAAAAATTGAAATAGCTAAAAATTTATTAAAGCAAAATATAGATGTCTCTATTATTCAAAATGCGACAGGCTTATCATTAGAACAAATTGAAAAATTATAAAATTTTAAGAGAGAAAACTCTCTTTTTTATTTATAGCTATAAGATTTAAAATAATACAAAAGACAAAAATATCCAATTGAAACGCAAACAAATGTTTACTATAATAATTTTGGAGATGATTTGATGGAAAAAGTATATGCATGCATTGATTTAAAAAGTTTTTATGCATCCGTTGAATGTGTGGAGAGAAACTTAAATCCACTAACGACTAATTTAGTCGTAGCAGATTCTACAAGGACAGAAAAAACAATCTGTTTAGCTGTATCTCCCTCTTTAAAACAATACGGAATTGGCGGAAGAGCAAGACTTTTCGAAGTTGTTCAAAAAGTAAAAGAAGTCAATAGAGAAAGAAAACGATTCAATCATAACAGAAAATTTATTCAAAAATCATATTTAGATAATGAATTAAAAAGAAATCGTTCACTTGAATTAGATTATATTATCGCTCCACCACAAATGAAAAAATATATGAAGTATAGTACCAATATTTATCAGATCTATTTAAAATATTTAGCGCCAGAGGACATTTATTCTTATTCTATTGATGAAGTATTTTGTGACATCACAAATTATTTAAAAATGTATCATACAACTCCAGAAACTCTCATTATGAACATAATTCAAGATGTTTATAAGACAACAGGGATTACAGCAACTTCAGGAATTGGATCTAATATGTATCTTGCTAAAATAGCCATGGATATTACAGCAAAACATATGAAACCTAACGAATATGGAGTACGACTTTCCAAATTAAATGAGATGACTTATCGACAAACTTTGTGGGCTCATAAACCATTAACAGACTTTTGGAGAATCGGAAAAGGAGTTGCCAAAAAACTAGAAGAAAATAAAATGTATACAATGGGTGATATTGCACGAATGTCACTTCAAAATGAAAATCTTTTATATCAATTATTTGGAGTAAATGCTGAACTGATTATTGATCATGCCTGGGGATATGAACCTACTACCATGAAACAAGTAAAAGAATATCGCCCAAAAAAGAATAGTATTTCTTCTGGACAAGTTTTACATTGTGCTTATGATTATCAAAAAACAAAGCTAATTATTAGAGAAATGATTGATTTACTTTCCCTAGAATTAGTAGAAAAAAATGTTGTAACGAATCAACTAGTTCTAACGATTGGATATGATATTGATAACCTAAAAAATCCTCAAATTCATTATCAAGGAGAGATCACAAAAGATCAATATGGTAGAAGTATTCCAAAACCATCACACGGGACTATCCACTTGGATTATTATACATCTTCTTCTAAAATTCTCACCAAAAAAGGACTAGAATTATTGGATCGAATTATCCATAAAAATTTACTAGTAAAAAGAGTATATATTAGTGCTTGTAATCTATTTTTAAAAACAAAGTATCAAAATCAACAAGTATATGAACAATTAGATTTATTTTCAAATAGAAATCTATTAAAAGAAAAAGAAGAAGAAAAAAATAGTCAAGAAATAGAAAATAGATTACAACATATCGTTTTAGATATAAAAAATAAATATGGAAAAAATGCAATCGTAAAAGCAATGAATTTAGAAGAAGGGGCAACGACAATAGAAAGAAATCAACAAATAGGAGGTCATAAAGGATAATGGAATCATACGAAGACATTATAAATTTTCCACATTTTGAACCAAAATATCATCCTAGAATGGATGCTTATAGTAGAGCTGCTCAGTTTGCGCCATTTAAGGCCCTAATAGGGTATGAAGATGACATTAAGGAAACCTCAAGATTAACCGATAAAAAAATAGAAATTAGCGAAGATAAAAAGAAACAAATGAATGAAAATTTATTTTTCTTAAAAGAAAACATAAAAGAAAAATGGATTGTAACTTTGACATATTTTGTTCCTGATTCCAAAAAAGAAGGTGGTATATATCAAGAATATGAAGGAATTATAAAAGCAATTAATGAGACTAATCATACTTTAATTTTTACTAGCGGAAAGAAAATTCAATTTGATGATATCTATCAAATTCATTTAA
Source organism: uncultured Mycoplasmatota bacterium (assembly GCA_900546745.1). Classification (GTDB taxonomy): domain Bacteria; phylum Bacillota_I; class Bacilli_A; order RF39; family UBA660; genus CAJOJO01. The sequence goes on along the minus strand of URDT01000020.1, from coordinate 4,019 downwards.
AAAAAGAAGGACTAGAGACCTTTGAATCATAAAACATTCATGATATAATGAACTAGGTGAATGATTATGAATGGTGTTCTAGTAGTAAATAAAGAAAAAGATTATACAAGTCGTGATATTGTAAATATCATTTCTAAAGCATTAAAAACAAAAAAAGTAGGACATACAGGTACATTAGATCCGCTTGCTACAGGTGTTTTAGTTGTTACCGTTGGAGAGGCAACTAAAATATCAGAATTGTTAACAAGTTCATTCAAGGAATATATAGCTGATATTGAACTTGGAATAGAAACAGATACTTTAGATATCACAGGAAACATTTTAAAAGAAGAAACAGTTTTTAAAACAAAAGAAGAAATAGAAAATATTTTATCTTCTATGATTGGTTCTTATGATCAAGAAGTTCCTATCTATTCGGCTGTTAAAATTAATGGAAAAAAATTATACGAATATGCAAGAGAAAAAGAAGAAGTAGAATTACCAAAAAGAAAAGTAGAAGTCAAAGAAATTGAACTTTTAAATTATAGGCAAAAAGAGGACAAGGTTTTCTTTAAAATGAGATGCCTTGTTAGTAAAGGAACTTATATTAGAAGTCTCGTTCGTGATATTGCAACGAAATTAAATACTATTGGTGTAATGACTGATTTAATTCGAACAAAGCAAGGTAAATTTAATATAGAGGATGCTTACACTTTAGAACAAATTAAACAGGGAAAGTCTCATCTTATCAAAATAGAAGATGCTTTAGATATTGATATCGTTGAAGTAGATGACTATTTAAAAGAGAAAATTCAAAATGGCTCTATTTTAGAAAATCGTTATCCAAAAGATACCGTTTTATTTAAACAAAATACTGCTTTAGCAATTTATAAAAAATATGAAAAAGATCCTACAAAAGTAAAGCCATGGAAAATGTTTCACTAGAAAAAGCAAATTCAGAAGTATTATTACATCACATTCAAAAAATATATAGAAATGTGTCTTTTTTTATTGTATAATGGTTTTTAAGAAAATTATAAAGGAGGCTAACTATGATATATTTGGATTATTCCGCTACAACAAAAGCAAGAAAAGAAGTTTTAGATACATTTATAGAAGTCAATGAAAAATATTTCGCGAATCCTAATTCTTTACATAAACTAGGAATAGAAGCTAAAAAATTAAGTGATGCTGCTACGAATCAAATTGCGCATATTTTAAATGTAAAACCAGAAGAAATTATTTATACAAGTTCTTCTAGTGAATCTAATAATATGGCGATTAAAGGAATTGCGTTAAGAAATCAAAAACGTGGAAAACATATTATTACCACAAATCTAGAACACTCTAGTATTTATGGTCCTATTAGTTATTTACAAACATTAGGTTTTGAAGTAGACTTTGTTAAAACAAAAAATGGGATTGTTGATTTAGAAGATTTAAAAAAATTACTTCGACCAGATACCATTTTAGTAACTATTGGAGCCGTAAATTCTGAAGTAGGGCTAAGACAACCTATTGAAGAAATAGGAGAACTTTTAAAAGAATATCCTTGCTATTTTCATGTTGATGCTACACAAGCCATTGGAAAAATCAAAATCGATTTTAGAAATGTAGATTTAATTAGCTTTACAGCTCATAAATTTTATGGAATTAAAGGAATTGCTTGCTTAGTAAAAAAAGAATCTATTTTAATGGAACCATTAATTCATGGCGGAAAAAGTACAACCAAATATCGTAGTGGTACCCCAGCATTGCCATTAATTGTTTCTATGGCAAAAGCTTTACGATTGATTGATGAAGAATTAGATACTAACTATCAACATACACTAGAATTAAATCAGTATTTAAAAGAACAATTAAAAAATATCAATCAAATAAAAATCAATAGTAACGAAAAGGCAATCCCTCATATTTTAAACATCAGTGTCATGGGAATTAAACCAGAAACTATGCAACATGCTTTAGAAGAATACGATATCTATATTTCTACACAAAGTGCTTGTTCTAGTAATAATCCTATTAGTCGTTCTGTTTTAGAAGCAACCAAAGATGAAGAGACGGCTAAACATAGTATACGTATTAGTTTATCAGGAATCACTACTAAAGAAGAAATTGATCAATTACTTGTAGCTTTGAAAGAATGCTTAGAAAGACTTCATATTAAATGATGATAGAAGATATTCAAAATCAAGTATTCTGTGATAAAAAAATAAACAGTACAAAAGAAATTGATTTTAAGAATTGTCAATTTAAAAATATAGATTTTAGTGATAGTGAATTTCAAAAAGTTGGATTTGTAGATTGCCATTTTGAAAATTGTGATTTTTCTAATACAGTATTAAATGAATGTTCCATTATTCGAACAAAACTAAACAATTGTAAAATGATTGGGACAGATTTTAGTGGTTCCTATTTTCTCGAAAGTAGTTTTGAAAGTTGCAATTTAATGTATACAAATTATTCCAATACAAATATAAAAAAAACACTATTTCAAAATAATAATGTTGAAAAATCATCTTTTAATGAAGTCAAATTAGATAAAATCAAACTTCATAACAATAATTTAATAGAATCTGAATGGATTGGAACCAATTTAAAAAATGTTGATTTATCTGATTGTAAAATAGATGGAATACTTGTTGATAAAAATCTTTTAAATGGTTTAATAGTAAATGAAAATCAAGCAATTTCTTTTTCTAAATTGCTAGGAATTGTAATAAAGTAGGTGAAATATGAAATTTATTAGAATTAGTTCACTAGGATGTTCTAGCTGTATTATTACATACCCATTATGGAAAAGTGTACAAGAAAAATATCCAGAATATGAGTATGTAGAATATGATTATGACTTAGATGAAAACCAAATAAAAAAATATGAGATTGGAAATATATTACCTGTTATTTTAGTATATAAAAATAATCAAGAAATCAAAAAAATAATTGGTGAAAAAACACAAAAAGAATTTTTTGATGAAATAGAAGAGGTTATTCAATGAAATTAATTAAAAAAATAATATTAGTATTAGTGTTGTTCTTTTCCTATTCCATGGTAGAAGCAAAAGAAGTTCCAATTACTCTTTTTTATAGTAACACTTGTCCACATTGTGCGAAAGAAAAAGAATTCTTAGAAGAGTATCAAAATAACAATGATAATGTTGTTGTTACTATGTATGAAGTTACTACTAATGAGGAAAACTCTAATTTATTAGATCTTGTGAAACAATCTTTGAATTGTAGCAATCAATATGTTCCCTATACAGTAGTTGGTGATATTGGATTAACAGGTTATAGTGATAATGTAAAAGCACAAATTATCCATTTTGTAGAAAAATATCAAACTGAAGATTTTCAAGATGTAGTAAAATTAGTGAAAGAAAACAATCAAGTAATTTCTTTAGAAAAAATAAAACAAGAAGTGAATGAAGAAAACCGAGAAGAAACAAAGACTACTATTCCGATCTTAGGACAAGTAGATAGTCAGAATATTTCACTTCCATTAGTGGCTATTATCATTGGTTTTATTGATGGATTTAACCCTTGCGCTATGTGGATTTTAATTTTCTTAATTAGTATGTTGATTGGTAGTAACAATAAAAAAAGAATGGTTGCCTTAGGAATAATCTTTTTAGTTACATCAGGTCTTATTTATTTGTTATTTATGGGAGCATGGCTAAAAGTAATGCTTTCTACTTTACAACTACAAATCATTAAAATAATAATTGGAATTATTGCTATTATAGGTGCTTTGTGGAATTTATATAGCTATTATAAAAGTATTCATAAAGAAGTAGGTTGCAGTGTTGTAGATTCTAAAAAAAGAAAAAAATTTATTGATAAAATCACAAAACTTACGAAAGAAGAAAGTTTTATTCTAGCTGCTTTAGGAATGGTTGGTTTAGCGTTCTCTGTAAATTTTGTAGAATTTTCTTGCTCAGCTGGATGGCCTGCTTTATTTGCTGAGATTCTTGCTTTAAATAATTTATCAAAATTATCTTACTTTTTATATTTATTAATTATTTATTTTTATTATAACTAAA
>URDT01000019.1 GCA_900546745.1 uncultured Mycoplasmatota bacterium | reverse complement strand
CCTTATTTAAAAAATCATTGTTATAATGAATGTAATGAGATAGAAAAATTATGTATTCTCTTTCAAGAAGATATAGAGAAATATAAGTTAGAAATAAAGGAAGATGAGATTATGGAAGAAGCTTATGAAACATTAGAAAATATTAGTAGTGATGAGAAGATTATAGGATTATATGATGCCGAGAAAGTAGAACAAAAAATATTGAATACCAGATTAAAAAGTGCGAAACAAGAAGGCATTGAACAAGGAATTCAACAAGAAAAAATCGAAGTAGCAAAAACGATGTTAAATAAAAACATGAAAATAGAAGATATCATGGACATTACAGGATTATCTAAAGAAGAAATAGAGAAATTACAATAATTTCTCTATTTTTATTTTATATAGACTAAATTGGACTATATAAAGGATAAGTTATTAATTAATTATATAATTAAGTTGTAAGTAGTTAAGGTGGTGAGATGGATGAAGGAAGCTGCAGGAGAAGCAAATATGACTGTAATCACAATTATATTAATTGGTGTTGTTTTAACAATAGCAAGTCCTATAGTTACTAAATTGATAAAAACAAGTGAAAGAAGATCTTGTTGCCAAGCAAATGGTGGCACTTGGGATGCTGTTAGTGGAAAATGTTCAGGTGCATCCGATACTTGCACTTAATGATATCTTACAATAATTTTATTTACAAATATAATATAAATTCATTTACTTTTTAAACTACTTATGAAAGAACTTGGTAGTTCGCAGAAAGCAAAAAAAGAAAATTTATCTTTTTTTGCTTTTTTTAGGATGAATTATGTAGTGTGAAATAAAAAATATTTTAATAAATATATTTTATTGTAAATAAATGTAAAAAATATAATTATTATTTGATAATTATTATATTTGGTGTTATACTAATATTGTAAATAAGATTATTATAAGGTGGTGAAGTAGATGAAAGAAGCAGCAGGAGAAGCTAACATGACTGTAATCACAATTGTATTGATTGGTATAGTTTTGGCAGTAGCAACTCCAATAATATCCAGTGTATTGTCAAGTACGAAAAAAAGTGCATGTTGTCAAGCAAATGGTGGCGTTTGGAATAATGGCTCATGTGCTGCAAGTTGTACTGTTGATGCAGCAACAGGGGCAAAGACATGTACTGGTACAGTTAGTACGAAATGTAAATAAGGAGTGTAATATATGAAAGAAGCAATAGGTAGTGTACCTTTATACAATTTTATAATTATATTTATAGTCGTTACCTTTGGCTTTCTTTCTGCTACATTAAGTTATATGAAAGCTTTTAAGGTTAATAGTAATATAGCAAAACAGTTGGAAAGATATGAAGGGTACAATTCTAAGTCAGAAAAAGAAATTAATGATCTTTTAGGAACATTAGGTTATAGAAAATCAGGTACTGTTTCCACAAAGTGTAAAGATAATAAATCTGGTAAAACACTTATAACAGGAAAAAATGGAAATTATCCAATTTGTATTTATAAATCAAATAAATTAGATAAATATGGTTATTTTCATTATGGAATTGTAACGTATATATTTTTAGATATTCCCTTTTTAGGTAGTACTTTTAGTATTCCTATTTATTCTGAAACAGAGAGAATTTATAAATTCTCTCCAGATGAATTTAAATAAGAAAGTTATGCGGTGGATATATGAGAGAAGCAATAGGAACAAGTTATGTTATCAGTTTTATAGTGACTTTTTTTGCATTATTTATATTTATATTTATAGGGACACTTTCTTATACTAAGGCTTTTAAAGTTAAAAATAGAATAGTTGATATTATTGAAAGTCATGAGGGTAATATTGAAAAAATCAGTGGTAGTCTTGACACTAACGTTGAGAATGAAATAAATAATAAACTGAATCAGATAGGTTATCGAATTAGTAATGAAAATGAATGTAAAACTGATGGAAGATTTAGTACTGGAACAGTTCTGAAAAAATCTTCGAAAGCAACATACCGTTATTGCATTTATAAATTTACATCTAATAACGATAAAATAGGTGATTACTATGGTGTAGTCACTTATATATATTTTGATATACCAATTATTGGCTCTAGATTACAATTTCCAGTTTATGGAGAAACCAGAACATTTGGTTTGATGAATACGAAAGGATGATTTCATGAATGTAATAATTGCAAATAAATATCAGTCTATGTTGGACAGTTTAAATATAGATGTTATTAAACGTTTAAATGGTCAATTTGATGTAGATGATATTATCAATCAATTTCAAAATTTCTTTTTTCAAAGAATGATTTTGGATATTACAGCTTTAAAAAATTATAAAGATATTAAAACATTACAAAAATTGTCCATTTCTTTAGATATGGATAAGATTATAATTTTATTAGATGATACTGTAGAAGGAAGTTCAGATGAATTTTTATCTAAATTGATTTCTATGGGAATTTATAATTTTACAAAAAATATTGATGGAATTATGTATCTTTATAATAATCCAAATTCTTATAGAGATGTAGCGCATATTCAACAATTAGATACTACTTCAACAGAACAAGTTGTAGTAGAAAAGTTTGATACTACTGTAACAGGTACTAGAATTATAGGAATAAAAAATGTTACAAAACAAACTGGTGCTACTACATTAACTTATATGATGAAAAAACAATTAGAACAACATTATTCTGTAGTTGCATTAGAAGTAAATAGAGATGATTTTAAATATTTCCATGATAAAAGAATGTATAGTACTACAAATTCAGAAATTGGAAATATGATTGCTAAATACAATGATAAAGACGTTATTTTAATTGATGTTAATGATAGCACACAAGCTTTGGATTTATGCCATGAAGTATTATACTTAGTAGAGCCATCTGTTATTAAGTTAAATAGGTTAATGTTGGCTCGTCCAAAAACTTTCAAAGAATTAAAAGGCAAAAAAATTATATTAAATCAAAGTTTATTAAATCCAAAAGATGTTTTAGATTTTGAATATGAATCAGGTGCTAAAGTATTTTATAATATGCCGCCTTTGGATGAAAGAGAAAAAAGTATTCATGCATTAAATGTATTCTTATATAAGATTGGTTTTACAAAACAACAAAGTTTAGAACAAGATAAAAAGTTTAGTTTACTTGGCTTATTTGGTAAGTAAATATTGACAAAATTTATAAAATACAGTATTATACTGTTATAGAAAAGTGATTATTCACTTATGGGAGGTTTTATTTATGTTAAATTTATTAACAAATTTAAGCGATTGTGGTTTAACTAGTGATGCTGCGGTAATAGCTAATTTAGTTCATGCGGTTATCAATATTATTAAAATTTTTATTCCAATTGTTTTAATTATCTTTGGAATGCTTGATTTAGGAAAAGCAGTAATGAGTAATGATGAAAAAACAATGAAAGAAGCACAAGGAAAATTAATTAAAAGATTTATTTATGCAGTATTAGTATTCCTTGTTGTAACACTTGTTCAAGTAGTACTTGGTTTTGTTGATAAGGCTAATCAAGGTACTACAGGAGATGCTAAAACTTGTATTAGTTGCTTTGTAAAAGGCGCTGATGAAAATGGAAATTGCAATAGCTAATGTATATATGAAGGATGACTTAGATCATTCTTTTTTTATAAGTAATTATTGTATAAATTATTCATTTATTAATATTTTTATGATATAATCTAACTATGAGTTAGGTGATATTATGAAAAATATGATGAAATATATGTCTTTAGCATTGCTATTCTTTTTCTTAGGAAGCAATGTTCAAAAAATAGAGGCAAAAGATTTATTTAAATGTAATTATGAATTTAATTTTTCTGAATTGTATGGTACTGCTAAAAATGAAACAACTAAATTTACTATAACAGTCACTAGTGATAAAAATGCCACGGTTGATGGTACTTTAAAAAATGCGCAAGGCACCGACATCTTTGGAGGTAATACTTTTAATTGGATTAATAGTTTTTCTTCTCAATTTAATACAGAAGCGAAAAAAAACAATACTTGTCCTAGTTTGAGATTTAGTTATAGAGATTCAACTTTCACTGGAATGCTTTCTATTTCTAATGATACTATGGCAGAAGTTAGTAAAGTAGTTGATGGAAAAATTTCAGATGCAAAAGTTGAGACATCAAAAGAAAAAGTTATTTGTACAAGAACTTCAACATTAAGAAATCAAAATTATAATATTGAAATCATTTTTGCTAAGCAGGGAAATAAAAATGTTTGGAAAATAAAAGATTCTAATAATGATACAGGATATGTACATGCAGATGTTCCTTTACAAGATTCTAGAAGTAATATGTATACAATTAATCAAACAGATATTTCAAAATATTTTAATTCTAAAACATGTAAAAATTCTAAATTATATTTAAACATTCGTAGTGAAATTAGTACTGGAATATATTCTATGACGATTCAAACTAAAAAGCCATCAAATATAAATAATGGTGCTTTTAGCAGCAATTATGCTGATCAGGATGATGGAATTTCGGATAATAAATTTAATAATGATAACAATAATAAAGATAATAATGATGAAGATTATATTAATGGCTGTGGTGATCTTCCAAAAACAACAGCGTTATTAAAGCAAATTTATGGGCTTATTAAATATTTAATTCCAGTGCTTGTAATTGGACTTAGTATTGTTGATTTCTTGAAGGTTTTACTTAGTGGAGAGGAAAAATTATATAAAGATGCTTGGTCAAAATTTGTAAAACGTATTATAATAGGAATTGTGATATTGTTATTACCAATATTGCTAAAAATGGTTATTAATATTAGTGGAGTTTTAGATGATTATAATGTAGATGGTAATAATATTTTCTGTATTTTATCATAAAGCAATATTTATTATTGCTTTTTTTTATGTTATAATGTATTTGTTATAAATTTAAGGAGGATGCTACATGAATGCAAGTAAAATGCAAGACTGGTTAAGACTATTATTTGCTCAAATTGATAAGATGATTTATTGGTTAATATCAGTTACCTATTCTATTATTATGCAATTAAAAAATATTTCCATATTTGGGGAAGGAGATATAAAAGATTTTTCTAGTAGAATATATGTATTTTTGGGAATTATTATGCTATTTAAAGTGACATTCTCTTTGATTACTTACTTAGTTGATCCTGATGCATCTAAAGATAAATCAAAAGGAACAGGAAATTTAATTAAAAATATTTTAATAACATTGATTTTAATTGTTTTAGTTCCTTATGGGTTTGATTTATTGTATAATGCTCAAGCAGCTATTATTGATGATAACTTAGTTCCTAGATTAATTTTGGGGACAAAAGATGAACCAAATAATTTAACATTAATGATGGATTCAGATACTTGTAAAGGAGAATCTGCAAGCGTATCTAATTATGGAGATTATTTAGCATTAGCTACATTACGTCCATTTATTCAAGTTTATGAAGATTCTGATACAAGTAAAGAAGATTTACTTGCTTCATTGGATGATTCTACGCGTGTTGTTTACTGCCTTAGTGGAAAAACTAGTAGTGTTTTAAGCAAATCTGTTCTTTATGCTGATACAGCAGTTTTGAATACTGGAGAGTATATATTTGAATATAATTATTTAATTTCAACAGCTTTTGGTGTAGTAGTATTTTTACTATTACTTAACTTTTGCTTTGATATTGCTGTTAGAACTATAAAATTGGGATTTTTGGAAATTATAGCCCCAATACCAATTATTTCCTATATTGACCCAAAATCAGGAAAAGATGGACAGTTTAAAAAATGGTTAAAAGAGGTATTTAATACTTGGTTAAGTTTATTTCTTAGATTAGGGGTTATTTATTTTGCCATTTATATTATTACCATGATTAATAAGAATGTACAGGAAATTCACGATGAAAATGGAAACATAATTATGCTATTCTTAATTATAGGAGCTTTAATGTTTGCTAAACAAGCTGTTCCTTTAATTGAAAATATTTTTGGAATTAAAATTGGTCATACAGTTCAATTAAATCCATTCAAGAAAATTTCTGAACAAGCATTAGGAGGAAAAGCTGTTTTAGGTTTGGGAGCCGCTGGAGCAGGAATTATTACAGGCGCTGCTGGACAGACTGCTTCTAATGTTATGTCGTTTGTAAGAAACAAACAAAATTTAAAAAGAGCTATGTCAAAATTGGATGAAAACAAACCGGAAGAAAAAGAAAAATATGATAAGCTTCGAAATAGATTGGATCATTTGAATTTTACAAGATTAGCTACAACCGCTGCTGGTGGTCTAGCTGGTGGAGCAGTGCGAGGTATGACTTCAGGATATAAATCTGGAAGCTCTGGGAAAATGAATGTTTTAAAAAATGTAAAAGATGATGTACAATCTGGAAATCGAATCAGAAACAATAGAGAAAATATTAATACTTATAATAGAGAATTGAAAGATAAATTAAATTCTGGGGATATTACTTCAAAAGAATATGAAGAACAAAAATATGGATTTTTTGAAAGAAATGTTACTGAACGTGTTGATAAATATGCAGGTGTAAAAAATGAATATGGTGGATATGGTTATTATAATAAACAAATAGAAGATTTAAATAGAAGACTTTCTGATAATGATAGTGCTGAAAATGCTGTTAGAACAGGTCTAGCAAATTACTGTACAAGTAATGGATTAGATCAATCGTTAGTAGAAGAATTACATAAAATGACAAAGGGAAATGCTAAAAATTCTACTGATATGATTAATGCTATTAATAGTTTAAATGCTACTGAAAAAACAAAATTCTTAAACAAATTTGGTTTGTCAGGGCTAGATGCTAGTCAAATGACTATCAAAATGAATACTATTTATAGCCACTATGATCAATATTTAAGATCTTCTTATGATAATCTTGATCGTATTAATGCTGATACAAAACAAATGAAAGCAGAGAGAAAGAACTTTAAAGAAATGCTTGATGCCAGAGAAAATGCTAAAAACAATAAATAAAAAGGGGATGAATACATATGAACGATAGTTATTTAATTCCAGCCAATAGTAAAAAATCACTAATGATTTTTGGATTATTTTATACATTTGATTTAATTTTATTCGGAATTGGAGTAAGTATTACATTGTTATTACTTTTGCTATTACCTATTGATCAATTGCCAATAGCAATCATTGCTATTACACCAGCATTGATTACTGGATTATTAGTTTTTCCAGTTCCAAATTATCACAATATATTAACTGTATTAATTGATTTATGGAATTTTGTAACAACAAGACAAAAATACGTATGGAAGGGTTGGTGTGTGAAAGATGAAATCTCAAAAATTAAGAAGTAAATATACAGATGAAAATTTTGTTCCAGTAAAAGATATTACCAACGGAATGATTATATTAGATAACAACGAAAAAGTTAGTGGAATCAAAATTATGCCAAGAAACATATTTATAGCAGATTATGACACTCAAAATGCGATTATTGCTAATTTAAAAAATGTGTATAATATGATAGATTATGAATTTTGGATTATTGCTGCTGATCGCCCTGTAGATATTAATGTATTCTTATCGCAATTACAACTTCTATATAATTCAGTTCAAGATCAATCGCGAAGAAAGCTAATTATTGAAGATATTAATAAAGCTAATCTTTTTATGAATAACAATATTGTAGATACAGAATATTTCTTACTTTTTAAAGAAAGAAAAGATGAAATAATTAATAAAAGAATTCGTCAATTAATTAATGCATTTGCTAATTCAGGATTGAATTCTCATCAGGTAACAAACGACGATTTAAGAGTTATTTTAGATAACTTCTTAAATGGTGGACAAACTACTACATTTGGGACGGTGATTGGATAATGAATATAAAAGCACAAATAGCTCCAAAAGGACTAGAATTTAAAGCTGGAAGTTTTGTTATTAGTGACAAATATGCCACTATTTTAACGGCAATATCTTATCCAAAATATATTCAACCTGGTTATTTAGCTTCTTTAACAAGTATGTCAGGAATTAAAGTAGTAATCAAACATATTCCAATGCCTTTTAGTTCTATTAGTAAAATGTTAAATAAAGAAATTGCTGATTTAAAACAACGCTACCAAGAAGAACATGATCGTACAATTCAAGAAAGAATTCGTCAAAATTATGAGTCGTTAGAACAATTTATTACACAATTAGCAGCATCACAATCTAAAATTTATGATTTTCAGATGCATATTATGATTACTGCTAATGATGAAGAAGAACTAAATAGTAAAAAGTTTCAAGTAAAAAATTACTTAGAGGCAATGGAAATTAGAGCTGTTCCTTTACGATTTGAACAAGAAAAAGTACTAAAATCAATCTTACCAATTTATGAAAGACAAGATATTGAAGACCGTATTGGTACACCAATTCCTTCTCCAACTTTAGCTGCTATGTATCCTTTTATCTTTGATAGTATTAAAGATCCAGGATTATCTACTTTATTAGGAGTCGATTTTTCAGGAGGAGTTATCTTATTTAATCAATTTTTATATCAAATAAAAAAAGAACATAATCGAAATAATGCTAACTTAATTATTTTAGGTACATCTGGTAGTGGTAAATCAACAGCAGCAAAAATATTACTAAGAACACATATCCGAAATAATTGCCAATTAGTTCTAATTGATCCAGAAGGAGAATTAGAAGAAATGACAAAACGTTATGGTGGTGATTTCATTGACTTAGGTAAAGGTGGAGAATATGGAATGGTTAATCCACTAGAAGTTATCATTGATGCTGATGAAGATGAAATGGAAGGTGGACTTGGATATACTATTTTAACAAGATCATTGCAAAGTATTAAGGCCTTTATGAAGTACTATGATCCAAGTATTACAGAAGATGTTTTGAACATGTTTACAGAAGTTGTCCAAGAAACTTATAGACGATTTGGAATTGACTTTAATACTGATTTTACACGATATACTTCTAGAGATTATCCTACATTTAAAGATGTGTACGCTACTATTAAAGGTCGTTTGGCTTCTATGGTAGAAAAAACACAAGAAAAAGATGTTATGGAAAGACTTGAACTTAAAATTAGACCAATTGTTAAAGAATTGAGATACTATTTTGATGGACATACTACAATTGATTCTAATAGTAATTTTATTACTTTTAATATAAGAGAATTAATGAATGCTGATGAAAACATTAGAAATGCCTTATTCTTTAATATTTTAAAATATGCTTGGGGATTAACATTGAATAAAAATGTAAATACAATTCTTCAAGTTGATGAAGCACACGTATTACTTTCTGGTAAAAATACGTTAGGAGCAGACTTCTTAGCTCAAATCCAAAGACGTTCTAGAAAGTATAATACAGGTACAATCATTATTACACAACAACCAAGTGATTTTAGTGATCCTTCTGTTATTACACAAGGTAAAGCTATTTTTGATAATGCGTCTTATTACTTAGTTATGGGACTTAAAAAACAAGCTGTAGAAGATTTATCTAAGTTAATTGACTTAAATGATAATGAAAAAGAGAGTATCAAAGGCTATACACAAGGAGAAGCATTATTTGTTTGTGGTAGTAGAAGAATGCGTATCAACGTTATAGCAACAGAACAAGAATTAGATTCCTTTGGAAGTGGTGGAGGATTATAAAATAGTTAGGTGGTGATACAATGGATAAACAGGAAGATGAAATAATTGATTTAGAAGAATCAGATGAAATAATCGAACAACCTATAGGTGAAGACATTGTATCACATCCTAATTTAAATGCCACATATCCTAAAAAAAATGATAATAAAATAACGAAAAGAGAAAATCCTGCAGATAATAATTCAAGTAATGATAAAAAGTTTGCAGGTAATAGTAATTTAAAAAATAATAATCAACAATTTAATCAATCTAAATCAAATCAAAAAAATGATTTAGGTAATAATAAGTCTATATTACCTAAAAATTCATTTATGAATAAATCTAATCCAGTAGATGATAATCGTTTAAAACAGGCTTTAGAAAAACGCCATGATTTACCAAAAGTTCCAGGGATAAATAATCAAAATAGTAAAGCAGAGTCGAAAGAAAAAACTTCTGTTGGAGATGAAGTGAAAAAAAAGGCAGCTTCAACTGCTTTAACTGCTGCAACAGGAGGAGCCTTGAATGGTCCTGTTGCTGATATGGTTGCTAAATCTATGCTACAAAAGTATGAACAATCCAAAAAGAAAATTAAATATATTATAATTGCTTCTTTAGTTCCAATTTTTTTAATTATCATTATTATTTTAAGTTTTGTTGGGGCATATGGAACTAACGAGGATTTAGGGAAAGATACTGCAGGTTATGTCACTGGAAATATGTCAGAGGATGATTTACTTGCTCAATTGCAGTACTATGGGTATTGTCATGATATTAGTTCTTGTAAAAAGCAAGGAGCTTACAAATTTTTTGAAAAATTAAAAAGTGTTTATGAATTATCTAAACTTAGCTGTGGAGCAACAACTGAAAATAATAAACCATGCGGAATTACTTTAAACACAGCATTAATTATCGAAACAATTAATTATTATGAAAATGCTACAGATAATTTTGATACCTATGATGAAACAGAAGAAAATCTTAATTTTTTTCAAAGTTTGGTTAGTAAATTTAAGAAAGCAATGAAAGATAAAACAGAACTGGATACAATGTTATCTGATGTAGATGCTTTAGCTATTGCTCAGGCAGAATATGTAAAAGAAACTTGTAAAGTAAATGGAAAGAAACAAACAAATTATTATTATCAAATAAGCTTTAATAAATACATTTCTTATTTAAAATATGGTACTAGTAGTAGTCATCCTAACTATCAAGGAAAGCCTGTTGAAATAGAAAATGATACTTGTCAAGGACCAACAAATGATTACATTGAAACTCAATATGAAACAAGTACGGATTCTAGTTTAGCGACAGATCCAAATACAGGAAAACCTTCTGTAGCAGGTAATGGTAAAGGTGTTGAAATCGCTAATTATGCTTTACAATTTGTCGGAAATCCTTACGTTTGGGGTGGGACAGATTTAATTAAAGGCGTTGATTGCTCTGGATTTACCATGAAAGTTATGGAACACTTTGGATATAGTATTCCACATAGTTCAGCTGCTCAAATAAATTACGGAACATACATTGGAACAAATGTGGCTAATGCTGCTGCTGGTGATTTGATTATTTATGATGGGCACGTTGCTATATACTTAGGAAATAATTCAATTGTTCATGCTTCTAATCCAAAAGATGGAATTAAAGTTAGTAATAATGCTTCTTATCGTAAGATTGTAGGAATTGTAAGATTGTGGGGATAATATGAAATTAAATAAAAAATATTACGTTTTGATTTTTGTTGCATTAGTTTTTATTATCACTTGTTTGTTATTATTTACTTCTAAAAATAATAAATATATTTCTGTAAAGAAATCACAGGATGGTTCAAAACTTCCTCAATTAAATATAAAAAGTAATGATAGCACTGCTATTAATGAATATTTGGAAAATCTTTATAATCAGTATACAGAAGATAAAAGGAATAAATTTACTTATACTTATTCGTCAAAAGGAGATATTCTTTCAATATTAGCTATTATTGATGAATTTAATAATGATGCGAATACAACAATTAGAAAGTATATGGCTTTTAATATTAACAAGAAAACTGGAAAATATTTATCAAAAGAAGAAATTGCTGGATTGTATCAAACAGATTTAGGACACATTAAAGAAAAAGTAGAACAACATTTGAAAACATATTATGATAAAGAAGCTCAAGAAGAATATTTGGTAAAAGAAGAATGTAATTTTAACTGTTATTTGAGTTATTTACGAGCAATAGATATCTTAACAGATCAAGTTGTACTTGTTATAGAAAAAAATCAATTAGTAGCTTATACTAATTTTGATGTAACATTTAGTGATGATGCTGATTACTTTAAAACACTAAAAGAAAATTATTATAGAACAGTAATAAAAGAATTGTAGGTGATTTTTATGATATTATTTAAAACAATAGAAAATAAGAAATTATTTTGGTTTAATAATATCATTTTATCACTTTTTTTTATTCTTCTCGTTCAGATCATATTTGGTTTTAAAAGTTATAGTACTATTAACCAAAATAATATATTGGATAACTATATGTTAACATTAACTTATTATTATCCAGGGGATGCAACAGGAAGTAGCAATACTACTGGGGCTGGTGTAACGACTTCTCAATTAACTGCTGATAGCAATGGATGGTATCATTATCAAAGAAATGGTACGGATTATTTAGTAGTTGCAGCAGCAACTACCTACTGTAGGGATTCTGCAAATCATTGTAATATAAGCAGTAGTCGTGGGATTGCTACAAGCATTCATTATTATAATTATTATGATACTTTAGTGCTTGATATTGGAGGAACTTCCTATAATGCAATTGTTTTAGACTCATGTGGTGCTTGTATGTGGAAAGATAGAGATAGTTTTGGAGAAAAATTTGATATTTTTACAAAGGATTCCTCTGCTGTAAATCCGGGAATATATAATAGTTCTGTTTCAAATATCACTGGTGGTAATGGTGGAACAGGAAATGCTTTCACAAATTTTGTAACGACTTATACAGGAGATATTACAAAAGGATATATTTATAACCGACAAAATGGAAAAGCACTTAAAATTACTCCTACAACTTTAGCTGATGTTATAGAAGGTAAAATTAATACAATAATTCAGGATATTTTCAAAAGTTCAAAATATTCTACTAATACAGGAAGTAGTTATACTGGTATTGTAGATAGTAATGCTTTAAATTGGAAACAATATGATTCAAGTTGGGGTAGTATTCATTTGGGATCAAGTTCCCTAACTATTAAAGAGGCAGGTTGTTTAGCAACTTCAGTCGCTATTCAAATTAAGAACTCTGGTACATCAATTTCGATAGAAAATTTTAATCCAGGTACTTTTGTTCAGGAATTAGGCAAAGCTAACGGATTTACATCAGGTGGTTTATTCCGTTGGGATGGTGCATGGAAATCTTTTGCTCCAAATTGGGAATATTATGGAAAAGATAGTCTACCAGCTTCTAAAAATGATAAAATTAATTATATAAAGAATCTTTTAAATCAAGGATATTATCCAGTAATGTGTGTAAAGAAAAATTGTGGTCACTGGGTAGCTGTTACAGGGGTTACAGATGATAATATTATTATTGCCGATCCGGGAAGTAATTCTACAACAGTATGGCCTACATATAATGCAATAACAACAGACACAACATTAAAAGTAGCATATTTTAAGGGGTGATTTTTGATGAATCAAAAAAAAGCTTATTTTGTTTTAATAGGAATAAGTATTGTAATCTTGCTTTTTCTTTTAGGTTATTATTATTTTGGTGTTCAAAGAAATAATGGGTATATTATTTTTCCAGGAGGTCAGGTATTTTATAAAAAAGGAAATAATATGACTTTAGTAGAAAATAATTTTCAATCTGGTCAATATGCTAATATTACAGTTGTTGTAGATAATCAACAAATGCATTTAAAATTTACAATTTCAAATGGAAAAGTAGAATTTTATAAAAATAAAGAAAAAATTGATTTGGAAGAATTTACAATTGCTTATTCTCCTAAGTTAGATATCAAATTAAAAAACTATTCGGAAACAGAAATGAATCAAGAAGAAATTAAACAAATGGATACAATTTTAGAAGAACATGGTATAATAGGTTATGAAAATTTAAATGTTAAGAAAAAAATTTCATTAACAGAAAATAATCAAACAAATGATATTTATATTGTATCTAATTTATTTGATGAATCTAAGTATGATAAAGTTTTTTCATTTGCTTATTATTTTTCAAATAATCAAATCCATTATTTGATAGAAAAAGTAGATTCCGTTGATAACGCTTATGATTTATGTATTCCATCTATTAGTTCTTATATTAACTTCAATCATAGTCAACAGTCGAAGATAGTTTTAAGTTGTGAGTACTTTAGTGATATAGGAACTGATAATAAAATTTATCAATTAAATAATCATATATGGGAATCTTGGAATTAATAGGAGGGTTTTTATGAAATTAAAATTCAAAGCAGAAGGTAGAGATTGGGCAATATTTGCTGTATTCTCTTTGCTTTTACTTTATCTTATTGCGATTGCAGTATTAAATGTATCATCCTTTGCATCTGATTCAACTTTTGCTGGATTGAATCCATTTCCAGCTTTTACTAAAGATTATATAGCTCCTACAATGGTTTTCTATTTAGCTGCAATGATTGGTATTTTTACATCAGTTTCTTCTTACTTTTTTGAAAGAGAAAAAGGATTTGGAATTGAGGCAGGTACTAAAAAAGATAAAGGATATAATAGATGGGCAACAGATAAAGAATTTAAGAAGGATTTAGTTAAGATATTGCCTACGGATGAAAAAATAGAAAAAGGTGGAATTCCTTTAATTAATAACGGTAGTGAGATTTGGATAGATAGTAGTGGATATCATAATATGATTATAGGATCTACTGGTTCTGGTAAATCACAAGCCTTATCATTTCCTTTTATTCGTGTTATGGCAAAAGCTGGAGAATCTATGATTGTAACTGATCCAAAAGGTGAATTATATGAGCAAACAGCAAATGAATTAAAAGAAAGAGGATATAATGTTATTGTACTTAATTTCCGTGATCCTCAAAATGGTAATTGTTGGAATCCTTTTTCCATCCCTTATAAATTGTTTAAAGAAGGAAAAGAAGATAAAGCCATAGAACTTCTAGAAGATTTAGCGAAAAACATTCTTTATGATGAATCTAGTAAAGGTCAAGATCCATTCTGGGAAAATTCATCAGCTGACTACTTTACAGGGTTAGCTTATGCCTTGTTCCAAGATGCTACAGAAGATCAAGTTAATATTAATAGTATTAATTATATGGCATCTGTAGGTGAGAATAAATTAGGTGGTACAACATATATTAAAGAATATTTTAGTGAGAAATCACAAGATTCTACCGAATATATTAAAGCAAATTCTACCATTAATGCTCCTACAGATACAAAAGGAAGTATTTTATCTGTATTTAATCAAAAAATACAATTATTCTCTTCTCGTAAGAATTTATCTGAAATGCTAGCTCATAGTGACTTTGATATGGAAGATATTGGTAGAAAAAAAACAGCAGTATTTATTGTTATTCAAGATGAAAAGAAAACATATCATTCTCTAGTTACTATTTTCTTAAAACAATGTTATGAGACTCTAGTTAGAGTAGCTCAAGAAACAGGTGGAAAACTAAAGTATCGAACAAATTTCTTGATGGATGAGTTTGCTAATATGCCTCCACTTTCAGATGTAGATGCCATGGTATCTGCAGCACGTTCTAGAAATATCAAACTATCATTTATTATTCAAAACTTTTCTCAATTAAATGATGTTTATGGAAAAGAAAAAGCAGAAACGATTCGTGGTAACTGTGGTAATACAATTTATTTACTTAGTACGGAACTTGCTGCACTAGAAGAAATCAGCAAGATGTGTGGAGAAGTAAAATCTAAAGAAGATGATAAAACAGATTCAAGACCATTAATTACAGTATCGGATCTTCAAAAAATGAAAGAAGAAGAAGCTGTTATATTACGTTCTAGAATGGAACCTTATAAAACAAAACTAAAATTTGATTATAAGATTGATTGGGGGAAAAAATATCCTGTAGCCGACTACCCACATCGTGAAAAACAACCAGTTTCTGTTTTTGATTTAAAAAATTATGTAAAAGAAAAAAGAGATAAAAAAATTAATGAAATGTTAGGAGATACTAAAATGCCATTTCCATCAATGCCTGGAATGACACCATCTCCAATGCCTGATTTATTTGGCCCTAAGCCAAAAGAGCAGGGGTTAAATGTTGATGAAATTGTTAAGAGAATAGATGCGAAAATAGCAGAATTAGAAGCAGAAGAAAAAGCCGAAAAAGAAAAACAAGAAGTAGAAAAAGCAAAATCATCTGTTACTAAAGAAACTAAAAAAGTGGAAATTCCTAAACAAAGTAATCCAAAAGAAAATTTAAATCAAGAAATTACAGATGATCAATTTTTTGATGACTTTTTCAATGACGAAGATTAATATCTTCGTTTTTTGTTTCAAAAATTAAGTTTTTTCATATAATGTATTAGGGTGATGAAATGATATCAAGCATTACTGTAAGTGATTTACTGAACTTTAGTGGTTTGAATATTATTGATGTTAGAACTGAACAAAGTTATAATAATAATCACATTCCGGGTGCTGTTAATGTACCATTTAATAAATTAATCACAGAGCCATATAAGTATTTATCAAAAGAAAAAAAATATTTTATCTATTGCCAAAAAGGAATTACTAGTTTGAAAACTTGTAAAATATTAGCTAATATGGGATATAAAGTAGTTAATATTATTGGTGGCTACGAAGAGTGGATATTAAAAAAATAGGATCAAAATCCTATTTTTTGTGTTATTTTAAAGCTTCATTTACCTTTTTCATTTGATGAATTGTTACAATTATAATATTGGTTGATACAGCAATTACTAATCCCCACATCCCAATGTGTAGTAATGAAAAAACAAATAAAAAGGCAGTACGAAAAATCATTCCAAGTAATGTACCTTTCATTGCTTCTTTGGCTTTTCCCATTGCTTGTAAAGTCCCATTTAAAGGAGATTGGATGTAGTATAAAAGACAAATAGGAGCTAAGATTTTAATATAAGAAATTCCTTCTGTTGTGTTATATATTAATCGAAGTGGAATTTCAGGAATTAACATAAATAATAAGGTACAAGGAATTCCTACCACTAATGAGTAAAAAATAGCTTGTTTGATTTTCCTTTTTGTTTCTTTTAAATTATGTTGTGTATAAGTTTTACTAATAATTGGTATTAAAGCCTGAGAAATAGCCATAGTAAAGAAACTTGGAAGTAATAATAAAGGTAAAACATAACCATTTAAAATACCATATTCCGTAATCATAAAATTATTAGAATATCCACATTGTTTAAAAGTATAGGCTAATATAATAGGTTCTAGGAAATAACCAATACTACCAATAATTCTACTTCCTGTAGTTGGAATACTAATACTTAAAACTGTTTTTAAATAATCTTTTTTTGGTTTAAAATCTTCTTTTTTTAGAGAAATTTTATTGGGTAAACATATTAAAAAAATAATAATAGAAGAAAGTTCACTAAAAATAGAAATTAAAATTAGAAAGGCAACAACATAGGATAATCCCATTTTTAAAATAGATGGAACAAATAAAATGATTAAAACAAGACGAATAACATCTTCTAAAATATTTGATATAACATGAGGAAACATTCTTTCTTTTCCAAAAAAATAAGCCCTTAAGATAGAAGAAATTGCAATAAATGGTAAAATGAAACCGATTGATATCAGTCCTAAATAAGTTCTTTCTTCTTTTAAAAGTTCTGTTGCTATAAATTGTCCACTAGATAATAATACGAGTAGGATAATAAAACAAATTCCTAAAGAAATTGGAATAATACCAAAGACTAACTTTTTATTATTAAACCGGTCTTCTGCCACTAACTTTGAAATTGCTACAGGAAATCCAAATTGAGTTAAAGATACCAATAGAGAAAAAGTCGGCATAATTAACATATAAATTCCAATTCCTTCTGTACCAATAAAACGAGTCATTACAATTTTAATAAGCATCCCTAAAATTTTAGTAATAAATCCACCAATTATTAATAACATAGTCATTTTTAAAAATTTGTTTTTTTTCATATATTCACCTTAAATACCTTTAAAAACATCAAAAAATCTTATATAATATATATATGTTTATCATTAGAAGTTTAGTATTGGGGGATTTATATGAGAGATGAAATTCATTCCTTAGAACAATTGTATAATCGACTAAAACCAGCTTTATTAGCCAAAAAAGAAGAGATGCGAAGAAGTGGCTATATTTATATCAAAGAAGAAGATATTTGGAATTATTTAAAAGAAATCGAATGGGTTCATTCCAGAGGCCTTTCTTTATATCAAATGGTGTGTGATATTTTAGAAACTGATGATGATAAAATAGATAATTATTTAAGACAAAAGATGAATTTAAAAAATAGAAGAGTTTATTTTGAATAATTTTAGGAGATGAAAAAGATGAAAAAAAATAAAGGAAAATTAATAAAAAATATAGGGTTTGTAATATTTTTAATTGTATTGATGGTATTACTAATCTTTCCTATTTTTAAAAATTTAAAATTTGGATTGGATCTTCAAGGAGGCTTTGAAGTTTTATATCAAGTAAATAGTATTGATGGTAGTGAAGTTACTAGTGATATGATGAATAGTACTTATAAAGCTTTACTAAAAAGAATCGATATCTTAGGAGTTAATGAACCTGTTATTACAATTGAAGGAGATGATAAAATCCGTGTTCAATTGGCAGGGGTAACGGATCAAGAAGAAGCACGAAAGATATTAAGTAGTGCGGCTACACTAACTTTCCGTGATACCGATAATAATTTATTGATGACAAGTGATGTATTATCTGGCGGTGGTGCTAAAGTCAGTAAAGATTCAAAAGGTCTTCCTGCTGTAGCATTACAAATTTCAGATAAAGATCAATTTTATAAAGTAACTAAAAAAGTTAGTAAAATGAGTAATAATGTTATTGTAATTTGGTTAGATTATGATGAAAATGAAGATAGTTATGAACAAGAAAAAAATAAATGTGGCTTAGATAGTTCAAGATGTCTTTCTGCGGCTACTGTTTCAGAAGGTTTCGCTAGTGATGTTATTATCCAAGGAAACTTTAGTTCTACAGAAGTTCAAACTTTAGTAGATTTAATTAATTCAGGAAGTTTGCCTACAAAACTAGAAGAAATTTCTTCTAAGACTGTAGATGCTAGTTTTGGAGCTAACTCATTAAATAAAACTTTTATAGCTGGAGTTATTGGATTTATAGCAGTTATTGTTATTATGACTTCTTTATACCATTTTTCAGGATTTGTAGCTTGTGTTAGTTTACTTGTTTATACAGTATTAACTTTTGCTACTTTCTGGTTAGTTGGTGGAGTATTAACATTGCCTGGAATTGCTGCTGTTATTTTAGGAATTGGTATGGCAGTTGACTCTAATGTTATTAACTTTGAACGAATTAAAGATGAATTATTAAAAGGTGTTTCTTTCGAAACTGCTTTCAAAAAGGGAAATAAAAATTCTATAGGAACTATTATTGATGCTAATTTAACAACATTTATCGTAGCTTTAATCTTATTTATTTTTGGAGAAAGTAGTGTAAAAGGATTTGCTACTATGTTAATGATTAGTATTTTCACAACAATGTTAATTATGGTTTTCTTTACTAGATATTTATTAAAGATGTTTGTTGAGTCTAATTATTTTGAAGATAAAGTTAATTTCTTTATTGGAAAAGCGAAACCACATAAATCTAAGATTGATTTTATTAAACATTCTAAATTATTTATTACTTTATCTGTAGTGTGTGTAATTATTGGAGTAATCTCATTAAGTACAAAACATATGAATTTAGGCGTTGATTTTAAAGGTGGAACTTCTATTAGTATTAAATCAGAACAATCTTTAGATGAAAAAACAATTGAATCAGACTTAGAAAAATATGGTTATGAAATTGCTCAATCAGATTTTAAAGATGATAAGAATGCTTATATTAAAATTACAAATCAATTAGATCAAGAAGAAATTGCAGAATTACAAACACATTTTACAGAACAATATCAAGCAAGTACAGATATTGGTGTTGTATCTAATATGGTAAAAAAAGAATTAATTAAAAATGCTATTTTATCCGTATTGTTATCTTCTTTTGCTACAATTGTTTATATTTCATTACGTTTTAAATTTAATTATGCAATTAGTGCTATTCTTGCTTTAGCGCATGATGTATTTATTATATTCGCAATATTTAGTTTATTTGGAATTGAAGTAGAAACTATTTTTATCGCTGCTATTCTATCTATTATTGGATATTCTATCAATGATACAATTGTTATATTTGACCGTATTCGTGAAAATAAAGAAAACAAAACAATTAAAAAAGAAGAGGATTTAAAAGAAGTTGTTAATAATAGTTTAAATCAAGTTATGAAAAGAAGTATTATTACAAGCTTAACAACAGTTGCTACAGTAATTTGTTTAATTGTATTTGGTTCACAAGAAATATTTGAATTTAATATTGCTTTATTCATTGGTTTAATTGCTGGTGCATATTCTTCAATCTTTATTGCTAGCCAAATTTGGTATTACATGGAAAGAAAAAATATTGGTAAAAAACCTAAAAAGAAATGGTATGAAGATGATGAACCAACGGAAAAGAAAATAAAAGGGATTAATGCATAGGAGATGATAGTATGTCTGAAAATAATGACGAACTTATATGGATTAGTTTAGAAGATGTTATGCTGGTATTATCTAAATGTGATGATCCTGCTTTAAAAAATGAACTATGTGCTTTATATACAAATGAAGACTATAATGAATTAGGAAGAAAATTAATTTCTAAAAATAGTAATATTTATCGAATGATTGTAAAATATCAACCATTGAATACAATTACAATAGAAGATTTATCAGATGCTTTAGTGAGATCTATTTATGAATGTAATCATTCTATTCGAAAAAAATTAACAAAGTATATTCATCAATATTTAGATAATATTAGTCAAGATATTGATAATGAATCTTTAATTTATAAAATTAAGCAAGATCAAGAAGTAGTAAGTTATATGGAACAATATACTTCTATTCGATCTTATGAACAATATTTAAAAACAAAGCAACCCAAAGTAAAATTTGAGGAGCCTGTAGAAAAACATTCAGAAAAAAGAAAAAGTTATGTAATTATGAATGATGATTAGGAGGTGGAATCTTGACAAAACATGTTGAAGTAAGCTTTACAGATTTATTAGATAAAGTATCAACTTATATGGATGAAGGGGATATTCAAAGAATCAAAGATAGTTACCATTACGCTTCAGAGATATACTTTGGTTACCAAAGTATGACAGGTGAAAATTATGTAAGTCACCCTATTAAAGTAGCCTATATTTTAACTAGTGTTCAAGCAGATGCAGCAACTATCTGTGCTGCTCTTTTACATAATATTTACAAATTTGATGATTCTGTTAATATTGAACAAAAATTTGGTAAGGAAGTAGCTTCTCTTATTGATGGAGTTACCAAATTAAAAAAATTAACATTTGACTTATCTACAGAATCTTCTATTTCTATGCAAAGAAAAATATTAGTCGGTCTTACAGATGATGTAAGAGTAATTATCATTCGTCTTGCTGAACGTGTTCAAGAAATGAGAGATTTATGGATTCAACCACCTAAAGAGCAAAAGAGAATTGCTATAGAGACTCTAGAAGTTTTAACCCCAATTGCCCATCGTTTAGGTATGAATCAATTTAAAAGTGAGTTAGAAGATTTATCCCTTCGCTATTATAAGCCAGATGTTTATTTCGATATTGTTGATCAATTAAATCAAACAAAATCAGAACGTGATTATTCTGTTAAAATGATGATAGAGGATGTCTCTAAATTATTAAATGAGCATGGAATTAAACATAAAATTAAAGGGAGAGCTAAAAGTATTTATAGTATCTATAAAAAATTAGATAAAGGTAAAAAATTTAGTGATATATATGACTTACTAGCTCTTAGAGTATTTGTGGATACAGAAGCAGAATGCTACCAAGCTATTGGAATTATTCATTCAAAATATAAACCACTACCAAAGCGTTTTAAAGATTATATTGCTATGCCAAAAACAAATATGTATCAATCATTACATACAACTGTTTTTGGTTATGATGGTTATTTATTTGAAATTCAAATTCGTACTTATGAAATGGATGAAGTAGCAGAACGTGGTATTGCATCTCACTGGTCTTATAAAGAAAATGGAAGTAACAAAATTGCTCATCAAAATTTGATGGATCAAAAATTACAATTTTTCCGTTCTATTATGGATTTAAATAATGAAGATACAACGGATGAAGAGTTCGTATCTTCTATTAAAGAAGAGTTTAATAGTACTATTTATGTATTTACACCAAATGGGGATGTAATTGAACTTCCTAGTGGAGCAACACCAATTGATTTTGCTTATAAAGTTCATAGTGCAGTTGGTGAAAAAATGGTAGGAGCTTTAGTAAATAATAGTATTGTTCCCCTAGATTATCCTCTTCATAACCAAGATATTGTTAAAATTAATACTAATAAAAATTCTATGGGCCCTAGTCGTGAATGGATTAATATGGCTAAAACAGCCCAAGCTAAAAATAAAATTCGTGCTTTCTTTAAAAAACAAGATAAAGAAGAGTATTTGAAAAAGGGCGAAGAAATATTAAATAAAGAATTACATAAAAGAAAAATATCTGCTTCTGAATTTTTCCAAGAAGAAAATATGAAACAGATATTAGAGGAATATAAATTTTCTGATTTTAATGAAATTTATATTGGAATTGGTGATAATAAAATATCGCCAGCTGCTATTATTAATATATATACTGGTGATAATGACAGTAAAGAAGATATTTTGTTAAAGAAGGTTATTACTCCTAATAAAACACAATCGTTGAAAAAAGATATCATTGTAGAAGGTATTGATGATATCAAGGTAAAATTAGCAGCTTGTTGTAGACCAATTCCTGGGGATTCTATTATTGGTTTTATTACAAGAGGCTATGGAATTTCTATTCATCGAATGAATTGTCCAAATTTAAATGATTTAAATGAAAGGTTGATTCATGTATCCTGGGGTGATACAGAGGGTAAAAAATTTGTAACTTCTATTGTCATTCAATGCGAGAAAAAGGATAATATTTTATTAGAAATTGTTTCAAAAGCTTCTAATCATAATATTAATATTGAATCTATTCATACCTATAATGAACAAGACTTTACAACATTTTCACTAGATATTTTAGTAGAAAATGAATCTAGTTTGACAAAATTTATTCGTACAATTTCTTCTATTCCTAATATTGTAAAAGTAGAAAGATCTATTCGATGAGAGTTCTTGTACAAAGAAGTTTAGAGTCTTCTGTTTCTGTAGATTATAAAGTTGTTGGAAAAATTTCTAAAGGTCTTGTTTTGTTAGTCGGATTTCATAAGGATGATACTGTTCAAGATATTGATTATATGATTCAAAAAGTTCTTCATTTACGAATTTTTAATGATGAACAAGGTATGATGAATCGTTCTATTTTAGAAAGTAATGGTGAAATATTAAGTATTTCTCAATTTACTTTATATGCAGATACAAAAAAAGGAAATAGACCAAGTTATATAGAAGCAATGAAGTCTGATCAAGCTAAAATTTTATATAATTTATGGAATCAAAAGTTAAGGGAATTGATTCCTGTTGAAACAGGAGTATTTGGAGCTGATATGAAAGTATCAATTACTAATGACGGACCAATTACTATTATGTTAGAAAGTAGGAGTTCTTATGATAAAAAATAAAATTGATTATAAACTAATGAACTGTGCCCTTATTATGGTAATTATATTTTTACT
>URDT01000018.1 GCA_900546745.1 uncultured Mycoplasmatota bacterium | reverse complement strand
TGGTAACTAATTATTCCTTTGTAATAGGAAAGTATGTTATAACAAAAGGTAGTGAAACAGTAAAAGGTGATGAACCAACAAAATCTGATGAAGAAGTTACAAAAACATATCCAGTATATAGTAATGGAACAGCAGTTTATTATAATCCAGAAACCAATAGTAAATGTAATCAAAGTGAAGCAGTAAGTACAACAGGGGCAAAGACCGGATGTATGAAATGGTATACATTTAATGATGAAGGAGAAAATGCTTCAACAGTGAATATGATATTAGATCATAATACAACAGCAAAAGTAGTTTATAATTCAACAAATGTAAATACAGAACCAAAAGAGGTAATAACAGCTCTTACATCAGATACATCTACTTGGAATAACAATTTAAATGTGAGATTAATTACAGCAGATGAAGTCGCAAAGATAACAGGTAATATGAATTTTAATTGCTTAACGTCAGTTAGTGATGACTGGTTTTATTTAGACAGTAATAGTCATACTCAAGTAGCCACAAGTCAAAATAAAAGTAAATATGCTTGGTTGTTTGATTATACTAATAATTGTATAAGTTATGGATGTAATATAGAAGATTCTAGTAATTATGGATATTGGACAGGCACTTCTGTTTTTAATAGCGACAGCCGTGTTTGGTATATTGTTAGAAATGGATATATGAATTATCTAGATGCTAAGCATGATGATAATCGTGGTATACGCCCAGTTATAACAATTTCAAAAGATATTATTCAATAAAATAAAAAGAAAATGAAAAATTTTCTTTTTTCCTTTTTTAGAATATAGTATAATAAGATAAGGTGATAGAATGAAAGAAAAACTAATAAAATTATTAGACAACTCATATAGTCCATATTCTAAATTTAGAGTAGCGTCTATTGTTATAATGAAAGATGGAAGAGAATTTAATGGTGTAAACGTTGAGAATGCTTCTTATGGAGCAGCAATATGTGCAGAAAGAAGTGCTATCGTTAGTGCTATTTCAGCAGGATATAAAAAAGGAGACTTTAAAGAACTTTATGTAATGTGTGATAGCCCTAAAATTAGTTCTAGTTGCTTTATTTGTAGACAAGTAATATCAGAATTCTTTAACTTAGATGATAAAGTTACTTTTATGAGTAATTTAGGAGAACAAAAAACATATCTTGTAAAAGAAATTTGCCCAGTTCCATTTAACGAAGAGGATTTAATATGAAATCAGGGTTTGTAAGTTTAGTAGGTAGACCTAATGCTGGTAAATCTACTTTATTGAATAGTATCATAGGAAAAAAAGTAGCAATTACTTCTAATAAACCACAAACAACTAGAAATAGTATTCAAGGTATTTATCACGAAAAAGATACACAAATTGTTTTTGTAGATACTCCTGGAATCCATAAACCAAATCATAAACTAGGAAGTTATTTAAATAAACAAGCATATTATAGCTCTACAGATGTTGATGTAATACTATTTTTGATCGATGCTTCAACAGAATTTGGAAGAGGCGATGAATTCGTCTTAAACAAAATAAAAGAAGCAAATAAGCCAATTATTTTAGTAATGAATAAAATTGATAAATTGACAAATCAGCAAATTTTAGAAAAAATCAATCAATATAAAGAAATTTATGAATTCGCAGATATTGTTCCTGTTTCCGCTTTGAAAAAAAATAACACAAAAGAACTCATCAAAACAATTAAACAATATTTGACCGATGAAATAAAATATTATGAGGATGATCAAATCACAAATAAACCAATCACATTTCAAATTTCAGAAATAGTAAGAGAAAAAATATTTGAACTTACAGAACAAGAAGTTCCACATTCCCTTACTTGTATTGTAGAAAACATAGAAAAAGACAAAAATAGTTATCATATTAATGTGGCAATTATAGTAGATAGAGATGCTTTAAAAAGAATTATTATAGGAAAACAAGGATCTATGATTAAAGAAATCGGAATTAGATCTCGTAAAGAATTAGAAGAATTTTTAGGAAAAAAAGTTTACTTAGAAACATATGTAAAAACAATAAAAAAATGGAGAGATAAAGAAAAATATTTACAAGAATTTGGTTTTAATGAATTTGAATAGGAGATGTTATGAGCAACTTAGATGAACAAAAAATTGACCAACTATTTTTAACTATTAGTTACATAAATAGTTTAGAACAATTGTTAATATGTTTAGAAACATCAGAGAATTCTAAATTAGAAATCAAAAAAATTTGCCTGGAATATTATGAAAAATTAAAAACTATTGTTCCAAATTTATATCATTATCAAAATATCATTCAAATCGTATATCAAAAAATGATAGAATTAAAATCATGTAAAGAAAAATATGAATACGAAGTAATATGTGATTTTTATAAAAGATATAATCAAGAATTTTTTGGATATCAAAAGATTAAAAAATAAAAAATGAACCATAATATAATAAGGTGATAACATGAAAAATTTATTATGGGATTTATTTATAACAACAGGAAAAATAGAATATTATATGAAATTTAAGGAAGAAGAAAAGAAAGAAGAATAAAAGATGGATCACGTAGTAATTGTAGGAAAAACATATCGTCATTTTAAAGGAAAAGAATATAAAGTTTTATGTATCGCATTAGACAGTGATAATAATGATGAAGTAGTAGTTTATGAAGCTTTATATGGAAGGCATTTAATTTGGACAATGTCATACGATCTTTTTACTTCTAAAGTTGACCCTGAAAAGTATCCAGATAGTCAAGAATATCGTTTCGAATTAGTAGGGTAATATGAAGGAATTAATAGAAGGTATTGTGATTAAAGAAACACCTTATAGTGAAACTAGTAAAATTATTCAAATTTTAACGAGTGAAGGAATTATTAGTTTAATGGCTAAAGGAGCCCGTGGATTAAAAAGTAATTTAAGAGTGGGAACAACAAAGTTAATAAAGGGTGCTTTTTGTATCAATCGTAAACCAGATAAATTGTCTTTATTATCTGGTGTAGATATTCAAAATGAATTTAGAAATATTCGAAAAGATATTCGTAAAATTAGTTATGCTACTTTTTTATTAGAACTTTCAGAACAAGTAATGCGTCAAAATAATAATCCTGAAATTTATACACTTCTAATTTCCTCCTTAGAAAAATTAGAAGAAGGATTTGATGCTTCTACAATTACTAGTATCTTAGAATTAAAATATTTGGATTACCTTGGAGTAATGCCTGTTATTGATATGTGTAGTGTATGTGGATCAAAAACAGGAATCGCTACATTATCTAGTAGTCGAGGCGGATATGTCTGTAAAAATTGCCTTAGGAATGAAAACATTGTTAGTGAAAAGACAATTAAGTTAATTCGAATGTTTTACTATGTTGATATTTCAAAAATAAGTAGTTTAGAAATTAGTAATCAATCAAAAAAAGAGATATCAGATTTTTTAGACGACTATTACGATCGTTATACAGGCCTTTATTTAAAAAGTAAAAGCTTATTGAAAAATTTAAATAAGGTGGGGTGATTTATGAAATACGTTTA
The DNA here is from genome assembly GCA_900546745.1 of uncultured Mycoplasmatota bacterium. GTDB lineage: Bacteria > Bacillota_I > Bacilli_A > RF39 > UBA660 > CAJOJO01. The sequence goes on along the minus strand of URDT01000018.1, from coordinate 23,401 downwards.
TATTATTTGTCCCTTTACAGCACTTGTTATTTGTCAGTTAATAAAATTCACATTAGAATCAATAAAAAATAAACGATTAGATTTTGAAAGATTATTCAATGGTAGTGGTGGAATGCCTAGTTCTCATACAACCTTTTCTTGTTCTTTAACAGCTTTAATTGGCTATCAATTAGGATTTGATACCCCTATATTTGCAGTAGCTTTAATCTTTACCTTAATTACGTCTTATGATGCCTTAGGTGTTCGTTACGAAAGTGGAAAGCAAGCAGTTGCTATTAATTACTTATTAAAAGATAAAGGAAATTTCAAAAAATTAAAAGAAAAATTAGGACATGAACCCTTAGAAGTATTTATAGGAATGTTACTTGGTACATTTGTTAGTTTTTGCTTTAGTTTATTTTTATAAATTAAAAAATCACATTTATGAAAAAAATGTGATTTTTTAATTTACTAAAATACTTATTTTCACATATTATAAACTCATTATTTTATAAATTACTACCTACATATATTAATACTAGGAAGTGAAGCTATGGAAATTATAAATAAAAAAAGAGTTGGTGTATCTACTAGCGAAGAATTAAAAGATGTTTTAGAAAATGATAATGGTTATGAATTGATTTATTTAATGGCTGATATTACTTTAAGTAATGGGATTAAGATTAATGAAAAGAAAGAAAAAGTGGTAATAGATGGTACTTATAATAATACTAGATATACTTTAACAGGGATGAATAGTACAGAAGCAACAGATACTATTGTGGTATCTAGAACTAATAAAGAAATCATAGTGAGAAATATTAATATTAATTATTCTAATACTTGTGGTGTCATTTATGTACCATTAGATTCTAATTATTTTGGTATTTTAACTACTTATGATCATATTAATTTTCATGGTACAAGACTAGCTTATAATCCTTATGGAAATATTAAAATAATAGATAGTTATATAGTAATAGAAGAAACAAATGGAATAGCCTCTCAAGAAATATGCCTGGGAAATTATGTGATTATCGGTGGTAAAACAACAATAACTAGTAGTAGTACAAATAGTTCTTTATTCTATTTTAGAAATAATTTAACTCCATCTATTGTTTTTCTATGTCAAAGTGATGTTAGTATTTCAACGGATACAAAAGAGTTTATGACGGGAACCAATAAATTAAATTTTACAATATTACATGATACAAAAGTAAATATTGTAACAGCAAACGGTCTTGGACCTAATCCAGTATATGGTACGAATAATGTTTTAATAGAGGAAAGAGCCACCCTTGTTTTTATTCAAAAAAGTCATCAAAGGGTTCCAATGTGGGCGACTTATGGTAATTTTACAATGAAAAAAGATTCTAATTTAGAATTAATCAATTCCTATGATAATACACCTGCTGATAATTATAATATTCATTTTAAGGGTAGTAATTGTAAGTTGATATTAGATAATCCTAATTCAGTTATAATGTATAGTAAAAATGCGAGTGTCTTCTATACAAATAATACTTTAGAATATCAGATCAAATGTAAAAGAATCAATTTATGGAGTAATTCAAAAACTTTAACAAGCGCTGGTAATATTTATGATTTACCAGAATATTCTTGGTATAAAGAGGGAGATTTACTAGAAATAAACGGTACAGCAACCGCAACTACTACAACCATTACAAGTCATAATTTAACCGAAGAAGAATTAAAAAAATTACCAAACTTAAATAACTTTCTTCTTCAATCCAAAAAGCAATTTTCAATCGGTGACAATATCATAAATGTTCATCAAATGGATAGCAGTAAGAAAAAAATAAGTGGCCACACTACTAATATAGCTGATGTATTAATTAAATATAATGGTAATGAAGAAATAATAGAAGCCGATGATGATGGTTATTTTGAATATAGTATTACAGATACAATAACAGATGGTACAGAAATTGAAGTTACTTCCAATGTGGCTAGTAGTTTTATTTATGGAACTAAAATAATAATTTCTCCTTATGATGGTGAATTATCATTGATGGAAACAACGAAAGCCTTTACTTTTTCTTTAACACCACTTTCATCAAATCCTAATATTTTAGCAAAAAATCAAAGTATATCATTAAAAGTAGTAGATAGTAGAGTAAATAGTTCAGAATGGAAAGTTTATGCTTATATAGAAAAACCTCTCACTAGCCAAGGTGGGTATACGTTACCAGACGCTTTAGTATTTAAAAAACTTGATGATGAAGTGATTATTTTAAATGAAACACCATCTTTAGTATTTACGGGTACAAATAATAATGGAGATGCTCAAAGAACGGTAATTACTTGGTCAGAAGAAAAAGGCCCACTTTTAGATTTAACAAATGATGGATTAGAAGCAAATGAAGAATATTTTACTGAAGTTATTTTTATTTTAGAAGAATAGATATTACCTTATTATAAGAAATAAAAAAATAGCAAGTAATAATTGACTTTATTTTTTAAATATCGTAAAATGATTGTAAAGTAGGAGGGTAATATGAAAGAAAATGGTTGGACATTAAGAGATAATATTTTCTTAATTGGCTTAGTTAGTGTGTTTACTCTTTCCGTTACAAATTTGTTCGGGGGTTATATCCGTGACAATATGACAAAAGACTCTTGTAGTTTTGTAGATAAAGTATACGTGGAAGGATTAAAACCAGGACAAGCAATTTGTGTGAATAAATAGGATAATAAAATATCCTTTTTTTATAGAAAATAAGGGAATTAATTTACATCATCTAGGAGAAATGATATAATACATATGTTTAGAAAAGAGGTATTTTTATGAAAAATGAAGCAATTACAGCAAGAGATGTTGACTTTGCTAAGTGGTATACAGATGTTTGTTTAAAAGCAGAATTAATGGATTATTCCAGTGTAAAAGGATTTATTATTTATCGTCCTTATGGATACGCTATCTGGGAAAATATTCAAAATTATTTAGATAAAAAATTCAAAGAAACAGGACATCAAAATGTGTATATGCCCATGTTGATACCTCAAAATTTATTGAATAAAGAAAAAGATCATGTTGAAGGGTTCGCTCCAGAATGTGCTGTTGTTACAAAAGGTGGCTTAGAAGAACTTGATGAACCTTGTGTGATTCGACCAACAAGTGAGACATTATTTTGTGAACATTATTCTAAAATAGTTAAATCTTATCGTGATTTGCCAAAATTATATAATCAGTGGTGTAGTGTTGTTCGATGGGAAAAAACAACAAGACCTTTTCTAAGAGGATCTGAATTCTTATGGCAAGAAGGACACACTGTTCATGCAACTAAAGAAGAAGCCGTAGAAGAAACTTTAAGAATGTTAAATATTTATAAGAATATGGCAGCTAATTTACTAGCAATTCCAATGGTAACAGGACTAAAAACAGAAAAAGAAAAATTTGCTGGAGCCGAAGCTACTTATACCATTGAAACATTAATGCATGATGGAAAAGCTTTACAATCTGGAACAAGTCATTACTTTGGCCAAGGATTTGCGAAAGCTTTCGATATGAAATTTTTAAACCAAGATAATAAACTAGAATACGTTTATCAAACTTCTTGGGGAGCATCTACTAGATTAATTGGTGCTACAATTATGGTTCATGGTGATGATAATGGATTAGTATTACCTCCTAGAGTCGCACCTATTCAAGTACGAATTATTCCAATTCGTGATACAGAACCAGGAGTCATCGAAAATGCTCAAAAATTAAAAGAGGAACTAATAAAAAAACAAATTCGTGTAGATATTGATGAATCACAAAAGTCTCCAGGATTTAAATTTAGTGAAGCAGAAATGAGAGGAATCCCAATCCGTATAGAATTAGGGCCAAAAGATATTGAAAAAAATAAATGTGTTGTTGTAAAAAGAAATGATAATCAAAAAATAGAAATGGAAATTGATGGAAATTTTGCTAAAAATATAGAAGGATTATTGAATATTATTCATAATGAAATGTATGAAAAAGCAGTAAGCTATTTAAATGATCACATTACTAGAATTCATACCTTTGAAGAATTTGAAAAAGTCCTAGAAGAAAAGAAAGGATTTGTTCAAGCCCCTTGGTGTGGAGAGACAGAATGTGAACTTGAAATTAAAGAAAAAACAACAGCAACAAGCCGTTGTATTACAGAACAAGAAGTAGAGGAAAATGAAACTTGTATTTGTTGTGGTAAAAAAGCAAAACATATTGTTAATTTCGCAAAATCTTATTAAAATAGGACAAAATCCTATTTTTTTTATTCAAATTAAAAAATAGGAAAGCTAAATAAAAAAATTAGAAAAAAATATCCCCCAAAATCAAAAAAGTATGATTTGTTTTTTTTAAATTTTTTGCTACAATGAATTTGGTTGACATGAAATTGGTAAAAAATAAATAAACTTAAAAGGAGGTTTTTATGAATCTATATGAATTAAAAAACATCGATAAAATATATGGAAACTCATTAGAAAATCATGCATTAAATCATATTAACTTAACAATTCAAGAAAAAGAAATGATAGTCATATTAGGACCAAGTGGTAGTGGAAAATCAACATTATTAAATATTTTATCAGGAATTGATAAACCTACAAATGGGATCATTCTTTTTCAAAATATCAAATTGAATCAATTGAATGAAGAAGAATTAACGGATTATCGAAGAGATTATCTAGGATTTATCTTTCAAAGTTATCACTTAATTCCTAACTTAACCGTAGAAGAAAACGTTGAACTTGGAGCCCATTTATCCAAAAATCCTTTAGATATTGATGAAATTATAGAAGCTGTTGGTCTAAAAGAACAAAAACAAAAATATCCTTATCAATTATCAGGTGGTCAAATGCAAAGAGTAGCAATAGCCAGAAGCTTAGTAAAAAATCCTAAAGTATTATTTTGTGATGAACCTACAGGAGCCCTTGACGAAAAAACAGGAAAAAAAGTGTTAAAACTATTACAAAACTTAAATCAAAAATATCATACAACAATCATTATCGTCACTCATAATCCTAGTATCGCATTAATGGCTAATACTGTCATTACGATGAATAGCGGAAAAATTATAAAAGTTCAAAAAAATAAAACCATGTTAGATGCTGAAGAATTGAGGTGGGCTTAATGAAGCTATTATTTTTAAATTCTTTAAAAGGTTTGAAACATAAAAAAGTACAAATGCTAGGTATTATTTTATTAGTTATGTTATCAACTGGTATATATACAGCAATGACTTCTTCTTTAGATCGAATGGAAGAAGAATATTACCAATACTTAGAAAAACAAAAAGTAGAACATATTAGTGTGAATTATCAAATTAACTATCAAAAAGATATAAGCTTAGAAAAATGGAATCAATTGAAAAACGAAATTAAAAATCCAACAGAAGAAGAAAAACAAATTATGGAACTTTATACTTGTTATTTAGAAAATACTTGTAGTTTTAATAATAACCCAGCTTATTTATATCAACTGGATACTATATTTCAAAAATATGGAATAGATACCATTATTCAATCAGAAAAAATAGGCGAATTAAAACAAAAATACGATTTTGATTATGAATTAGAAAAAAGCAAAACATTAAAAATAAAAGATACTTATACAAAAATAATTCCATATAATTCTTCTAAAACAATTAATCAAATATATTTAGTAGAAGGAAAATTACCAACAAAATCTTATGAAATTACAATGTTACCAACTTATGCGAAAATTCATCATATTAAAATCAATGATACCTATGAAATCAATGATCAAAAATATAAGGTAGTTGGATTTACTTATGCTCCAGATTATATTTATCCTTTAATATCGTATTCTTCTTTGGTATTTGATGAAAAGACAAATAATATTATTTATACAACCTTAGAAGATTATAATTCTATCACTGGAATAGAAGAAAAGACATTCTCTATTTTCTATCATGGAAATATTAAAAGAACTTTTGATTTTGAAAAATTATTAAATAAAGAACATTGGAATGAATCTGATAATGTTGCTAAAATACTTTCTAATGATTCTATCACTGCAGGGATTTTTTCTTCTACAAGAATGGGTAGAATTGCTTCTCTTCAGTTAGAATTTAAAACCAATCATTTATTTGCAGAATACTTTTTATATTTATTACTTGGTATTTCTGTATTTGTAATCGCAATCATTACAAAAAAAAGAATAGAGGATGAGAGGTTACAAATTGGCGTTTTAAAGTCACTAGGTTATAGTCCTTTTAGTATCGCAATTAGCTATTTAGTGTATCCTATTTTAGGATCTTTCATTGGGGGAATTTTAGGGCTTGGTATAGGATTTATTTTTAGTACACCACTTACAAAATTATATTTAAGCTATTTTTTAGTACCAATTGGAACTTTGAAAATAAAATTTAGTTATATTCAAAATGCCATTTTTTTACCAATGATTTTACTTTCTTGTTTAAGTTATTTGATTGCTTTATTCATGCTTTTGAAAAAACCACTTCAATTATTAAAAGAAGGAAGTAATTTGAAAGTTAATTTTCTTTCTAAAATTGTAAAAAAACTAACTCATAGATTACCTTTTCAATATCGTTTTAAGTATAGTTTAGCACTCCGTTCAATTCCTAAGTTACTCATTGTAGGAATTACTTCATTCTTTACTGGAATGTTAATTGTTTTGACATTAATTGGAATGAATTTAATGAATCATGTTATAGATCAATCATTTGAAGGATTTGATTATGATTATATTGTTTATATGAATGCTGTCCAAACAGAAAAAATCAATGAGCAGGATGACTATATTTTAAATAGTTCTTTAAAAATAAAAGAAGTAAGAGATAAAAATCAAAATTTAAAATCTATAAAAAAAGATATTACTTTAAATATTACTGGTGTTGATTTAAATAGTCATTATATAAAAATATTAGATAGTAGTAACAATAATATGATTTCTTTACTAGAAAGTGAAGACTCTATAATTATTAATCAAAACATGAAAGAATTATATGGAGTAGATACTGGAGATATCATTGTCTTAGAATTTGGTAATAATTCAATTTCTTATCAAGTAGTAGGAATATCAGAAGAATTTATGAATTTATCAGGCTATGTAGATCGTGCTTCATTCAGTAAAAAAATAGGCTATCAAACTCCTTGTTATACTTCAATTTTATCGAAAAATAATCAATATTCAAATTTAGAAAATTTAGATTCTAAGGATGTTGAAAAAATAGCTACCGTACTTAGTTTAAAAGATATGAAAAATAATATTGAAAAATCGATAGAAAAGTATAATGCTAGTATTTATATTGTGATTCTTTTTGCTTCGATTATGGCTTTTGTAATTATTGCCGTAATTGCAAATATTGTAGTCGAAGAAAATAAAAAAATGATTTCATTAATGAAAGTGATGGGATATCAAAATAAAAAAATAAGTTCTATTGTTTTAAATATTTATACGCCAATTATTATTATTTCTTATTTATTGAGTATTCCAGCAATGACTTCATTATTAAAGAAAATTGTTGCTGTTTTAGCAGGAGATATGGAAATGACCATTCCTATTTCGTTAAGCCCTTTTCTTGCAATTATAGGTTTAATAGGATTAGTAGTTGCCTATTATATTGCCATTTTCTTATCTAAGAAAGTATTAAATAAAATTCCTTTAGCGGTTGCTTTAAAAAGAGAGTAGGTGAATTATGATTGAACTAAAAAATGTTTATAAATCTTACAAAACAGGTTCTATTAAAAGAAAAGTATTAAATGATATTGATTTAACGATTAAGGAAAAAGAAATTATTATTATATTAGGAGCTAGTGGAAGTGGTAAGACTACCTTACTCAATTGTATTTCAGGATTAGATAAAATTGATTCTAGAAAAAATAGTTACATTAAATTTGAAGGGAAAGACATTTCTAAATATTCAGATTTTAAAATGACAAAGTTTCGTAAAAAAAATTTAGGCTTTATTTTTCAAACATATAATTTATTAGAACATTTAAATGTCAGAGAAAATATTTTAGTAGGCGCTAAATTAGGAAAAAGAAAAATAGATATGAATGAGTTATTAGATGTAGTTGGACTTCGCAAACACAAAAATAAATATATGAGTGAATTATCTGGTGGGGAACAACAAAGGGTTAGTATAGCAAGAGCTTTAGCAAAAAATCCTAAAGTCATGTTTTGTGATGAACCTACAGGAGCTCTTGATGAAAAAACCGGAAAAAAGGTACTAGAGGCTTTGGTAGATGTTAATAAGCGATATGGAACAACTTTAATTATTGTAACGCATAATCCTGGAATTGCTTTAATAGGAGATCGAGTAATTAAAATGAATAGTGGAAAAATTATAGAGCAAATAAAAAATGAAAAAAGAATACCACCTAAGGATATTCCATGGGGTTAATAAAAACACGAATTTTCGTGTTTTTTTTAGTATTAAACAATAAAGGTTGTATCATCAATAAATTGATAATCTGTTTTATATTTTAATTCTCGGATTAGTTTAAATAAAGCTTCATCTTTTGCTTTTGCTTCAATCATAATGTCAATATCCCGGTCATATATTTTTATTTTTTCTAGAAATGAAATAAAAGCATCACTATTGATATAATCGTGGTGACTTCTAAATTCTTTTTTTAGTTTACTTTTAGGACTAGAAAAATGTACTTTTGGATTTTCTTTTTTCCAGGTAGAAAAAACTTGGTCGATTTCCAATTTAGAAGGGTTGCAAGTATAATGATGGTAGTCTAATACAATAGGAATTTGTAAAGATTGATGAATTTCTAAGCAATCTTCTACTGTGTAAGTTTTATCGTCATTTTCAATAACAATACAGTCTTGTAAATACTTAGGTAACTTTAAAAAGTTATGAATAAAACGCGTCATCGAATTTTTCTTTCCTAGGACACTACTTCCAATATGTAGTACTAATATTTTATTTTTTACCTCAAGAGCATCTAATAAACGGTAATGATATTCTAATATTTTAAAAGCATTTTCTACAACTTCTTGCTTGGTGCTATTTAAAACACAATATTCACTTGGATGAAAATCTACTCGCATAGATGTTTCTTTAATTTTAGAAGCTATTTCATGATAAATAGGTAAGAATGGTGTAATATAATCGATTTTAATATCTGGGATAGTAGCAAGTGGAATCAATTGTGAGGATAATCTAAAAAAATGAATATTATTTTTAATGTTGTAATCTATTAATTGATTTAAGTGATTTAAATTAGATTCTATAATATGGTTTAATTTATCATAGCTTTTTTCTTTTAAAAATGTAGTATAAGGATAAGTACTAGATGTAGTTACATCAATTGTTTTGCTGATGCAAGCGTATCCTAATCTTACTTTCATAGTATCACCATTATTATTATGGAATGAATTAAAAAAATATAAACAGTTGATTTTTAAAATATTTTTTGTTATTATAAAGACAATAGGAAGTGTGGTAAGATGAAAGAAAAAGAGTATATGGAAAAATCAAATCAAGGAAATAAACCAAGTAATAGTCCAATTATTGTTATGTTATTGTTAATTATAATTATTTTATTAATTGGCTTAATAGGAAAACAAGCGATTGAAAGTAATAAAAATTCATCTAAAGAAAATAATACAGAACAATCAAATAAGAAAGATAAGTCTAGTAATGAAGAGAGCTCCGATAATGAAAAAACAAAAGAAGATGATTCCTCTTTAGCAAGCGATTTATTTAATCAATATTATAATAAAGCACTTGAATTTGTAGAAGCTTATGATATGGGAACAGAAAGTTTTGAATCTTATTTATCAAAAAATATAGCAAATTATAGTAGTGAACAATCAGATGATTTCATAGTCACTAATGTTACAAAAGAAAAATTTGTTCAACAATTTAATTTTTTCAGTTCTGAATTCTTAGATAAATTTTTAAATAATCAACACCAAGAACTTGTAGGAGGCAATTCTGTCCCTTCTATTCAAACAATAACTTTTAAAAATGGATATTTAAGTTTTGATGGTGGTATTAGAGGAAAAAATATTACATATGAACAATATAAAGATTTTTCAGTTACATCAAAAACAGATTCAAAAATAATTTATCAGGTTAATCATTCTTATTTGTCAAATGATGTTTCAACAAACTCTTCATTTTCATTTGTTATGATAAAAGAAAATAACAATTGGAAAGTAAATCAAATTGATATAGTTTATTAAAAAAGAAAATCAAAAATTTTCTTTTTTTTATTGATGTGTTATAATAACTAGAAAATTATCTAAGAAGGCGTTTTATGAATGAAGACTTAAAAATAATAAAGAAAAAATATGGAGAAAAGATGATGAAATTATGTAGAGAGTCATTTCCTACATTATTGGAGAGTGAAGGACTACTCTCTCAATTAATGTTAGAACATTTTGATCCATCTCACGTTTTGTATGAGGATATTATTTCAGATGAATTGGAAGATGAATTTAAAGATTTTATTTATAGTTTGATTGAACTAAAAAAAATAAAAAAAGTAGTAAATAAAAATTCAAAAGAACTACTAGAAGAAGCTGGATATGATTTATATGAATGTCGTACGGAAGAAGAAATACAAAGCTTTAGAAAATATTATCAAACAAATGAAATGTTATGTACTTTTGAGGAAAATAGATTAAGTAGATGTTATGTATTTTTTGCCGTAAAAAAAAGTGTGGATGATATCAGAAGAGAAGACTTTAAGAATCCCCAGAGAGAAGATTTATATGGAACATCTGTAATCAGTATTCAGTTTACAAAAAATGAAACACATACTTTATCTATTAAAAATAGATATAATCATACAGTGAATAATCCAGATGCCACGTTTCGTAATAATTTAGATAATATTATTGAAGGATTAACAGAGAGTTTTTCTAGAGATTATGGTATGATACAAACAAATCCAAGTAATGATTTTGAAATACCAAATTATGTAAGGGCAAATGACGGAAGGTATTATAAATATAACTACGAAATTAATAATATATATTACTGTACAAATAATGTAATTATTGATAATTTTGAAGTAAAGAAATTAGAACATAATAAATTACTATTAGATTATTTCGTATTGGATTTGCAAAAAAAGACAATATCATTATATGATGATACAATATTAGATTGTTTTCCAGATGGTTTAAAAGGCATAAAACAAATTCAAATTGTAAAAGAAAAAGAAACAAAAAAGATTGTTATAAATACTAATCAAGAAGATATTATTATTAAAATAGATAATGAAAACAAAATTATAAAATATCAAAATAATACTATAAAAGAAATAAAAAGTTATTTTCTACAATATAATAAATCACTAAATCAAATAAATTTATCCAATGTAATAAAAATAGAAAATGACTTTCTATATCGTAATGAATTATTAAAAGAAATAAATTTACCAAACGTAGAAGAAATAGGAAACAATTTTTTATTTTTTAATAAAGCATTAAGAGAGATAAGCTTACCAAATGTAAGAATAATAGAAGATGATTTTTTAGAATGGAATAGATTATTAATTAAAATAAACTTGCCAAAAACAACAGAAATAGGAAACTACTTTTTATACCGAAATGAACTATTAAAGGAAATAAGTTTACCTAATGTAACAAAAATAGAAAATTATTTTTTATATTATAATAAACTGCTAAAAGAAATAAATTTACCAAATGTAACAAAAATAGAAAATTATTTTTTATATTGTAATAATTCATTAACAGAAATAAATTTACCAAACGTAGAAAAAATAGGAACTCATTTTTTATTATATGATATTGTATTAGAAAAAGTAGAATTGCCATCTCTTCAGCAGGAATATTATCCATTTTTAGTTCCACATATTAGGGAATTGATTTTAATGCCTAAAATTAAAAAATTAGAATAAGAACTATCAAATATAGAAGGAATGTTTATGAATGAAGACTTAAAAATAATAAAGAAAAAATATGGAGAAAAGATGATGAAATTATGTAGAGAGTCATTTCCTACATTATTGGAGAGTGAAGGACTACTCTCTCAATTAATGTTAGAACATTTTGATCCATCTCACGTTTTGTATGAGGATATTATTTCAGATGAATTGGAAGATGAATTTAAAGATTTTATTTATAGTTTGATTGAACTAAAAAAAATAAAAAAAGTAGTAAATAAAAATTCAAAAGAACTACTAGAAGAAGCTGGATATGATTTATATGAATGTCGTACGGAAGAAGAAATACAAAGCTTTAGAAAATATTATCAAATAAATTTATCCAATGTAATAAAAATAGAAAATGGATTTTTACAATATAATAAATCATTAATAGAAATAAGCTTATCAAATGTTAAAATAAGGAGAAAACAAACATGAAAAAATTGGTTATTAAAAAAATTGATCATTATGATTATTTATTACAAGATGGAAAAAAGAAAAATTACATGATTAATATCCAATTTTATGATATTAATACTATCATAGAAGTTAACAGTATTCTTTATATGGATGAAAAATTATTAAAAGAAAAAATGTTAAATATAGGTTTATTCAATGATCCTTGTGGAAGAAATATAGAAACTTCTGAAGATAAAGATATTGTAATTCTTCAAACAAAACAGAATCGATTTTATTTAAAAAGAATATACGGATAACGAAAGAAACAAATTTGTTTCTTTTTATTATGCTAAAATATATGATATAATAGACTAGAAATGAGGCTAGAAATATGGAAAAAATAATCTTAGTAGATGGAAATAATTTATTATTTAGAAGTTATTATGCAACAGCATATAATGGCAACTTTATGAATAATAGTAAAGGGTTTCCAACCAATGCTTTATTTGGATTCGCAAACATGATGAATAAAATTATCCAAGAAGAAAAACCAACTTATATTATAGTAGCATTTGATAAAGGAAAAACATTCCGTCATGAAAAATATCAAGACTATAAAGGCGGTAGAGGGGAAACTCCAGATGAATTAAAAAAACAATTTCCAATTGCAAAAGAAATGTTAACCTATATGGGAATTAAATACTATGAAATTGATAATTATGAAGCCGATGATATTATAGGAACATTTGCTGATTATTGTGACAAAGATCCAAATTTTATTGGAACAATTATCAGTAGTGATAAAGATTTATTACAATTAATCAGCAATGATATTGATATCAAACTATTAAAACAAAAAGATTATATCCGTTATAATGAAGAAACATTTTTTGAAGCTTATGGTATCGAACCAATTCATATTATTGATTTAAAATCCTTGATGGGGGATGCTTCTGATAATATTCCAGGTGTAAAAGGAATTGGTGAAAAAACAGCTTTAAAACTATTACAAGAATATAAAACATTAGATGGTATTTATGAAAATATTGAAGAAATAAAAGGAAAGCTAAAAGAAAAATTAGAAACTGATAAAGAAAATGCTTACATGAGCTATGATTTAGCTACAATCAAAAGAGATGTTCCAATGGATATTTGTATTGATGACTTAAAATATAAAGAGGTTGATCATGAAAAATTAAATGCATTATATGAAGAATTAGAATTTTATTCTTTTATCAAAAAAGAACAAGTAAAAACTGAAGAAAAGATTGAATATAAAATTATTCAAAATATAGAGGATATAAAAATAGAAGAGCCATCAGCTGCTTATTTAGAAATATTGGGATCTAATTACCATACATCTCCAATATTAGGTCTTGCTATTTATAATAGTAAAGATAGTTACTTTATACCATGGGAGATATTAAAAGATATTAAAAAAATTGATCATATTACCTGTACATATGACTATAAAAAAATGTATGTAGCTTTAAAATGGCAAGGAATTTCTATCAATGAAGTTTCATTTGATACCATGATTGCTGCCTATTTATTAGATTACAATGTAAAAGATGATGTAAGTTATCTAGCAAATACAATGAACTATACAATCCCATTTTATGATACTGTTTATAAAAAACTAAAAAGTAAAGCTATTTATGAAGCACCAAGTATTGAAGAAGTTAGTAAATATGCTATATTAAAAGCTAAATTTTTATATGAAACAAAAGACTATTTTGAAGAAAAAATAAAATCTGAAAATATGCAAGAATTATTTCAAAATATTGAAATGCCTTTATCGAAAGTACTAGGAGATATGGAATTTGCTGGAATTTACGTAGATGAAAAAGTACTAGATGAAATGGGACAAGCAATTTATGATAAATCGAATGAAATCGAACAAGAAATCTATGAATTAGCAGGAGAAGAATTTAACATTTCCTCTCCGAAACAATTAGGAGAAATATTATTTGAAAAACTAGGATTAAAACATGGAAAGAAAATAAAATCAGGATATTCTACATCCATTGATATTTTAGAAAAAATAAAAGATACTCATCCAATTGTAAGTAAGATTATTGAATATAGGATGCTTACTAAATTGTATACAACCTATATAGAAGGCCTAAAAGGATATATTTTGAAGGATAAAAAAATCCATACTATTTTTACACAAACATTAACAAGAACTGGTAGACTTTCTTCTATAGAACCTAACTTACAAAATATTCCAATTCGTTATGAATACGGAAAATTAATTAGAAAGGCATTTATACCAAGTCCCAATTCTATTATTGTAAGTAGTGATTATTCTCAGATTGAACTTCGTGTGATGTCTCATATGGCGAATATTGAATCTTTAATAGATGCCTTTAAAAAAGATATTGATATTCATACAAAAACAGCAAGCGATATTTTTAAAATTCCAAAAGAAGAAGTAACAAGCAATATGAGAAGAATTGCTAAAGCTGTTAATTTTGGAATTATTTATGGAATCAGTAAATATGGATTATCTGAAAACTTAAGAATTACATCACAAGAAGCAGGAGAATTTATTGATAATTATTTAACGACTTATCCTGGAATTCAAGATTATATGGATCATACAATACAATCTGCCCATGAACTAGGCTATGTTACAACTTTAATGAATCGAAAACGATATATTGAAGAATTAAAAAATAAAAATAAACTAATTCAAGCAAGTGGAGAAAGAATTGCTTTGAATACACCAATTCAAGGGACAAGTGCTGATATGATTAAAAAAGCCATGGTCGATATTGCTTTAGAATTTGAAAAACAACATATTCAGTCAAAAATGATTATACAAGTACATGATGAACTAGTATTTGATTGTTTAGAAAGTGAAAAAGAAAAAGTCTTTAATATTATTAAAGATAAAATGGAAAATGTTTTAAAATTAAATGTTCCATTAAAAGTAGATATTGAATATGGAACGAACTGGTATGAAGCAAAATAAAATGTATATTTTAAAAGAAAAATATGTTATACTTGTTGATAGTAGGAAAGAGGTTATAATATGGGATTAATTAAATCGATGATTCATGCAATTGGAAGTGAAATGCATGATCAATGGAAAGACTTTATTCAATGTGAAGATATGGATATGAACACTTTAATGGTTAAAAAGACAACTTCAAATGGTGTTATATCAAAAGATAGTGCAATTATGGTTTCTCCTGGACAAATTGCGGTAATTTTTGAATCAGGAAAAATTTTGGATGCAACAGCAGAAGAAGGAATTTATACTTTTGATGCTTCTACATCACCAACTTTTTTTGCTGGACAATTTGGTGCAGTATTTAAAGATATGTGGCAAAGATTTACTTATGGCGGAGCAACATCCAAACAACAAGCAGTATTTTATATTAATGCGAAAGAAATTATTGATAATAAATTTGGAACTGTAGCACCAGTACCATTTCAAGATTACTCACATGCTATACCAAATCAAATGACAGGTACTATTACTCCACTTAGAGTTCAAGTTAGATGCTTTGGTAAATATACTTATAAAATATCTGATCCAGCACTTTTTATGCGAGCTTATGCAGGAACAGCTGATAGGGTAACAAAAGAAGTAATTAACGAACAAATGAGAAGTGAAGTTTTAGCAAGTTTTCAAAATGTATTAAATGAACTAGGAAATTCAGAACATAAAGTTCCAGTATTAGAATTGCCAAGTCAAACAGATGAAATTAAAAAAGCCATGGATGAAAAAGTATTTGATGAACCTATTAGAAATCGTGGTATCAAAATTACTGGTTTTGCTGTAGAATCTGTTACATTAGATGAGGAATCTAACAAAAAGATTGACGAATATGAACATAATTCAAATTCTATGATGCAACAAGGAAGAGTACTAGATGTTATGGAAAAAGCTGCTTCTAATGCAAATGGATCTGCAAATGGCTTCATGGGCGTTGGTATGATGAATATGGCATCTGGTGGAATGAATACTGCAGTGATGCAAAATGCTTTTTCAAATCAACAAAACAATGCGAATTCAGAGTCTCAAGAAAACGTTAAATTTTGTCCTAATTGTGGAGTAAAATCATCTGGTGGAAATTATTGTATAAATTGTGGTACAAAATTAAATTAATATGAAAAAGATAAATATATTTTTAATAACAATTCTTTTTGTGATTGGAATCATTTTAAATATTAATCCAAAAATAGTGAAGGCAGACTCTGGTTTTGATACTAGTTACGATTCTGGCAGTTCCTCTGATTGGGGAAGTTCTTCAGATTGGAGTAGTTCCTCTGATTGGGATAGTTCTTCTGATTGGGGGAGTTCCGGAGAATCTAGTGGTTCTGATGGTGATTTAGCATTTATTATATTTCTTACTATTTTGATTGTAGTAATTGGAATTAAAAATTCAAATCAAAAAAATACATCATCTAATTCGATTGATAGCTTTAGCATTGATCATAGTGATGAAGTACCAGATGATGAAATCAAAAAAATAATACCAGATTTTAATAGAGATATATTTTTTAAAGAACGTTTTAATGATTATGTAGTGATTCAAAACGCCTGGACAAATTTTGATTATGATACATTAAGAGGTATATTGACAGATGAACTTTATAATCAGTATGTAATGCAACTAGATACTTTAAAGATAAAAAATCAAAGAAATGTGATGTCAGGATTTGAGTATAGAGGAGCGAAAATAACAAAAGTAGTCAACATGAATAATCAAATTATGGTAAAGCTTGAAATGATTGTAAGTTTTTATGATTATATTGCACAAGGTAAGGTTATTGTAAGAGGTAATTCTAATGTTAAAGTGATACAACATTATGAAATGACTTTTGTATGTGGTATGAATAAGTTAGATACTTGTCCAAATTGTGGAGCTAAATTAGAAGGAAATGCTTCTAATAAATGTGACTATTGTGGAAGTATTGTTAGTGGATTATCAGATAAATGGGTTATGAGTAAAAAAGAGTCCAAAAGACAAAAATAATGGAAATAAATGAGATAATAGTTTTATAGACTATTATCCTTTTCCTTATTTCTGAGATGAATAAAAGTAGAAGGAAGCGAAGAGATGAGTATAGAGGAATTCATTCAAAAAGACAACACTTTTTCCGAAAATAGTTTTATTGCAAAAGTAGATAATACCTTTATTATGCTATTAACAGCAATTATGACAGATAATTTGCAAAGAGTAGAGCATAAAATAAGTAGTGAGTTATTTAAGCATTATTCAAATGTAATTAGTCAGTTAAATGCTAATAATGAAAGACAATTATATGATGAATTAAATGTGAAAAAGACTTCTATTGAAAAAATTGAACAAGTTGAAAATAAATATAGAATTTATGTTCTATTAACTTCTAGATATATGGATTATAGAGTTGATAAGACAACAGGTAATTTCAAATCAGGAAATAATACAAGCAGAATAGAAAAAGACTTTTATTTAACATTTGAAAAAAATATAAATGTAAAAGATGAACAAAACGCTAAAAAGTGTCCTGGTTGTGGAGCTAATATAGATGTTAATTTTTCTGGAAAATGTGATTACTGTGGGACTATTTATGATACGGAAAATTATGATTGGATATTAACAAGTATTCATTAGAATTTAATAAATTGAAAGACTAAAACAAAAAAATACACGAATAAGATTCAAAAAATGTTTGTTTTTTACTTTGAATGTGTTATACTAATATTGATATAAAAGAATAAAAAAGGAGAGGTTATAATATGAATATGGAAAAAATACAAGATTTTTCTGTCAATCGTGATGAAATGAAAGATCAAACAAATGAAGATGTAATTGAAGAAGTTGTAGAAGATGTCGATTCAAATGCTTCTGAAAATCATAATGAAACAAAAAAAGTAGGTACTAAACCAGCTGGATTTGATAGCTTATTTGAAAATTTATATAGTGATGTAGCAGGTGCTAACAACTTTATTTCTAATTTAATTGAACAAAAGAAAAAAGTTGGAGTAAATGAAGCTTACTTAGAAGAAGAAAAAACTAAATTAGAAAAAGAAAGAGCAGATTTTGAGACATTCATGTCTTCTCAAAAAGAAAGTATTGCTTTAGAAAAGAAACGTATTGAAGAATACGAAAAAGCTCAAAAAATCCGTTTAGAAAACGAACAAGCAGCATTCAATGAAGAAGTAACAGGAACTCGTAAAGACTTAGAATTAACGGCTACTTCTAATAAAAACGAAAGTGAAAAACTTGCTCAAGAAAAGAAAAGCTTTGCTGAATATAAAGCTGCAGAAGAAGAAGCTTTGAAAATTGCAAACGAAAAATTAACAATGGAAAAAGAAGAATTTGAAAAACATTCTGAAATAGAAACAAAAAAGATAGAAACAGCAAAAAATAAAAATGCTTTAGATCGTGAAACATTTGAAAAAGAATCAGCAAATACAAATGAAAGAATTCGTTTAGGATGGGCAGAACTAGAAACAGCCAAAGCTGAATTTGAAAAATACAAAGAAGTAGAAAAACAAAAATTAGAATTAGAAAGCAAAAATCTATCACAAAGCTGTGCTCGTTTTAAAGAATTAGTTTCACAATTTAACTCTGGATTTAATAAATTACCAGATAGTGAATAGGAGCGTCTTTGAACGAATTTCCTTTAGAATCTTTAGATGATATAAAAACAGATATATCAGAAGAAGAAACTCAACCAGAGAATCAAGAAGAAAATAAAATGTCATCTATTAAAAAAGTTTTTGAAGCTGCAAATGATAATGTAAAAGCAGCTACAGAAATATTTGATCGATGCGTCAATATGAAAAAAAAGTTAGATGAAGAAAAAAAAGAACTAGAAGAGCTTCGTAAAACTCATGAAAAAAAATGTAGTGACGAAATCGAAAAAGTAAAAAAATATAAAGATGATGTTTATAGAGCTTTGAAAGAAAAAAAAGCTCAACTTGATAGTGAAGCAGAAGATTTAAAACAAAGAGAATTAGAATTATCTAACAATCGTAATAGGTTAGAAATGGATAAAAAGAAAGCTTATGAGAAAATCAGAGAAAAAGAAGAACAACAAAAAGAAAACTTATTACAAAAAAATAAAGAGTTAGATCAAAGAAAAAAAGACTTGGATGAGGAAAAGAAGCAAATTGAATTAGAAAAAGAAAAAGCAGATCAAACAGCAAAAGAACTAGAACAAAACTTGTTAAAGTTTAATGATGTGGTAAAACAATTTACTTCTGGCATAGATGATTTAGTACTATAAAGATAATCGATAAGGTTATCTTTTTTCAAGGAGAGATTTATGATTCAAAATAAGACTTATGAAATTGGAACATTAGGATATAAAATTGCTTTATTTGGAGATTTACATTACGATATAGATTATGATTTAACAAAGCTAGATTTAATTGTAGAGAATTTAAAATTAAATCAGCCAGATTATATTTGTATTACGGGGGACATTTTAAATCAAAGTAGTGTAGTGAATAATCAAGAAATAATGATTCCTTTGAAAGAATTTTTTCGTAAATTGGGTGAAATCGCACCTACAATTGTAACACTTGGAAATCATGATATATGGTCTGATTATCAAGCAGATATCGACAATGTTCAAGAATGGTTTCTAAGTTTAAATACCATGGAACGAGTAACTTATTTATATAATAAATCATTTATTAGAGATAATATTTGTTTTACTGCCTATAATCCTCCAGCAGAGTATTATGGCCTTCATCATGAAAATACTAACATATTTATTAAAAATATCGATACTTCTATTCATTTAAAGCCACAATACTATAATATTTTATTATCTCATAGTCCTATGTCTGTTTTTAAAACAGAAACATTTCAAGAATCTAATGAAATAAATAAAGTAAATTTAATTTTATGTGGACACATGCATAATGGATTAGTTTTGAAGTGGTTTGATCATAAAGGAACAATAGGTTTTATTTCACCTTACAGAAAACTATTTCCAAAATATGCAAGAGGATTATCTACTAAAATGATAAATAATAAAAAAATATCTATGATAGTAAGTGGTGGAGTTGTGAAAATTTCCAAAAATCACTCTAAACGCCTTAGCATTTTTAATAAATTTTATCCTATTCACATTGAATACATTAATATCTAAGATACTCTAATAATAAAGTCTATATTTTAGTAAATATTTTGTAGACTTTATTATTTTTTTGTACTATAATAATTTTCAAATTTAGGAGGTGTCTTTTTTGAAGTATGATTTACCAGTAATTATTTTAAAAGGTGTTGTTTTACTTCCTAATAATGAAGTGAGAATTGATGTCAATGTCAATCAGAATATTTTAGATACTAGTGAAATGTTTCATGATAATAAAATACTTATTGTTACGGATTTAAATAAAATAGAAGAAACAATTGATTTTAATTCTTTAGATAAAATTGGTGTCGTAGCTAAAATTGATCAAAAATTAGAACTTCCTAACCATTTGATTCGTCTTCATTTAATAGGACTAGAAAGAGTCCGAATAGAAAGTTTTTTAAATGATGATCAAATACTAGAGGCTGTTGTTCAGAAAAAAATAAATAATGAAAATTCATTAGAAGAAGCAACGATTATCAAAAAACTAATAAAAGAATTAGAAGAATATATTAAGACGATTCCTTATGCTTCCAATAGCTTATTAGAATCTATTCGAAATGAAAAACAATTAGATGTAATAACTGATTTAATTGCTCCTAATTTACAAATCAATCAAGAACGTTTATTACAATATTTAAAATGTTTTTGTCCTATAGAACGTTCTAAAATGATTTTGGAAGATATCTATCAAGAAAAAGAAATGTTTCAAGTTGAACGTAACTTAGATTTGAAACTTCAACACGAGTTAGATGAAACTCAAAAACAATATTTATTACGAGAAAAAATAAAAGTAATTAAAGAAGAATTAGGAGATTCCTCTTTGCTAGAAAGTGACGTCAAATTTTTAAATCAAAAATTACTTCACCTAAAAGCTCCTCAAAATGTAAAAGACAAAATTCAAAGAGAAATACAGCGATATGAGGCAATCCCAGCAACTTCTCCTGAAATTAGTGTTGTTAGAAACTATATTGAATGGATGTTAGACCTACCTTGGGATACTTATACGATTGATAATGATAACTTACTAGAAGTAAGAGAAAAATTAGACTCTTCCCATGATGGCTTAGAAAAAGTAAAGACTAGAATTATAGAGTATTTAGCAGTAAAACAAGTAACCAATTGCATTAGAGGACCAATATTATGTTTAGTAGGACCTCCTGGTGTAGGAAAAACGACCTTAGCATTTTCCATTGCTGAAGCAATGCATCGTAAATTTGTTAAAATATCAGTTGGTGGAATTAGTGATGAAGCCGAATTAGTAGGGCATAGAAGAACTTATTTAGGCGCTAATCCGGGTAGAATTATTTCCTCCTTAAAAAAAGCTCAAAGCTCTAATCCAGTATTCTTAATCGATGAAATTGATAAAATTATGAAAAGTTATAAAGGAGATCCCGCTAGTATTTTACTGAGTGTTTTAGATCCAGAACAAAACAAATATTTTTGTGATAACTATATAGAAGAAGACTACGATTTATCCAAAATTATGTTTATTGCGACTGCAAACTATATAGAAGATATTCCAGAAGCTCTAAGAGATCGTTTAGAAATCGTTAACTTATCAGGGTATACAGAATATGAAAAATTAAATATTGCAAACAAATACTTATTACCAAAAATTTGTAAAGAACACGGTATTAATGAAAAAGGTGTTGTCATAAAAGAAGATGTTTTATTAAAGATTATTCGTAATTATACAAAAGAAGCAGGGGTTAGAGAATTAGAACGTATTTTAGCTTCTATTGTAAGAAAAATTATTACTTCTTTAGCAACCAAACGAATTACGATGAATAAATTTATCATTGATTCTAAAAAAATAGAAACTTATTTAGGTCAACCAATTTATTTTTATCATAAAACACAACATTATGATATAGGAGTTGTAAATGGCATAGCTTATACATTGTCTGGTGGAGATATCTTACCAATTGAAGTAACTTCCTTTAAGGGATCTGGAGAAATTGTTTTAACAGGAAGTCTAGGAACAGTAATGAAAGAAAGTGCCTTAGTTGCTGTCAGTTATATTAAAACAAATTATCGAAAATTTCATATAAATTATGATGATTTAGTTAAAAATGATATTCATATTCACGTCCCTGATGCTGCCATTGCAAAAGAAGGACCTAGTGCTGGAATAGCTCTTACGACATCTTTAATTAGTTTATTTACCAAACAAAAAGTTGATTATAAAATTGCTTTCACAGGAGAAATTACCCTAAGAGGTAAGATCTTGCCAATTGGTGGTTTAAAAGAAAAAGCAATTGGTGCAGATGTCGTAGGTTCATTAAAACCTGGACAAGTTTTAGTTAAAATTGTACATGATGAATTAGTACATTTATTAGGTGATGAGGTTTCAGAAGTTGATTTTAGTAAAAAACCAACAGTTATTATGATGGTAGGGTTACAAGGTTCTGGGAAAACAACAACTTCTGGGAAAATTGCTAAATTAATTAAGACAAAATATGCTAAAAAACCATTATTGGTTGCAGGAGATATTTATCGTCCAGCAGCCGTTGATCAATTGGTAACATTAGGAAAGCAATTAGATGTGCCTGTTTATGAAAAAGGAACATCTGAAAGTGCTGAAAATATTGTTAAAGGTGCTATGAATTATGCGGCTTTAAATAATAATGATGTTATTATTATTGATACGGCAGGACGTTTGCACATTGACGAACCTTTAATGCAAGAACTAGCAAATGTTAAAGAAATTGCAAAACCTGATGAAATTTTACTTGTTGTAGATTCATTGACAGGTCAGGATATTGTCAATGTAGCTGCTTCATTTAATGAAAAATTAAGTATTACAGGAGCTGTGCTTACTAAATTAGATGGTGATTCTCGTGGTGGGGGAGCACTTTCTATTAGACATATTACGCATGTTCCAATTAAATTTATTGGTACAGGTGAAAAATTAGATGCTATTGATTTATTCTACCCAGATCGTATGGCAGATCGTATCTTAGGAATGGGTGATGTAGTCTCTTTAGTTGAAAAAGTTCAAGATGTCTATGATGAAAAAGAAACAATGAAAGCTATG
>URDT01000017.1 GCA_900546745.1 uncultured Mycoplasmatota bacterium | reverse complement strand
TTACTGCTAGTACTACAATCACTCCTAATAGTTCTATTAGTGTAAATCCTTTTCTTTTCATTGTGTTCATTCCTTTCCTACATACTAAAAAAGAGGGTTGTTTACCCCCCCCCGTTTGCTCTCGGCAAACGCGATATTTTGCCTATTACAAACTATATTATGATTTACTTTTGATAGTTTCATTATAACAAAAATATTTTAGTAAAACAATATGATTCCATAAAAAATATATGTTATAATAAAAATAGGAGCGTGAAAATATGGATTGTATATTTTGTAAAATTATAAAAGGCGATATACCTTCTTACACTTTATATGAAGATGACTTAGTCAAAGTATTTTTGGATATTGATCCAAAAGAAAATGGTCATACCTTAATTATTCCAAAGCAACATTTTAAAGATTTAGATGATATTGATGAAGAAACATTATCTCATATTTTTAAAACTGCTAAAAAGATTAAAAAACTATTAGAAGAAAAGTTACAAATTGATGGAGTAACTTTGGTTCAAAATAATGGATTATCAGAAGAAGTAAAACATTATCATTTACACTTAATTCCTAATTATGAGGTTTCTCAAAAAATAGTGAATGTGGCAGAAATATATGAAAAAATCAAAAGTGAATAAACTTTTGATTTTTTATTTTCTTACTAACGCTTTATAGGCATTTCCTTTTTCTTCAAAATTTTTAAAATATTCATAACTTGAAGCTGCTGGTGACAGTAGACATATCATATTTTTCTTTGTCACTTTTTTGGAAATCTCCACAGCTTTTTCTAATGTATCTGCGTAAAAAACTTTTTTGTCTTGTTCTAATAGCTTTCCAATATGATATCCCGTTGTTGGCATACAAATCAAATTTTCTACATCACAATTTTTTAAATATGTTATAAACTCTTCATAATCAATATGGCGATCCATTCCTCCAAAAATTAGTGTGTTTACTTTTTTTAAAGCTTCAATTCCATTTATTGTAGCAGCAGGTATGGTAGCAATAGTATCATTATAATAAATAATATCTTGATAAGTTCCTACCAACTCTAAGCGATGTTCTAATGGTTTAAAGTTTTGAATCACTTCTCTACACTTTTCTAAATCTAAATGATATAATTTGCAAACTAATAAAGTCACCATAATATTTTCTAAATTATGATTGCCTACTAAGTTTCTTTTTTCATTTACATCATATAATACTTTATCTTCACATATTACTTGATTATTTTTTAAAGATACATAACTATTTTCTTGTAAACTAACAGAATATTTTTTTGCTTCATAATGATTATGAGTCATATAATAATTTAGGTTTGGGTTATCTTCACAATAAATAGCACGATCTTGTTCTGTCATATAACGGAACATATTTAATTTACATTCATGATAATGTTTTACACTACCAGCATGATCTAAATGATCTTGAAATAAATTTAAAATGATTCCCGTATGCGGAGATGTTTTAACAAATTCTAATTGATGACTCGACATTTCAATCACAAGAATGGTGTTTTTATGATATTGCTCTATTTGATCTAATAAAGGTTTTCCAATATTCCCAAGTATAAAAGCATCCTTATGATTGGCTTTAAAACACTCATAAATTAATGAGGTTGTGGTACTTTTTCCTTTGGTGCCTGTTATCCCAATAATATTTTGTTTCATAACTTCCAAAACAAGTTCTAATTGAGAAGTAATACGATCTTTTATATTAGATATATCAATGTCTTTTAAAGAAATTCCTGGCGATTTAATGATTAAATCATATTGATCTAAATGATTTAAATAATCAGGTCCTATCACAAAATCTATTTGAGAATCATTTTTTAATAATTCATTTGTCGTAATGTCATTTTGATCGATAATTGTAATTCTTTGAGATAGATATCTTCGAATAAAACGATAAGTGGATTTTCCTTCTAAACCAAATCCTAAAATGGCAATGTTTTTATTTTCTAATTTTTTAATGATTTTTTTGTACATATTTTTCTAACTCTTTTCTTAATGCTTGTTCAAACTCTTCTGGCAAATTATTTTGATGATTATATCCATTAGTATCAAAATCAAATTCTAAAGGATAGTGCTCTTTATAATATGTCAACAAATATGGTAAATTTGTTTCTTTTTGAATAGAAGTAGATACTGCATATCTAGCTTCTTTATATGTTCCAACACATTCAAATGGTTTTGTTTTTGCATATCCTAATAATTCTTGAAAAGTATTTAATAACTCTTTATTTTCATATAAATCTTCATGGAAAATAGCTAACATTTCTTGCTTTGTTAAAAATGGTCTTAAAATCATATAAACAAATAAACATTTTGGACATTTACAACACCAATTCCAATTTTCATTTTTGCTTCCTACATTACAGCTTTTAAAAATTTTATGGTAAGATTTCAAAGATGAAAAAATCATTCCTATTTGAAATTCTGAAAGAGGTCTTAAAAAGCTAAAATAATGAATATCAATTTGAAAGTAAGTTTTCACATAATGATTAAAGTCTTGTTCAAATTCATACGTTTTAGAATATTGATGATTAATTTTAGTCCCTAAGACAGTTGATTCATTCGCACTACCCTCATTGGATAAAACAATATATTTTTTACCACTTAAATAACTAACAATATAAGAAGTAAATGCTACAATCGCACTAAAAGGAGTATGTCCATTTAAGAAACCTTGTTTATTAAGTTCAATTAAGTTTTTATCAATTGTTCTTTTTACATAAATCGCTTTTTTACCACTTTGCTCAATACAAGCTAAATTTGCCTCTTTAGGATTAATAGCAAAACAAGTATTATCCATATTTTTTAATAATTCCAAAGTTACACAAGAATCTTTCCCACCACCTACAGGAATTAAATTACCATTTCCTTTATAATCAATCTTAGGTATTTTAGAAATAGGATGATCGATGATAACATTCATTAAATCTTGCTCTGCTATTTCAATGTGGTTAGTATACAAAAACTCTCCTAAACCCAAATAATATAGTTTTTTAAAAAAAGCAATTTGATCTTTATTTAAATAACCTGCTTGAATAATAACATTTTTACTACAAGTACATTTAAAGTAACTAACTAATTCTACAAGTCCTAAATGAAAAACTAACTCTTTTAAAAAATCTTGATTAACGTTAGTTGTTATAATTTCTTTAGGAATTGTTAATGATGGATGAAATTCTTTTAAATTTTCAATTTCAAAATCATAAGTAATTTTTAAATTGTTTTCTTCTTCTATTAAATGATATTGTTTATAAATAAAGTTAGGATATTGATTTCGATAAGTTTCAAATTGATTCATACTGAACCTCCTGATTCTAAAAACTCTGTTACTATTTGATAGATTTCTTTATGAATATCTTGAATTGTTCTTAGTTTATTATTCTTTACACAATGAACTATTTGATAATGATGGAATTCAGCTAATTCAAGATAAGAAGCTTCTGCCATTTGTAATAGTTTTATATTTTTTTCATAATTATCTAGTTTCTCACGATTTTGACTTAGTTGTTTCATATATTGAAGTGGAACATATAAAAAGATTGTTAAATTAGGTCTCGGTAATTCTAACAAATCATACTCTAATTTTTCTAGCCAATGATACATTTCTATACGGTTCTTTCGATCTAGTCTACTTCCTTGATAAGCCATATTAGAATCTACATAACGATCTAATATTACAATATTTTTTTCTAGCGTATTTTTTATTTTTTCTAAATGATATCTTCTATCAGCAGCAAAATATAAGGAACTTACTTTTGGATCTATCTTTAAAATATCTTCTTTGAAATAACTTTTTTCATATTTTCCTAAATAGGGATTTTCAATGATTTTTCCTGTTGGAGAATTATAATTAGGAAAACTAAAATACTCTACTGAAATATTATCTTTTTCTAGATGATCTTTTAATAGTTTTGTCTGTGTTTTTTTGCCAGAACAATCTGTACCCTCTATTACAATAAGTGGCTTCATTCTATCACCATATTTATTATACAAAAAAATCTAGTATTATTCTAGACTTTTTGTTTTTTTAATTCATATACAACATCTACATTGTCACATACATTCTTAGAGTGAGTAACAATAATTACACATTTTTGCTCTTTATGCGCTAGATCTTTTAAAATTGTTAGGATTTCATCTTCGGTTTCTCTATCTAAATTTCCCGTTGGTTCATCGGCTATAATCATATTAGGGTGATAAGATAAACTTCTAGCAATGGCTACTCTTTGCTGTTCACCACCTGATAATCTTAATATTTTACGATCAGCATAATCACTAGATAATCCCACTTGATTTAATAGTTCGATGGCTTTTTGTTTTTTATTTTTCTCTTTTAAATGATTAATATCCATCGATAGAATGATATTTTCTGCTGCTGTTAAATGTGGTAACAAATTATAACTTTGAAAAACAATTCCAATTTCTTTACTACGATATTCATCTAAATTTTTTGTTTTTAAATCCTTTTCTTCATAAAGAATGATTCCATCGCTACATTGTTCTAGTCCGCTAATTAAAGATAGCAATGTTGTTTTACCACTACCACTTCTACCCTTTATAGCATATATCTTTCCTTTTTCAAATTCAAAATTAATATCTTTTAATACGTAGTCATTATCTTTGGCATCGCTATAATGATAGTAAACATGACTTAATTTTAGTATTGCACTCATTATGATCTCTCCTTTAAAATTGTAAGTGGTGAAAATCTAGCAATGCTAATCATGGCAGTTAAGCTACTAAGAACTGTAAGCAATATACCAATTCCTAATAATTCTAGTAAAATTTTGATATCAACAACAGCATTAATTTCACTTACATATTCAATTTTATTAACTCCGTTCATTGGTTGTGTTATTTTTTTATTATTATCTTTCTTTTCTCCAAAATTTTCTTTAATTTGTTCTTGTTGGTTACTAGCTGTTTCTATTTCTGATTTTAGTAGATTATTAGCTGTTGGAACACTGATGATAGATCCTAATATTCCACCTAAACTAAGTGATATGATTGATACAATTAAAAGTTCTAAAACGAATTGTTGAATTACAGTCTTCTTTTTCATTCCAATTGTTCTAAGTACTCCAATTTCGTATTTTCTCTCTCTTACATTAATCATATTTAGAATTAATAATACAACTCCACCAATTATTAATGTGATGATTAAAAATGTTTGAGCAAAATTAGATACATTTTTAATCGATTCTGTTTCATTATTAATTTCATCTAAATTTGTAGTAACTGAATAGTTTTCATTTAAACCTTCTTCTTGTAATTCTGCTTCATATTTTTCTATCACATCTTTACTTGTTAAGACAAAGGTAGGATTTAGATTTCCTGTTAAATCTGTATTCTCATTTAAGATATTTGTAACAACTGTTGTATTGGTAATAATACTATTCGTAGAATTACTAAACATATTCATTCCATTTTGTTCATTATCACTAAATATACCTATAATCTCTAAAGTATATGTTTTCGTGGAATCATTAGGATTGACTAATGTAATAGTGTCACCAACACTTAGATTATTATAAGTGGCAAGTTCTGAATTAATAATACAAGTATTACTTTCAAAATCACTACTAATAGTTCCCTCTTTTATGCTATAGGTTCCTTCAATAAATTCACTCATAGCTTCATAAGAACTATACCCCACTAAATTAAAATCAGCACTATTTTGCATATCTTTTGGTTTATCCATATCACCATGATTAGAACTATCGGATGTTGCCTTTTCAATCGTTGATGAATTTAATCCAACACTATAAGTATAATAGTAGTTTTTAACGTATTGAC
The DNA here is from genome assembly GCA_900546745.1 of uncultured Mycoplasmatota bacterium. Lineage (GTDB taxonomy): Bacteria > Bacillota_I > Bacilli_A > RF39 > UBA660 > CAJOJO01. Next base: position 21,629 of record URDT01000017.1, on the reverse strand, counting down.
TATCTCCATATTTTTCAATGTCATCAATGGTAATAGATTCTATGGCGTTGAAATTTTCTTTCATTTGTTCTTTGCTTGATTCACCATCTGGTTTAAAATTTTCCATCATTTTTTGACGATTAATTCCAATAGTAGCAGTAATATCATATTTATTCTCATAAGATTTTACTAACTGATTGGCTGAAGTTATAATAGCTAAGCTAACTGCCGTGGCACATGCTATTACCATAATAATAATTCCCATCAAAATGTTTCTGCCTTTATTTCTTGTAATTGATGTCCATGCGTTTTTTAAAATATACATATTTTCCTCCGTTTCCTAGTTCATTATATTTTTTAGCTGTGAAAGAAACGTGAAAGAAACTTATAAAATTGATGAAAAAAATAACAGATTGACTGTTATTTAAATATCCTCAAAATATCATGGTATGTTACATAAATCATTAGGACCATTAGTAACATGAATCCTATTGTATGAATTGTATTTTCTATTTTTGGGTTAACTTTAGTCCCTTTTATTTTTTCGATAATTAAGAATAAAATTCTACCTCCATCAAAGGCAGGAAGAGGAATCAAATTAATTAATCCTACATTGATACATAAATAAGCAATTAAATATAAAATACTTAAGAATCCAGCACTAGCTGCAGTTCCAACAATGGTATAAATACCAACTGGTCCAGATAAATTATCTAATCCTAATTTTCCAGTTATTAAATAATAAAGCATTTTTCCCATTTGAGTGATTAAATTTTTAGTTTGTTTAAAAGCATATTGAATAGCAGGTAAGAAACCTTTTTCTTTTGTATTATCTAAATTAAATCCATAAGCATAACCTTTTTGACCATCTCGTTCTGTATAAATTGGTTTTACTTTTACCGTTTCTAAAGTACCATCTTGATGTTCTACTTGTAAGGAAATTTCTTTTCCACTATAAACAGCAAGTTCTAAAACAAGCATTTCTGAAGAGTTAATTTTAGTATTATTGATTTTTTTAATGTTATCTCCCACTTCAATAGAAGTATTATAAATTGGATAATTCTCATTTAGATAAGCAATTTTAGTATCATATTTTGGAACACCATTGCATAATCCAACAATAAAAAGAAGGATGATTGCTAATAAGAAATTACATACAATTCCAGCAATTAAAGTTGCAAAACGGGCAATCCAACTTTTATTACATAATTGTTTTTCTTTTGGTATTTTTTGATCTGTTTCTAGATCTTCTCCTGCCATACTAACAAATCCACCAATAGGAAAAAGGCGGATGTTATATTCTGTTGGGTCATTTTTTCTTTTTTTGGAAAATATTTTAGGACCCATTCCTAAACTGAACTCATAAATATATACTCCAGCTTTTTTAGCGACTACAAAATGTCCTAATTCATGAATCATAATAGTAACGCCTAAAACGAAAATAAAACAAATTAGTACCATATAACCTCCTTATAGAATGGTAATGAAGAAAATAAATCCTAATATTACGAATATAATGCTATCAAAACGATCTAAAATTCCACCATGTCCTGGCATAATATTAGAAAAGTCTTTTGTTTTGAAATAACGTTTGATAGCTGAAAATACTAAATCGCCAAATTGACCTAGTATTGATAAGAAAAGTGTCATTACAATAATAAATAAATAACTAGCATTCATATCAATAGCTGTTACATAATAAAGTGTTGGAATGAATACGCCAAAAAATGTTCCAGCAATCATTCCTTCCCATGTTTTATTAGGTGAGATACTTTCTAATAATTTATGGGAACCAATTAGCCTTCCTACAATATAAGCGTATGTATCTGTCATAATAGATATTAAAAATAAATATATAATATAATTTAAACTAATATTTCGAATAATAATTAATAGGGAAAAACTAACTCCTAAAAAGAAGACTCCGCCTATTAAATAGAAGGCATCGTTAATACTGTATAACGAACGATCATGATATAAAATTGTTGGTAATAGAAATACTACCAGTAATCCAGAAATAATTCTAAAATCAATCGAAAAAATCATTTCTTGTGAGTTAACTCCACTCACAACAATTAATGATAACATGATATAAGAAATAAATTGAATAAAGCTAGGTAGCTCTTTTTTTGTCTCTTTTACTTTTAAAAATTCTCTAAGTCCTAGTAATGATAAAATAACAATTGTAGCATCATAAATAAAACCACCCATTAAAAAGATCGGTACCAATATTAATAAAGCTACAATAGCACTAATTACTCTTTGTTTCATAATAAACCCTACTTTCTACATTAATAGGATAACACAATATTCCGTTTAAAGTCAAAACAGTTATAAATAATCTTGTAATTTTTTTATATTTTCTTCTGTTCTTAATTTTTTTAAAGCTTTTGTTTTTACTTGTGACACTCTAGATTCTGATATATGAAGTTGCTTTCCAATTCTTGTTAAAGTTAGTTGATCATCATAAAGTAACTTTAATACTTGTTGTTCTTGAGCTGTTAAATTAGAACACATTTGTTCTAAGATATGCTTTAACTCATATAATTCAACAATTTCAAAATTATAATCGGTTATTCCTTTTTGTATCAATGAATCATAATTCTTTGTCGTAGCAATAGATATTTTTTGTAATATTTCTCTTTGTTTTTTAGTTAGTTTTTGTTTACTATTTGCAATCTCTTCTAGATCTATCTTTTCTCTGTTTCTTCCAATTTTTCCTTCTTTTCTTATTCCATCTAAAATGGCTCCTCTAATTCGGATATTAGCATAAGTTGTAAAACTTGCTTGACTACTAGAATCATATTTTTTTATAGCATCTATTAATCCAAAATAGCCAAAACTAATAAGATCATCTAAATCAAACAAATTGGAATTTTTATTCATAAAGCCAGCAATTGATTTAACTAAATAATCATATTTTAAAATTGTTTCTTCTGTTAATTCCATAAAATCACCTTGGCATATTATATCATAGTAAAAAAAAAAAAAAAGAGCCATAAGTCTCTAATTTTCTCCTTCTTTTAACATGTTTGTAATCAATATACCATATCCTTTTGTTGGATCATCTACAACTACGTGTGTTACAGCTCCAATAATGAAATCGCCTTGAATGATTGGAGATCCACTCATTCCTTGAACGATACCACCGGTTTTTTCTAATAATTCTGGGTCAGTTATTTCAAATAATAAGTTTTTGTTATTTTTATCATTTTTATTAATTTTAGTAATATTAATGCTATACTCTCTAATTTCTTCTCCGTCTACAACCGTTAAAATTTTAGCTTCACCTTTTTTGATATCACTCACGCTGGCTACTTTATAAGCTTTACGACTTGGAATTATATCAGTATATTTTCCAAAAATACCACTAGAAGTATTTTCTGCTATCTGTCCTTTTATTTGATCAAATTCTAACTGAGCATTTTTACTACCTGGTGATCCATTTTCACTTCGTTCTATATTTGTTACAGTAGATTTTAAAATTTGTCCATTTTTCACTTCTAGCATTTGTCCTGTGTTAGATTCTATGACTTCGTGACCTAATGCCCCAAAAAGATTTGTTCCAGGGTCAATATAACTTAATGTTCCTATTCCTGTAATACTATCTTTTACATAAAGACCTGTTTTATAAATACCATCTTCTTGAGTAACTGGAAGTGTTGCTTGATATTCTTTATCATCTCTTAGATATGTTAATTCTACTGTGCTGTCATTATGACTAATTGCCTGAACTAATTCATCAATGGTAGTGATATTTTTATCATTCACTTTTTGGATAATATCACCTACTTGGAGTCCTGCTTCTTTAGCAGGGTCTTTGCCATTAATTTCGTAAGTTCCTACGATGATAACTCCGGTTGCCTTAATTTCAATCCCAATAGTTTCACCACCTGGAATAATGTAGTCTGAATAAGCAAAGGCAGTTGTTGGTATACTAATTAATAAAAGAAGTAGAATTGAAGTCGATTTTTTTAATTTTTTTAAAAGCATCTGACCGTCTCCTTCATCTACAGACTACATTATTAATATGAAAAATGTTTAAAAAAAAATACAGGTTGAACATATTTTTATGATTTCATTTTCTCCACAAACTTATCAAATATTTTATTTGCGAATTCATCATATTGAACCATTTTTTCAGGATGCCACTGTACACCTAATACAAATTTTTTATTTGGATCCTCTATTGCTTCTATTAAACCATCTTCTGAATAAGCAGAAACTTTAAAATTTTTTATTTGTGAAATATGATAATGATGCTTACTATTTACACTAATTTGTTCTTTGCCAATAATTTCAGATAATAATGTATCTTTTAAAATATTTACAGAATGAACATATTTTTGATTGCTCTTTTTATGATCGATTACTGTTTCATTAAGTTCAATACATTTTTCTTCTTTATTATCTAAACATGCCAACAATTGCATTCCCATACATATACCTAAAACAGGTATATCCTTTTTAATCGCATAACTTGTTATATATTCAAGATAGTTATAAATATGGTATCCACCAGGAATAATGATTCCATCACATAAATCTACCATGTCCTGATAAAATTCCTTTTCTTTTTCTGTTAATGCTTTAATATTTTTTATTTCTTCTTTTGTATAGTCGATAGTAGAAATTGGACTAATTAGAAAAGGAATACAATCTCTTTGAATAATAACATCTTTATAATCTTTATACAAAGCAATCACACTATCATTTTCATCATCTACAGTTGGAATTCCTAAAATCCCTACTATTTTTCTAGTTTTCAAGTTTTCAAATCTCCTTTATTACTATTATATTATTCTATAAAAAAAGATAATTACCCAATAATTATCCCTTTCAATTTTAATTAAAGTTTTTTAGACTACATATTTTAGAATAAATATCATACCAACTATAGCATCTTATAATATTTTCTCCCTGAATATTTTCATTATATTCATTGTGAAAACAAATAACAGGAATTTCTTGTGATATCATTTCAACATTTCTTGGTTTATCTTCTATCATTAAATCAATATTATTTTCTTTACAAATTTGTAACTTATCTTCCGGACTAAAAATTATTTTATCATAAATAACATTATTTTCTTCTAACCAATTTAAAACAACTTTTTTATTTTCTTCATAGGATAATACACTACCAGAATGAGAAAAGTAATTACCACGAGCTGTAATGATGTAAAGTTCATTTCCATCTTCATTTAATTTTTTCATCACTTCACTTACAAACCCTCTAGGACTAGTATTTTTTGAATATTCTAAAAAATACTTTTTCCAAAATTCATCATCTAATTCTTCTGACACTTGAAATATGTTGGATATCTCATAACCTTTATGATTTTGAATGGATTTATGATATTTTTCAAAATAAAATTTACTACCATATTCTAATTGAAATTTTCCAACATCTGTAATACATCCATCTATATCAACACCAATTCTCAAATTAACGTTCCTCTTCTATTTCAAATTCTTCGGTTTCATTTTCCTCAGTTACTAATTTGCTGATTTGTTTTTCAACAGTTTTTAGTTCTGTATCACATTCTTTGATTAATTTCATAGCTTTTGTATATTTTTCAATAGAGTCATCTAAATCAATTTCTCCATTTTCAAGTTCATTGATTAAAGATTCTAGTTCTTTCATTTTATCTTCAAATTTAATTTTCTTTTCCATCTAATCCTCCCACATTCTTTACAACAACATCTAAAGTACCATCATATAGTCTTATATTTAAAGAATCATCTTTTTTCACTGTTTTAATACTAGATAAAATAGTTCCATTATAATAAGTTAAACTATATCCTTTTTTTAATACTGAAATAGGATTTAATAATTCCAGTTTTTCTAAAAAATTATTTAATTCCTTCATATAGTTTTGATAAAGAATAACAGGATTATTTAAAATATAATTATTTTTAAATTGATCTAGTTTTATTTTTTTACGTTCTATATTATCTAATATTAGTTTATTGATTTTTTCTATATCTAAATCTAACTGTTGTTGTTTATTTTGATACAACAACAATGGGTTTTTAATTACAAATGAATTTGTAAAAGAATCTAAAACTAATTTTTGATATTTTAGTTTTTTTATAATAGATTCATCTAATCGAATTTTTAACTGATTCACATGAGTTAAAAGATCCATTTTATTAGGGACTGCCATCTCCGCAGCTCCTGTTGGTGTTGGTGCTCTCATATCTGCTACAAAATCAGCTATTGTAAAGTCTATTTCATGTCCTACAGCACTAATAATAGGTGTTTTACAGACAAAAATTGTACGAGCTAATGCTTCATCATTAAAGCAATTTAGATCTTCAAAAGACCCACCACCACGACCAACAATTAAAACATCTAATTGATATTGATCCGCTTGAATTACCTTATTTCTAATATCTTCACTCGCATTTTCTCCTTGCACTAAGCAAGGAAAAAGATATGTTTCACATAAAGGAAACCTTCTTCTGATGGTTGATATAATATCTTTTACAGCTGCTCCTGTTTTCGCTGTCACAATCCCTATTTTAGAAGGTATTTTAGGAATTTTCTTTTTATATTTAGGATCAAACAAGCCTTCTTTTGATAGTTTTTCTTTTAATTTTTCAAAGGCTACATATAAATTTCCAATTCCATCTTCAATCAAATCATCTACATAAATTTGATAACTACCAGTTGCTGGATAAACACTAATAGTACCTGTTACTAAAATTTTCATTCCTTCTGTTGGAATAAAGTTTAATTTTTTGGCATTACTATTAAACATAATAGCCCTTATAATACTATTTTCATCTTTTATCGAAAAATAAAAATGTCCTGTTGAATGTGCTTTAAAATTAGAAATTTCTCCTTTTAAATAGACTTTTTTTAAATTGTTATCCGACTCTAATTTATATTTAATATATTTTGTTAAAGCGGTTACTGTTAGATATTTATCATTCATATATCCACCTACTTATTGTGATAAATTTTATCCAAGACTCCATTAATCATATTTTTTACTTTATCATCACTATAAGACTTCGCTAATTCAATTGCCTCATTAATACAAACAATATCTGGTGTATTTGTATATAATAGTTCATAAATACCCATTTCTAAGATTGCTTTATCCGTATTTCCTAGTCGGTCAATAGTCCAACCATCTAAATATTTATTCGCAATTTCAATAATATCTTTTTCATATGTAATGACACCATACACGATTTCTTTGACAAATTCGTTATCAATTTCCATTACTTCATGAATTACATGATCCACCTCATAAGGAATTTTATTTGTCTTATATACATTAATTTGGTACAAAATTGTCATTATTTTTTTTCTAAGTTCACTTCTATTTAATTGTTCCATAACATCACCTTGACTCATTATATCATAGAAAAATATAATTTTGTAGTTATTTTTTCTTTTTTAAAACAGGAACTGAATAATCTAATTCACTGGTAGTAATTAATCTATCTAACAATATTTTACTTTGAATATTTACTTTCGTAATTTTATTATAGTTGAAGTAAAAATCAATTTTCAAAAATCCAGGGAATGTATTTTTGTAATCAAATATATGATTACTTAAAGTGGGCACCATTATTTTTAATAAACTACCCGTTGTTACTTTATAATAATGAGAATGCCCATGTAAGTGGATTGGAGCAGGAGCATGAATGATTGGATTTGGGACAATACTTAAATCATGATGTAATCCTATTAATGTTTTTTCTAATGCCACATAGGAAAGCCCATATCCTGTAACAATGAAATCATCTCTATTGATAAATAAGTCTTCTGAAATATCATAATCATCATAATAAAAACTATGATAATCATGATTCCCAAGCAAAACAATATTGGTTATAGAAGGATCATAAGGATATATCTGATACAATTTTTCTAACTGTTTTTGAGTTGGGTCTTTAGAATTTTTTCCATCAATAAGATCACCTAAGTTAAATATAATATGAATATTATTTTCTATTGCATAATTATATACTTCATCTAACAAATCTGCTCTTTCGGATTTAGAACCACAATGGATATCTGATATTGCTATAACAGATAAAACTTCTTTGTTTGAATAAATATTAACACCTGTTCCATTAGAATCATAATTAGATGTCAATATTGTCTTTTTATTATCAAAAATATGATATTCAAAATAGTAATTAATTGCTTTTAATTTTTTTAAATATTCTAACAATTGTTGTCTATTACAATTTAGTTCTCTTAGTATTTCTTCGATTGGTAAATCTTTTGCTAATAAAGAAGTTAATTGATTTAATTTTTCCATCTTATCACCTAAATTCATTATAACAAATTTTTCGTGAAAAAAAACAACATTATTCATGTTGTTATACAGTCATCAATTCTGTTTCTTTTGCTTTTGCCTTTTCATCTACTATTTTATTATATTTATTAATTAGTTCTTGAACTTGTTCTTGTCCATTTTTTATTTCGTCTTCTGTGATTTCCAACTTTTTAATATCATTATTAGCGTCTTGTCTAATATTTCTTAAAGCGATTTTTGCTTCTTCGGCAACATTTTTGGCTTGTTTTACGTATTCTCTTCTAGTTTCTTCTGTTAAAGCAGGAATATTTAATATAATAACTTCACCATTATTATTAGGTGTTAATCCTATATTTGCCTCATAAATAGCTTTTTCAATAGCTCCAATAGTAGAACGGTCATAAGGTTTAATAGCAAGTTGTCTAGCTTCTGGTATAGAAACTGTAGCAAGTCCTTTTAATGGTGTATCTACTCCATAATAAGAAACACTAATCCCATCTAAGATAGCAGGGTTAGCTCTTCCTGCTCTAATATTTAGTAATCTTTTTTCTAAATTAGAAATCGTGTTAGTCATTTTTTCTTCTGTTTCTAATAAAATTTCATCCATCAATATCTCTCCCTTGTTAATATTATAATATAGTAGTTCTTAATATTCAAGTAATTTATTTTGTCTTTTGGTGGAAATAAATATCTAGACTATTCAAAATTTTATTAGCCGCTAATTCAGCATTTTTTGTATCATAATAAAATAATTGACCTAATGGATTAATGCATCCTCTTTGTAAATCTTCTTCATAATAAGTAAATGTAGCTGTTCTTTTTAGAAGTTTTATTAATTCCTCTTTTTCATAATGATACTTTGAATTAAAATAATTCTCATATAATCTTTTTGGTGTAACTACTCTCATAGCAGGATCATAAACAATTTCTTCTTTTTCTAACCAAGAATGATAGAATGGATGTTTTTTATTTTGAAATTTATACTCCCCTTGTACTAAATTCCAACTAGAATCAGAAAGACAAAAAAGACTGGAAAGCATATAACAACCATTTTGAGAATTTTCATGATAATCAAAATCATGATTGTGAAAAAAATCATAAATGAATGAGTCTAACTGATTGGTAATATTGGTAATATTATCTATCACATCATTTGAAATACTTTCATGAAATCCAATATTGTCATCTGTTAAAAAGATACTATTCTCACCTGAAAAATATTTTTTCAATTCCCAAAAATTTTGAAAATCTAAATTTCCCAAATTGCTATCGCTCATAATTCCTCCCTACCATAAAAATTTGAAAAAAAACAACCTAAGTTGCCTTTTATCCATTGATTTGTTTTGCTACTTCTTCAGCGAAATTTTCTTCTTTTTTCTCAATTCCTTCGCCTACTTCATAACGAATCATAGTAACAATTGAACCACCATTTTTTGAAGCATATTCTCCAACTGTTTCTTTGTTTTCTGCTTTTACAAATATTTGATTTTCTAAGCAAACCTCTTCATAATATTTTTTTACTTTTCCAATTAAAATATTATCAATCTTATCAGCTGGTTTTCCTTCATTCATTAGTTGTTCTCTCATAATTTCTTTTTCTTTATCTAGAACTTCTGTTGGAACTTCACTTGATTTTGTATAAAGTGGACGCATTGCTGCAGCATGCATAGAAATTTCCTTAGCTACTTCACTAGTAGTGTTTTCTACTAAAGTTAAAACAGCAATTTTTCCTCCCATATGAATGTATTCACCAAATGATTCATTATCATTCTTTGTTAATTTTGTGAATCTTCTTAATGATAATTTTTCTCCTATTGTAGCAGTTTTAGAAATAATCAATTCATTTACTGTTGATCCATCTTCAGTTTTTTCTTCTAATAGTTCTTCTACTGTAGTAGCATTTGAATGAATGATTGCTTTTAAAATTGTTTGAACTAATGATTTAAATTCCTCGTTTTTAGCAACAAAGTCTGTTTCTGAATTTACTTCTACAATTGCAGCAGTGTTACCATCAATTAGAACTGCTGCAATTCCTTCAGCTGCAATTCTATCAGCTTTTTTAGCCGCTTTCGAAATTCCTTTTTCTCTTAACCAATCAATAGCAGCTTCGATATCAGCATTAGTTGCTTCTAAGGCTTTTTTACAGTCAAGCATTCCTGCTCCTGTTTTTTCTCTTAATTCTTTTACTAAACTAGCAGTTACCATATTTTTTCCTCCTATACACGGAAAGATGATTTTTCAATCATCTTTCATTTATTTTAAAGCTTCTAAAAGCTCTGCTTTTTTCATAGTTGAATATCCTTTAACTTCTTTAGACTTTGCTAAATCTCTAAGTTCAGCAACTGTTAAATTTGTTAAATCCTTGGCTTCTTCTTTTTTAGGACTTTCTACAGTTTCTGATTTCTTTTCTGTTTTTGGATTTTCTTTTGATTCATTTTTTGTGAAAGATTTTCTATTCTTATTATCGAAGTTTCTTTTACCATCAAATTTTTTATCAAAATTTCTTCTTGGACGGTCTTCTCTTCTTTTTACTGTTTCTAAAGCTCTTTCCATAATATTTTCATCGTTTTTATCTTCATCTTTTACATATTCAACGATTTTACCACCATTTGCTTCAACGATAGCATTTGCCATAACACCTGTAATTAATTTTACAGCTCTAATAGCATCATCATTAGCTGGAATTACGTAATCAACCATATCTGGATCACAATTTGTATCTACGATTCCAAATACTGGAATATGTAATCTTCTAGCTTCTCTAATTGCGATTTCTTCTTTTGAAGGATCTACAATATACATTGCTTGAGGTAATTTGTTCATTTCACGAATACCACATAATAATTTATTTAATTTGTCATATTCTTTTTTAAGACCAATTACTTCTTTTTTAGGTAATTTATCGAATGTACCATCTTGTTCCATTTTTTCGATTTCTTCTAGTCTTTTAACTCTTTTTCTGATTGTACGGAAGTTTGTTAAAGTACCGCCTAACCATCTTTCTGAAACATAGTAAGAATTTGAACGAAGTGCTTCTTCTTTTACAGCTTCACTAGCTTGTTTTCTAGTTCCTACGAATAAAACCTTTCCACCATTTGCAGCAATTTCTTTTAAAGCACTATATGCTTCTTCGATTTTCTTTGCTGTTTTTTGTAAATCGATAATATAGATATCATCTCTACTTGAGAAAATATACTCTTTCATTTTAGGATTCCATCTTTTAGTTTGATGACCAAAGTGAACTCCTGATTCTAATAAATAACTCATTGACACTACTGCCATATTTTTTTCCTCCTTTTGTTATTTCTTCCATTACTTCTAACTCATACCACCTAATAGGCACTAGGCATAAGAATTCATAATGTGACTATTTGAAAAAGCCAATAGTATTATAACAAATACTCTGCTTCTTTACAAGTTATTTTCTATCATTTTAAATTATTTTCATAATGATTGATTAAGTAATTTTTATGATTTATTTTTTCATAAGCATACGAAATACAGAATAAACTAGCTCCTAGAAACGCTACTATCATATCTTTCATGGTATCTGTAACTCCTGTTTCAATTACTTTTTGAGCATCTTTACCAAATAGTTGATCACAAGTAAATTCAAAAGTTTCCCAAGAAAAGGCAACAAGGCAAGAAACCCCTAAGATAAATAAAATTTCAAAGGGAAGATTTGTTTTTATTTTATTCTTTTTCAAAAAGCCAAAGGCAAAGATGGAAACTACTATTCCGGATAGAAAATGAGTCACTGTATCAAAGAAATAAATCTGATTATAAAGTTCCACAATAGAACCTAAGAAATGCGCTAAATAAACAAATACAAGGTATATAAATTCTCCATCTAAACTAATTTTTATGTTTAATTTTCTCAAAAAAGTTGGCAATAATAAAACAGGAATAAAACTAATTCGAATCAAAATTTCATAAGTTTCGGTTGTATTTAATGTATATATGATACTAAGTATACATCCTAATAAAATTAAAAATTGATTACATCTCTTCATTTTCTAATTTCTCCACTTCTACTTTATTGATGGAATCAAAACGTTTTGTAATTTTTTCTGTTGTGGTATGAATTTCTTTTACATCTTTACCAACGGTTTCAATGCTTCTAGATAATTTATCCCAACGATCTTTATAGCGTTTAAATTCTTCATCTAAAAGTTTTAATTCTTTATGAATGACTCTAGCATATTTATCACGTTCCATATTCATGATAATAACCTGTATAGTTGTAAGAGTACTAATTAAAGTCGTTGGACTTGTTAACCATACTCTTCTTTTATAAGCATATTCAATTAGATCTTGATGATATGCGTTAATTTCTGCAAAAATAGCCTCAGCAGGTAAAAATAAAATAGCTTGGTCTGAAGTAACTCCTGGAATAATATATTTAGAAGCAATGGCATCAATATGCTTTTTTACATCGCTTTTGAATAATTTTGTTGCACTTTCTCTTTCTAAAACGGATAAGTTTTTATCTACCATTCTGGTATAGTTTTCCAAAGGAAATTTAGAATCAATTCCTATTAATCCTAATGGTTCTGGAGCAAATAAAGCACAGTCTACAATAGTCCCATTAGAAAATGGATATTGTAATTGATAGATCTTTTTATTATTTTCTCCAAACACATTTTCCATAATATTTTTTAAGTTGATTTCGCCATAAATTCCTCTTGTCTTTTTATCAGTTAATACACTTTGTAAAGATACAATATCACTTGATAATGTATCAATCTTTTTTTGAGCTTCATCAATTTTGGAAAGACGTTCTAATACACTAGTAAATGTTTTATTCGTTTTTTCAAAATTTTGATCTAATCTTTCATTTACGGCATCATTAATATGTCTTAAACTATTTTCTACTCTCTCATTTAATTTAATGAAATCTTCGTTTAATTCACGAATTAGTGTATTTTTAAAATCACCAAATTCCTTAATAATATTAGTTTCTAATCTACCTATTCTTTCTGTAATATTAGTTTCTTCTTTATTATTATTTTTAAATAGCAAAGAAAGTGTAACAATTAAGTTAATGATTAAAAGTATAATTACTACATATTCCATAAATACCTCCTTATATATCAAACTTTTTCATAATCATTTTAGAAATTAAAAATAAAATAGCAACAATTACTCCTAATTGAATTAACATATCAACATCTGTAATATTTTGAAGGAATGTAGAACCTATATAGCCCCAAAAATAAACAATAAATGTTTTTGAAATTAAAAGAGCTAACAAATATTTTTTATACTTCATTTTAGATAAACCTGCTGCTATATTAATGGAAAAAGCAGGAGTAAATGGCATTGATATTATGAGCATTAAGTTACTAAATTTAATTTCATCAACACGATTAATAAATCCTAATACTTTTTCTTGATTTTTGAATTTTCTTTCTACAAATCCTCTAAATTTTCGGCAAATAAAAAAACTAAGAGTACACCCTGCTACAGTAGAAAGCCATGAAATAATAAAACCCCAGAAATTTCCAAATGCAATAATATTAATAGCAATAAATAAAGCAAGTGGAAGTGCTGGAATAATAGACTCTAAGACAATTGCAAATACACCAAAAAAAACACTTAAAAACATGTTATTTCCTTCAACAAAATTTGTAATAAAATCTATAAATTGTCCTATATATTGTTGCATTTTATCACCGATATTATTATAGTACAAAATCAAAAATTTTTAAATACTTCCTCATGTAAAATATTAAGAACAAAAAAAGTAACTCTTTTTAATTAAAAAGTTACTTTTACTTATTTAACATATTTAATAAGTTAATTTTAAATAAATCTTTATCTGAATGTTCTTTAGAAACCATAACACCTTTATATGTTACTAGTTCAGATTGATGTCCTTCGGCTAAAATATCTTCGGGAGTAATCGTATTTAACATTACAATTTTTTCTTTTTCATAAACAGTATAATGTAATTTTATATCGCCATGAACTTTTGAAAACATAATATCAGTTGGTAATTTCAATTCATAATTTTTTGTAGCTTTTTCTTTATTTGTAGAAACTAATTCACCTAAAAAACTTCCGTCTTTTAGCTTAGGATAATAATCAAAATATAATTTTTTGTAAGCTAACATATTATATTTTTTTAATGAACGTTCTAGTTTATGAAATTCATTTTCATTTACATAATCAAATGCATAATTTCCCTTCATATTCTGCCTCCTGGATACTATCATCTATAATAGATATTACCATAAATAAGGTATTCTTGTCAAAGAAAAATATAGTGGTTTACACACTATATTTTCATACCTTTAGTTTCTACTACTTCATTTGTATCACTTAAAATTAAATCTCTCAATTGTTTTAAGCTTTCGAGTTGACTTGAAATATCATCACTTGATTGACCTTTAGATTCTTCTTTATATTCTTCAATAGTTTCAGATGATTCTTCTATATTTTGAACTTCAGAATTCTCAATTGGAACATATTCTGTTGTATATCCTTCTTCTACTTCAGATGACTCTGTCGTTGTTACTTGATTATTTGTTTCATCAACTGGAACATAATCGGTCGTATAATCTTCTACTGTTTCTGTTGATTCTGATGTTGTTGTTTGATCATTTGTTTCATCAACTGGAACATAATCTGTTGTATAATCATCTACTGTTTCGGTTGTTTCTGATGTTGTTGTATCACCATCATCTATTGGAACAAATTCTGTCGTTGTATTGTCATTTGTATTATTATCTGGAGTTGTTGGATCTGTTGTATAATCATCTACTGTTTCGGTTGTTTCTGATGTTGTTGTATCATCATCATTTGTTGGAATATAAGTTGTTTGGCTATTTTCATTTCTTTTCTTAGCGTCTTTCCAGCCATTGCTATATCCTTCTTTATAAGCACTACTACTTTCAGAAGGTGCTGTACTAGAGCCACCGTTTTCATAAGCTTTACTTCCAGCTTCATAACCTTTATTATATTCTGATTCATAGTTATCAACTGCATCTTGTTCACTTGCATTTGAGCCACTAGAGATAGTATTACCATCATTGTCAGTAATTACTTTTGATTCTTCGCTTTTTTTAGCATCTTCATCTCTTACTGCTTGCTCATACTCTTCTTTATTAGTAGCACCATGAGCTTGCATATCAGATTTAGAAATGTGTCCACCTTTACCATCTGAGATTCCACTATCATCTTTTGATTTTGTACTAGCTGGTAGAGTAATCTTAGTCAAATATTCTTCATAATCTGGTAATTCTTGATATAGACTCAAATCAATATGACTCTCCACATATTCAACAATATCATCAATATCATTATATGGATTTAGTTCATGTGTATTTGCATAATTCCACCCATTTTGTAAACGAGTATCTATTTTTTCCTGAGTAGCAATTACTACTTTAGATTGGATACTATTAATATTTTTTTCTTCTACATTTAAATCACTATTTGAAATACTGCAAAGAGATGCTGTATCTACTTTATGTTCTAATTCATCATTAATTACGTTATGAAGTGTTAATTCATCAAAAGCATTAAAGTAAACATTTCTAAAAGTATCTATCGCTCTAAAAGAATAAGGTGATATTTGATTATCAGATTCTAAATTGAACACATCTGTTATGTAATCCATAAATTCTGCATTTGCTTCTTTTTTTGCTACAGATGTTGTAGCATTTTTTACCTTATCTAAAGCAACACCTGCGTCACTCAACATTTTAGAATCTGTTTCATTGAACATTAAACTATAATCTAGATATTGATTACTTACAGTTACTCTTTTCTCGTCAACAAGTTCTAAATCATACTTTGCCTGCATTATATCTTCTGAAGTAATATTACTACTTGGGAAAATATTAGCCCACTCTTCATCTGTCAATGTATCAACTTGATTTAACATATAATATTCTGTATAAGCTTTAGAAACAACACCCTTATTTTCTTCTGTAACTTCTAAGCCTTTAGAAATTTCATCGTTTAAACCTTTAGTAATAGATTCAGCTAGTTCTACATATTCAGAATCCATTTCAGTAAATTGCACTTCAGTATCGTTTTTTTGTACCTCTTCTGTTGCATTTTCAGTTGATTCAGTTGATTCAACTATAATTGGTTCAGAATTTTTATCTTCGTTGCCACATCCGTGTAAAGTAACAGCAGTTAATCCTACAGCTGCAAAGATTGCAGCAGCAGTACTTGCTTTATGTTTTTTTATAAAATCTACAGGGACTTTGAAAAATCTAGGAGATACTTGTGAAATATTTTTTTCAGTTGTTTCTTCACTAACATTTTCAGGAATATAAGTTCTGATTTTATTAAGTCTCTCTAAGAAATTTGCTTTAACTCCTGAATCTTGAATTAATAAATTTATTTTATTTTCTATTTTACTAAGCTTAGAAGCTGAAAATTCTTCAGAATCTACAGCTCCTTTCTCTATCATTTTTTCATAACGTTCTAATGACGCATTCAATAAAACTTCATAATTTTTATCCATAGCCATCTTCACCCTTTCATTCTATTAAGCATTTTTAGTTCTTCCGGTATAAACATAACCAGCATTTAATAATGATTTATCATTATAAGTACTCCATTTTACATCTACACTAGCAGAAGTACAAGTTCTAGTTTTATAGCTATATAATTTTTTAGTAGTTTCTTTATAAACTGGTGTTTTGCTTACCACTTTTTGTTCATATCCTGTAATTACTTTAACAGTAGCAACAATGTCTTTTGTTTGTTTTTCCCATTTTGTACATTGATATTTTGTAACAGGAACAGTCTGTCTAACATATTTTCTATAAGCATATGTTGCACCTGCTGTACAGTTTTCTTTACAAACCCAGTTATCTTCTCCAACTTTTACATAACGTTCAGTGTTGGTATTATTTGGAGAAGAATTTAAATAAACTATTCCAACATCTTGCCAATCACTATATGAATATTGTCCAGTTGCTACATAATCATATTTTGTACAAACATCTTTTGTTTCTTTACCAACTACAGTTTGTTTTGTACCATAAATTGGTTTTGAATAATCTGTAGCCTTTGTTACATTATAACCAACTAATTTTTTTTGAGTTACGGTTTTTGTTTTAACAGCTACAGTAGATGAAGCGGTAACTGGAGTAGTACTCCAATCAGACCAAGCTGTTTCTGTACATGTTCCTGCTGTTGTTTTCTTATATTCATATAATACTTTTGGTTGTGGAGTTGGTTGTTGCTCACATGATTTTTTATATGCTGCTTGATCAACTACATTACCATTAGCATCATAATATTTTCCATTTACTAATTTACAATAATATTTTTCTTCAATACCACAAGATTTTTTATAAGTGGCTTCACTTACTACATTACCATTAATATCATAGTATTTACCATTCACAATAGAACAGTAATATTTTTCTTCAAGGTTACATGATTTTTTATAATCAGCTTCACTTACTACATTACCTTTGGCATCATAGAACTTACCATTTACAACAGAACAATAATATTTTTCTTCCTCTTGTTGTTCACATGATTTTTTATAATCAGCTTCACTTACTACATTACCTTTAGCGTCATAGAATTTACCATTTACAATAGAACAATAATATTTTTGTTCTTGTTGTTCACACGACTTTTTATAATCAGCTTCGCTTACAACATTACCTTTAGCGTCATAGAATTTACCATTTACAACAGAGCAATAATATTTCGTATCTGGTTTTGTTGGATTAACAATATTGATTATATTATTAATAATATTATTGATTACATTATTGTTTGTATTGGAATTACTTGTTGTATTTTCTTTAACAGGTTGTTGTGTCTTTGATGAATAAATCACTGGTGCTTTCATGTCTTGCTTGTTTTTCTCACAAATAGCAGTAGAACAATAATCATAGCATCCCATGTAAACTAATAAGTAGTTTTCTTCTTTACCACATTTTAAATTTACTTTCATAACAAATTCATCATCATTTTTTGTTATTTCAACGTATGAATCTGTCAAACTACAAGAATCACCATTTTTATCAGTGAAAGGTAAAATGATTTTTTTATCTAACATTTCTCCTAAAATCATTTTTACTTTATCACCAACATTTTGTGGTAATCTTGGAGTAGTATAATAACTCTTGGCTGCATCTTTCATCGCAATGATATTTTCATTAAAAATACGATCTACTAATACATTAATACCATCATTATTATTATCTCCATTATTTAAGTTATTCAAATCACTTTTTAATGGAAACAACCATATTAGTATAAACACTAATAAGGCTAAAAATAAAAATTGAATAATCACATTTTTTAGTGAAAAATTTGTGTTCTCATTATACATAAATAAAACCCCCTCTTGATTTATGTCGAGTATACTATCACTTTTTTTTTTATTTGTCAACTTTTCATCTCATTTTTTAAAAAAACTTTATAAAATAAGAAATTTCTTGGTTGATTTCAAGACAAA
Organism: uncultured Mycoplasmatota bacterium; assembly: GCA_900546745.1. Taxonomy (GTDB): domain Bacteria; phylum Bacillota_I; class Bacilli_A; order RF39; family UBA660; genus CAJOJO01. The sequence goes on along the minus strand of URDT01000017.1, from coordinate 2,921 downwards.
TTATAGCAAAAATTAAGCTTTTTGTCAAATTTTGATCCGAACAATTGTACTTCCTTCATTGTAGAAATCAATTTGAAATTCCACTACATTTCTATTTTTAAAATGCCAGTCCCCTTTCCATGAACAATCACAATTTTATCATTTTTCATTTTTTGATTATCTCGAATAAAATCATTAATTGCTACTCTTGCACTTTCTCGATCTTCACCGTGAAGATCTAAAGTTGGTAGATGGCTAGTAAAAATATTACTTAAACTCATTTTATCACCTACATCTTATATTATATAAAAAAAAGAATTATTGTTCAATTCTTTTTTCTTCGAAACGATCAAATGTAATATTTTTTATCATGCCATCTTTTAAATCGTTCATTACAACAGTACAAACTTTATCATAATCAACTATACCACCTTTAGATAAACATCCTCGTTTTTTGCCTATCTGTTCAAAAGCCTCTATAAAATCTTCTGTTAAAGATGTAATTCCATAACGCTCTTCTAATATTTGAGGATAATATTTCAGTAATGTTGTTAAAACATAGCAAACTACATGTTCAATAGGAAGAACTTCTTCTTTGATTGCTGTTAAACAAGCTAAATTAAATGCGACTGTTTCATCTTCAAATTTTGGCCATAGAATACCTGGTGTATCCAATAATTCTAATTGATCACTGATACGAATCCAATCTAAATTTTTAGTAACTCCTGGTTTGTTTCCAGTTACTACAGCTTTTTTACCAACTAATCGATTAATTAATGTAGATTTTCCAGCATTAGGTATTCCAACAATTAAAGCTCTAGCTTTTCTTTTATTCATTCCTTTTTGGAGTCTAGCCTCATTTTTGGGTGCTAAAAGATTATATGTTGCTTCTAATATTTTAGGTAAAATATTATCTTTATTTAAATTAGTAGCAATAACAGTGTAATTGCTTTTCTTATAGTATTCAATCCATTTATTTGTTTCTTTGGTATCACATAAGTCATATTTTGTCATAATCAATATTTTAGGCTTTCCATTAATGTATTCATCTATATCTATAATTTTTGAAGAATATGGAATTCTTGAATCAATTACTTCATAAACAATATCAATTTGATTCATTTTTTCTTTAATTAATCTTTTTGTTTTTGCCATATGTCCTGGATACCAGTTGATACTCGTAGATGGTAAACTTTTTGTATTTTCGTTCATTTTTTTATTTTTTCTCATTTCTCTTTTTTGGTACATATCCATTATTTATCACTTCCATTCTCTATCATTCTTGTTTCATTAATCTCTTCTTTATTATTAAAAGCAATTTCAATCATGCAATACTTACTCATTCGCCCCTTCAATTAATTTTTGATTATCTAATTTCGTTATACCTATTATATTATTATCGCTTGCTAAAATAGTTATTTGTCTTTTAGCAGTTTCATTTAATTTTTCTAATCTATCTTTTTGACCAATATTATTTTCTATCATACTGGCATTTAATACCTCTAAATTAGATAAGACAACTAAATGTAAAATATCTGTATAATCTCTTATATTACCCTCCAATTTTGGATTATTTTCTCTCCACTCTTTTGCAGTCATTCCAAACAATGCTACATTTATTACATCTGCTTCGTTAGCATAAACAAAAACTTTTTGTTTATCTGTTAAAGTAGGAACTAAATTTTCTTTAATACTATCAGTATGTATTCTATAATTTATTTTTGATAAGCTTCTTCTAACAGACCATTCTATTTTTTCTTGATATGTTTCATTATATTTTAATCTTTCAAATTCTTGAATCAAATATAATTTAAATGCGGGATCTATCCAAGACGCAAATTCTAAGGCAATATCTGGATGTGCAAATGTGCCACCATCATATTTTCCTCTTTTACTTACAAAACCCTTAGCATTTGTAGTACTTATCCATCTAGAAGGACTCATTGTAAAAGAATTATTTGCAGAGTCATTTTTAAACTCGCGAGATTCCGCTAGTTTAAAATTTTCATTAAACAGTTCTTCCCAAAGTGAATAAAAATCAAAAGAACTTTTATTGCTCATCCACTTAATAACAACATCCCCAGGATTATCTGGATTTTTGTATCTTGCCAAATCTGTTAAAGATATATAATCTATATTATCAATTCTCATTACGTTTATCAAATTATCTTTTACATTCATTTTTGTTGTAATTTTATTATTCATATATTAGCCTTCCTTTCTATTTTATATTTTAGATACTACAAGAAAAATCAAATATATATTAAAAATCAATTTCATTTAATAATTTTTAGTATATAATTAGTATCTAAACACGTTTTTTCTTATTGTAAAAATGTTAAAAGCCTTATTTAACAGGCTTTTTATTTTTAACTTAGCCTAGAAACAAATTGCAAAGTGTAATTTATTTTGAACTGTTTTAAAAAATTCTTTTGTTATTTCTGAATCTTTATCATAATCAACACTACAAGAAGAATATATATCGGTTATTTTTTGATAAAATATTCTCTCGCTTGAACGAATGTTTCTAATCCTTTCAAGTGTTTCTTCAAAATAATCCTCGCCAAATATGTAATTAGGATTTTTTAATCTTTCATCATCCATAACTACACCTTTTATCATATATTCTTTTAATATTTTAGTAGCCCAAATTCTAAAGTTTGTTGCTTTTTTTGAATTAACTCTATATCCAACTGCAATAATCATATCAAGGTTATATATCTTTACAGGTTTTTTAGAATTATCAACGTCGGTTTTTCCGACGGTGTTATTTTCATCAAGTTCGCCACTATTTAATATATTATTAATATGCTCTGTTATTGTACTTCTTCCCACGCCAAACAATTCTGCAATTAAATTTTGAGTAAGCCATATGTCATTATTTATTAACATTACACTAACCTTAATATCATTGTTTGAATCTCTATATATTAAAAAGTCAT
>URDT01000016.1 GCA_900546745.1 uncultured Mycoplasmatota bacterium | reverse complement strand
ACATCAGCAATTACAAAATTAACAGAAAGAGTTAATCAATTAGAAAAAGATAAAGCAACATTAGAAGAGGAAAATAATACATTAAGAAAGACTATCGAGGATGTAAAAGTATCTATTAATCAAAAAGTAGATTCTGCTAGTATGATAGGGTTATTGAATAAAAAATTAGACATTACTTCATTTAATGATAGTATTATTTGGAAGAAGACGGAACTAACAACCCCATTAGTAATGCCTTCAAAAGAATGGCAAACTAATAGTGTTACTCAGAAGGAGATCATTGGAGCTAAAGAAATCCTTTTAGTGAATCAAGATGGATTCCAAATTCATTTGATCAATAAAGGAGAAGATCAAACATCATGGAGTTATGTTTCTAATGGAATTGCTGATGTATATAATTGGGCAATTAATTTTTATGCTGATTTTGCTAAAGGAAAAATTTATATTACAACAGCTAGAATTGGTATTAATGTTATTAATGAACAATCAAAAGTGATGACATTTACAAAAGTTTATTATCGATAAGAGGCGTAATTGCTTCTTTTTATTATATAATATTTGTTTTTTTAGATACAATTGTGTTAAAATAATAGTGGTGATAATATGAATATAGAAGATATTAATATAAAAAAAGATGTAAGTATTGTTTTTATGGGAACCCCTGAATTTGCTGTTCCTGTTTTACAAGGATTAATTGATCATTATAAAGTAAGAGCAGTTGTTACACAACCAGATCGACCTGTAGGAAGAAGTGGTGAATTACAAGCAAGCCCTATCAAGAAATTAGCAGAAGAAAATACTATTTTAGTATTACAACCAGAAAGTTTAAAAGATGAATGGCAATTAGTTACTGATTTAAAACCAACTTTAATTGTCACTTGTGCTTATGGTCAACTTGTACCTAGAGAAATTTTAGTTTATCCAGAATATGGTTGTATTAACGTTCATGCCTCATTACTTCCTAAGTTAAGAGGAGGAGCTCCTATTCATAGAGCTATTATGGAAGGCTATAAGGAAACAGGAATCACAATCATGCATATGAATCCAAAATTAGATCAAGGAGATATTATATCTCAAGAAAAAATAGAAATAGAAGATCATGATACAGCTTCTTCTTTACATGATAAATTAAGTATTTTAGGAAAAGAACTATTATTAAAGACACTACCAAGTATTATAGATCATACAGCTCCAAGAATTCCTCAAGATGAAAATGAAGCAACTTATGCCTTTAATATTAGTAAAGAAGATGAAAAATTAGACTTTGGAAAATTAAGAAAACAGGTTTATAATCAAGTAAGAGGCCTTAATTCTTGGCCAGGAGCTTATTTTATTCTAGAAGGAAAACGAATTAAAGTATGGGAATGTTATATCAGTGATAATAATTATTCCAATTTAATGGATGGCCAAATTTCTAATATTTATCCAGACGGAATAGGAATTAAAGTATCTAATGGAGAAGTTGTACTTACTGTAATTCAACCTGAAGGAAAACAAAAAATGAGCGCTACAGCATTCGCAAATGGTTTTCAAAATAAAGAAGATTTAATAGGAAAATTGTGTAACTAAAATGAAAGAAAAATGGAACTATATCCAAGAATTATGGAAAAATCCTAAAACCCATGCCCTTATTGTGTTAGGGCTTTATGCTATTTTTTTTGGTAGTATTTTTCTATATATTCAATTTTCTCCTAAAAAAACAGATATTCCTGTTCATGTATCTGCTATTCAGAAATTAGAAACTATGAATCACTATTCCTATACTTTAGAAATTAATGAAGAAAAGATAACAGGACAAATTCATGATCATAAAAATGAATTTACGTATCAAGGAAATGATTATGATGCTTCTAATTTAGATGCTAATTTTCCTTATCAAGAAATAATTGCTTATGTAGATACATATACTATTTATCAAACAATTAAAGATTTACAATATTATAGTCAAACGACTTATCAAGATGGATCTAGTAGCAAAGTTTATCAACTAGATAATATTGAAATTATTCCATATGAAAAAGATAATAAAATCTATCAAATTGATATTAAAACTAATCAGTATACCTCAAAAATTACTTATGAAGATTGATTTTAATAAGAATTTGTGATAGATTATTAAATAGCAAGGAGGAACCTTATGAAAACTATTTTAATTATTGTATCAATTATGTTAATTGCCATTGTTTTATTACAAGCTGGAAAAGCAGAAGGTGCTTCAGCTACTTTAATGGGTGGTAATGACAGTTTATTTAAAAATAGAAAAGAACGTGGTGGCGAACTTTTTGTTACTAGGCTAACATTTTGCTTAGGAACAGTATTTTTATGTTTATGTTTTGTAATAGGATTTTAAAAGTCCTTTTTTTGTTCGAAAATTTGTTCGTTACTGTTTCATTACCATATAAAATATGATACAATATGACTGTGGTGATATCATGTATGCTTATATAAAAGGAACAATTAAAAATATCGAAGCAAGCTATATTGTGATAGAATGCTCTAATATAGGATATGAAGTTTATGTAGCAAACCCATATTCCTTTCATTTGGAAGAAGAATATAAGGTTTATATTTATGAGTATGTAAGAGAAGATGAACATACATTATATGGTTTTAAGGAAATCGAAGAGAAAAACTTATTTTTAAAATTAATTGGAGTAAAAGGATTAGGATGTAAAATGGCCCTTCCTATGTTGGCCACGGGATCAATCAGTGGTATTACAGATGCTATCGAAAGAGAAAATATCTTATATTTAAAAAAATTCCCCAAAATAGGAGACAAAGTCGCAAGACAAATTATTTTGGATTTGAAAGGTAAATTGACGTCTAGTGATATTGTAGTTTCTAATTCAAATGATGAATTAATAGAAACTTTAAAATCTTTAGGTTATAAACAACCTGATATTAAAAGGATTTTACCTTTCATTAAAGAAGATAGTTTGGAAAATCAAGTAAAAGAGGCTTTAAAATTAATGCTGAAGTAGGTGGTAAAATGGCAGAATTACAGTATCGATATGCAACGATGAATTCTGGTAAAACGTTAGATTTAATTCATAATGCTTATAACTATGAAGAAAATGGTTTTCAAGTTTTAGTTTTAAAACCACAAATTGATACTAAAGCAGGGAATATGATTATTTCTAGAGTAGGTATGACAAGAAAAGTTGATTTTTTAATTCAAAAAAATGATAACATTTTAAAACGATTGAGAGATAAATTAGAAAATATATCCTGTATATTTGTTGATGAAGTTCAATTTTTATCTAAAAGGCAAATTGATGAATTATTTCTTCTCACAAAAATAATAGATGTTACTGTTATTTGTTATGGACTCAGAACAAATTTTAAAGCAGAATCTTTTGAAGGAAGTAAAAGACTTTTAGAAATTGCTGATTCCTTAGAAGAAATCAAAACCATTTGTAAATGTGGTAATATTGCTCGTTATGTAGGAAGAAAAGTGAATGGAAATTATGTTTTGGATGGACAAGAAGTTGTAATTGATGGAACTAATCAAGTTGAATATGTTCCATTATGTGGAGAATGTTATTTAAAAGAAGTAAAAAAAATTGATTTTAGTAAGGTAAAGAAGAAAGTAGGATTTTAATATGAAAGTAGTAAAATTTGAACCAAAAAAAGATCAAGTATCAATTCAAGTATCTTTAGAATATCAACAAGCTTTTTTAGAAAAATTAAAATTGGATTATCCAGATGTAATTGTTCGTTTTACTTGGGAAGAATTAAGAAAAGTAGATACAGCTCTTCTGAATACGTTAATACGTATTAACAACCAAGAGAATTTCTTTAATTATGCTTCTTTATTTTTAAGTGATGCTGTTTTTTACAGTGTTATGGACGAAAAGCCTTTAACAATCGATTATTTAGAAAAAGCTTTACTTCTTTTTTGTAATGAGTTTCTATCTTTAGATGAGATAGAACAAACAAAAATAGCCTTACAAAATATAGAAAAAGAGCCCTGTAAGATTCTTCAATTTAAAAAGAGGTGATTAAAATGGAAGATAGAATTATAAATCCAGAAGAAATGATAGAAGATCAACAAGAAAATTCTATCCGACCAATTACGATTTCTGATTATATTGGTCAATCAGAAGTAAAAGAAAATCTAGATGTATTTATTAAGGCAGCTAAAATGAGAAATGAGTCATTGGATCATGTTTTGTTATATGGCCCACCAGGACTTGGAAAAACAACCTTGGCTTATATTATTGCGAATGAACTCGGTGTTAATATTAAAACAGCGAGTGGTCCAGCAATTGAAAAAACGGGTGATTTAGCAGCAATTTTATCTTCGTTAGAACCCGGTGATGTACTATTTATTGATGAAATTCATAGAATGCCTCGTTTCGTAGAAGAAATTTTATATTCTGCTATGGAAGATTATGTTTTAGATATTGTCGTTGGTAATGATTCTAGTAGTCGTAATATTCGAATTGAACTTCCACCGTTTACTTTGGTTGGAGCTACTACTAGGGCAGGTGACTTATCAAGTCCTCTTCGAGATCGTTTTGGAATCGTTTCAAAATTAAATTATTATTCTGTAGAGGATTTAACTAAAATTATTAAAAGAACAAGCAAAGTGTTAGAAGTTCCTATTGAAGAAGATGCAGCAATTTCCTTAGCAAAAAGAAGTAGAGGTACACCCCGTATTGCCAACCGTTTGTTTAAACGAGTTCGCGATTATGCTTTGGTAATGGGAGATGGGGTAATTAATAAAAAAATTGTTTCTTTAGCATTAGATAAGTTAAAAGTAGATGAATTAGGTTTAGATGAAACAGATTATAATTTATTAAAATCGATTATTCAAAAATTTAATGGTGGTCCTGTTGGTATAGAAGCAATTGCTTCTTCTATTGGTGAAGAGCAAACGACTATAGAAGATGTCTATGAGCCTTATCTTTTGCAGTTAGGTCTTTTAAAGAGAACTAGCAGAGGACGTGTAGTGACAGAAAAAGCCTATGAACATTTAAAAATAAATCATCAAGAAATGATGGATGTGTAAGGAGAATTTATGAAAGAAATAAAAACAGGTCTTATTTCACCAAATGGTGAAGTTCATAGTATGAATTACTATGAACTAGGTTTATATACTAAAAAACTATGTGAACAATATATTAATAAATCAAAACAAAATGAAGAAGTATTTAAACAATTTTCTGAAAAATATCATTATTTTAAGCCATATTTTGACTTTGTTATATTTAAGTTAGGTTATAAAATTATCAATCCATTTTTGAAAGAAGATACAATCGGTTATGCAATTGGTAATTTTTTTGTTACAAAATCGCTGAAGCAAAAATCAGGAATAGAAAAATATACTAGTGTGAGTGATCAAGATTTACAAATTACGAATTATAAAGATACTTCTATTAAAGAGGGGTTCATTGATCCTAATGGTATAGGTTTTAAGGTCAATCGAAAAATAGGTATGGGTCATGCTAAAGTTGGTGAATTAATATTAAATCAGCTTATGATTTATGACTCAGAAGTTTATGAAGACTATGTTCGTTGTATGTCAAATAAAGATATTAACGGACTTATTACTAGAATTGAATTTTATATGGTAGAACGTTTAGGATTTACACATATGTGCATTTTTGATACTAATTATGGCAATGTTTTATATAATGATCTTTTCAATATTCCTTGGATAGGTGAATTTCAAGAACGATATAAAAAAGAATATCCTAATATCTCTTTTTTACCAATTTCAGAAGAAATAAATTTAGATTTGGAACCTTTAAATGTTAGAAAAATCGGCTAAGATTACTAGTGTAGTAGCACCCAATGGGACTGTTATAACAATTCCTTATTATGAAATTGGTAACTTTTTTGAAAATCTTGTAAATAAATATATTAGTATGGATGCCAAAAATAAGAAAATATTTGAAGCATTTCAATCAGAATATCATTACTATGAACCATATTTTGATTTTTGTATTTTACATTTAGGATATAAAATACAAAATCCTATTCCTATAGAAGAAGGAATTTTATATGGTGAAAATGGTGAAATGACCTATCATAGGATAAATTCTAAGCTTCCGGATTCTCATTATTATAAATTATCTGATATGAGTTATCATATAGAGAAAGTTAGTCCTTATTATTTAACAAATTCTATTATTGATCCGACCGGAATTAAATATGATGTAGATTATGTGAATCATCGTTATCATGATGACATATATGAACTTATCCTAGTTGAAAAAATGATCTATGATAAAGAATTATATGAGGACTATGTACATTGTATGACAGGTGAATTAAAAGAGTTTACCTATCAAAGTATTGCTCGTTATTTTAGAGGAAGATTAGGGTATACACAAGTCGCATTAATTGATTCTGAAGGTGAAAAATCTTTCTTTATTGTAAAAAAGAGTGATACCATAATTCCTTATCCCAATGGTGATTTTTTAAGTATTGTAAAAGATGTTTATTCAAAGGTTGAAGTTTGTCCTGAAAATTATGATTCCTTTTTATCGGAGGAAGAAGTTAAAAGAGCACAGGAAATGAAAGAAAGTATAGGTGAAAAATATGAAAGTAGAAGAATTTGATTTTGATTTACCAGAAGAGTTAATTGCGCAAACTCCTATCGAAAAAAGAGATACTTCTAGAATGCTAGTATTAAATAAGAAAACAGGTGAAATAGAACACAAACATTTTCATGACTTAGTAGATTTACTTGGTCCTAATGATGTTTTAGTATTGAATGATACAAAGGTTATGCCTGCTAGGCTTTATGGAGTGAAAGAGGAAACAAATGCAGTAATTGAAGTTCTTTTGTTAAAAGAAAAAGGAGATAATACTTGGGAATGTTTAACAAAACCTGCTAAAAGAATTAAAGAAGGAACTGTTGTTAATTTTGGTGATGGTTTATTAAAAGCAAAATGTATTGAAGCAAAAGAAGATGGAATTCGAATTTTTAAATTAGAGTATAAAGGAATTTTATACGAGATATTAGATCAATTGGGAGAAATGCCTTTGCCTCCATATATACATGAAAAACTAGAAGATAAAGATCGTTATCAAACTGTATATGCCAAAAATATAGGAAGTGCCGCTGCTCCAACAGCAGGTCTTCATTTTACAAAAGAATTACTAGAAGCATTAAAACAAAAAGGTGTAACGATTACCACAATTACTTTACATGTTGGTCTTGGTACTTTTAGACCTGTAGCGGTAGAAGATATCCATGATCATAAAATGCATAGTGAATTTTATCAAATGAGTAAAGAAACAGCAGATATTTTAAATCAAGCTAAAAAAGATGGAAAAAGAATTATTAGTGTAGGAACAACATCTACGAGAACATTAGAAACCATTCGAAGTCTTTATCCAGAGTTTAGAGAATGTAGTGGTTGGACAGATATCTTTATTTATCCAGGATATCAATTTAAAGCAATTGATTCATTAATTACTAATTTTCATCTTCCTAAATCTACTTTAGTAATGTTAGTAAGTGCTTTAGCTGGAAAAGAACATATTATGAATGCATATCATGAAGCAATTCAGGAAAAATACCGTTTCTTTTCATTTGGAGATTCGATGTTTATTGACTAAAGAAGAATATGATATTTTAAATCAAAAAATAGATGTATTTCTTTACGAAGATTATCCTGTTTTTGAAGATGACTTTTTGTTTGAAGAAAGACTATGTAATATTATTATAGAAAATTTATATCCTATCAATCAGGGACATGAAGTGTTATATCATTTTAAATTAACTTTGGGTCAGAATAAATCAGTAGAGTATAGCTTAGAAATTTTAAAGATGTTCCGTGATAAATATTCTAAATATTTACAAGATATTTTAGAAGATAATCAAATCATTTTTGAACAAGGAAAAGATATTGATGATAAATCTTATTTTGATTCAAGAACTTCAATTATTCATATGAAGATGTTTCAGAACATATCAGATGTTTTAACATTAATTCATGAATTTATTCATTTTACTAATACTAGGAAGGAATATATTAATTCTACAACAAGTTATTATACAGAATGTTTTTCTATTTTTAGTGAGTTATTAGCGAAAGATTATATTGTAAAAAAATATCCTAAATATGAAAAAGATGTTTTAAAAGAGCATAAAAATAATTTTATTACTTTATACCAAGATAATATTTGTTTAAAAGTCATTTTGGAATTATTAAAGAAAAAGATTAACGGGATTCAAATAAATCAATATGAGTTACATGAAATCATGAAGACTATTTATCAGTATCAACCAGATCCAGAACTTATTAATACTATTTTTGATACAGTTATTAGTGAAGTTTTAGAAGAAGATCAATATTCTTTTGAAGACACTTATATTTTACATACAAGAAATACGGTTGGGTTAGTTCTTGCTTGTTACATGTATGAAATGAAGAAAAATGATATTTGGAATTTAAATGATATTTTATATCAAATGAATACTAATCAAGTATTAACTTATTTAAATCTAGAGTTTAATAAAGATAAGGTATTTGATTTAACAGAAGAAAGTTATAAAAAATTAGAAAAAAGTTATAAAAATAGTTTAAAGAATTTGTGGTGATAATATGACGCAAGAAGAATATAAAAGATTAAATGACTATCTAAATGATGTATTTTTAGGATTTCAAAAAAAGAATAAAATTTTTGTAGATAATTTAATTCCAATTTGGGGTTTAAGTACTATAATTAATGATTATTTTAAAAATAATATTGAAACATTTCAAATAAAATCTAAATCTAATCATTTAACGTTCGAAGATGTTTATTTACTTGCTAGAGAAATCATTGAAAAAATTTCACCAAGATATTTGGGCGAATATGACGAACTTATAAAGTCAGGGGCATTAAATTTTAATTTTAATTCAAAAGGCAACAGTGGATTTTCTTTCTATGACTATAATGAAATTGTAAATAGAAAACTAATAAATGTTTCAAGAGAATTTAATTATTATGATGTTGTATCTCTAATTCATGAATTTTTTCATTATACACAAGTAAAAATGAATAAAAAAATATCTTCTAATTTTGATTTTTTTACAGAGTTTATTGCTATTTATTTTGAAACTATAGCTAAAAGATATTTAATAGAAGAAAAAAACATTTCAAAAGATGAGCTTATTATAAACAATAGAGTAGAACCTCTTTATAGAAAAAATATAAAACTATATCAATATATTACTGTATTAGTAGCCTACGAATATCTTGGAAATATTAATGAAAATACAGAAGAGGATTTAAGAAATATTTTAAGAATAAGAGATCCTAGTTTTCAAAAAGAATGCTTACAAACTTTGAATAAACTAGACTCACTCAAAAAAAATAAGCCTGTAGTTAATTTGTTTAATCAAAATTATCGATATGTTGTTGGTATAATTTTGGCCTATTATGCCTTAGAACACTCTAAATTAGAAGATATGGTTGAATTAAATGATAAAATAAACACAGAATATGCAGAGTTATCAGTACAAGAAGTTTTGAATAAGGTAGGAATTCCTTTAAATCAAAATATGGTTTTAGAATCCCTTGATATTATAAAAAAATCTATTTCTGATCCTGTATTGAGGAAGACAAAATGATTATTGTAATAGCAGGACCAACAGGTGTTGGAAAAACAAAGCTGAGTATTGAATTAGCTAAAAAATTAAATGGAGAAATCATCAATGCTGATTCTACCCAGGTATTTAAAGGATTAAATATTGCTACAGCAAAAGTAACGAATAAAGAAATGGAAAATGTTCCTCATCATTTGATTGATATCAAAGAAATTACAGAAAATTATACCGTTTATGATTATCAAAAAGATGCTAGAAAGAAAATAAAAGAGATTGAGGCAAGAGGGCATATTCCTATTTTAGTGGGTGGAACAGGGCTTTATATTAGAGCTGCTCTTTATGATTATGAATTTCAAGAAGAAACAAATTATAAAACAGATTATTCTAATTTTACCAAAGAAGAATTATATGAAGAGCTTTTAAAAGTCGATCCAAATACTGAAATCCATATGAATAATCGAAAAAGAGTAGAGAGAGCTTTAGATTATTTCAAAGAAAATCATCAACCATTTAGTAGCAAAGAACATACAAATCAACTTTTATATGATACAATATTTATTGGACTTACAACGGATCGTGAAATTTTGTATGAGCGAATTAATACTCGAGTTGAAGAAATGTTGAAACAAGGACTTCTAGAAGAAGCAAAAAAAATTTATCAGTCTATGATTCGAACAAAAGCTGTTATGACTCCAATAGGGTATAAAGAATTATTTGAATATTTTGATGGAAATTGTATTTTAGAAGATTCTATTCATTGTATTCAACAAAGAAGTAGAAATTATGCGAAAAGACAGTATACTTGGTTTAATCATCAGCTTCCTATGAAGTGGTTTGATGTAAACTTTAAGGATTTTAATAAAACTATACACGAAGTAGTAAAGTATATAGAGGAAGTGAAATAATGAAAAGACAAGATTATATTAACTGGGATCAATATTTTATGGGAATTGCTATTTTATCTACCTATCGTAGCAAAGATCCAAATACTCAAGTAGGTGCTTGTATTGTAAATGATGAAAATAAAATTTTATCCATTGGTTACAATGGCTCACCTAAAGGATTTAGTGATGATAATATGCCGTGGGAAAGAGAAGGTAATTTTATGGATACCAAGTATGCTTATGTATGTCACGGTGAATTAAATGCTATTTTAAATTATAGTGGAAATTTAAAAGGAACAAAAATATATGTAACCTTATTTCCTTGTAATGAATGTGCTAAAATGATTGCCCAAACAGGAATTAAAGAAGTAATTTATTTGAGTGATAAATATAAAGATACCGATTCTACTAAAGTCAGCAAGAAAATATTGGATGCAGTTGGCATTCAATATCGTCAGTATGTTCCTACTAATCGAGAAATTAAAATAGAATTGTAAAAAGTATGAAAAAATTAAATCATTTAATAGAACAATTTATTCATGATTTTCAAATTGATGACATAGAAGAATTTACTTTCACTAGTCGCTTGTCGGAAATTATCAGTAGTAATGAAAAATGTGTTCCTTATCCAAAGAATAGAAAACATATTCCTTTAAAAAAGAGTATGAAATATTCTCAAAATTTTTTAAAAAGTGTATCTGAGGAATATGCTAAAGAAATTGAAAATGTTCAGTTAGAATGTGAACTTAACTCCCCAATAGATCCATATTCTGATTATATAGAATCTACCAAACAAAAATATATTTATTTAGCTTATCAAAATAGAATCTGAGATTCTTTTATTATCACACATGAATTAATTCATGCTACAACAATTGAAGAATATGTTAGTATTGCTCGTAATCTATTTTGTGAAATGTTTTCTTTTACAGCTGAAATGATGCAAAGAGATTTTTTTGAACAACAGGGTATTAAAAATGCTGCTATTAACGATCAAACAGTTATTGGATCATTACAGGAAATTAATAAAATTAATATGTTTCAAACAATACTCGTTTCAGAATTCTTAGATAGAGGATACATTACAGCTTCTAACTTTATGGATTTGTTAAATCAATATGATGAGAAAGAAATCATTATGATATCCAATCATATATCAGAAAATATAGATCAGAATAACTTTGATATTTTTTTTCAAAATCGTTATATAGTTGGTTATTTATTTGCTTGCTATTTTTATGATTATATCAAAGATAAAGAAGAATTTATTGCACTTAATAGTATAATTAATCAATATAATATAGAAGATGTAATTCACTATTTAGATTTAGAATATAAAGATACTTTCTATTTGGATTTAACAGAAGAATCTTATCGAAAGTTAGAAAATAGCTATCAAAAAAGATTAAAAAAAGTATAGGAGGATTTATGAAAAAAATTTTAGCAATTGCCTTAGGAATTCTTACACTTGATCAAGGAATTAAAATATTTATCACAAGTAATTTATCATTAAATAGTTCTCAAAATATCATTCCTAATTTTTTTAATTTAACGTATGTTCAAAATGAAGGAGCTGCTTTTAGTACCTTTTTAGGAGGAAGATATTTTTTAATTATAATGGCTTTTGTAGCACTTATATTGATTTATCATTATTTAATTAAAAATCAAAAACAAACGAGATTATCAATTGCTATGAATTCTCTTTTAATAGGAGGAATTATAGGGAATATGATAGATCGTATTATTCGTGGATATGTTGTCGATTATCTTGATTTTACTTTATTTCATTATCAGTTTCCTATTTTTAATTTAGCTGATATTTGTATTGTAATTAGTTGTTTCATGATAGTTGCTACAATGATAAAGGAGGATTCTTATGGAAATCAAAGTAACCGAAGAAAATCAAAATAAACGAATCGACCAATTTTTAGTAGAACAATTACATTTGAGTCGTAGTAAAATCGCTAAAATGGTTCAAAATAATCAGGTTTTAGTAAATGGAAAGAAAACTAAAAATAGCTATTTATTAAAAATGGATGATATGATTCAAACTGAAGAATATCAAGAAGAACCTATGAATTTAACTCCAGAAAATATGAATTTAGATATAGTTTATGAAGATAATGATGTTATTGTTGTAAATAAAGAAAACGGCATTGTTGTTCATCCAGCTGTTGGGAACCCTAGTCATACACTAGTGAATGGACTTTTACATCATTCTAAAGAGTTATCTTCTTTAAATGGAGAATTTAGACCTGGTATTGTCCATCGAATTGATGCTTATACAACAGGACTTTTAATGGTAGCCAAAAACAATAAAGCTCATGAAATTTTAGCAAAGCAATTGGAAGAAAAAAAGACAACTCGTAAATATATTGCTTTAGTTTGGGGTGTTATAAAAGAAGATACAGGAACGATTGATGCTCCTATTGGAAGGGATTTGAAAGATCGCAAAAAGATGGCAGTAACAGATGTGAATGCGAAAGACGCGATTACGCATTTTAAAGTATTAGAAAGATATCAAGAAGCAACTTTAATTGAATTGCAACTTGAAACAGGAAGAACCCATCAAATTAGAGTTCATATGGATTATATAGGACATCCTGTTGTAAATGATCCTGTTTACGGAAAAAAGAAATTAATTGATGAAACAGGACAGTGTTTACATGCAAAAGAATTAGGATTTATTCATCCTACAACTGGAGAATATATGGAGTTTGAAGCTCCACTTCCAGAATGCTTTATCAATATTTTAGATCAATTTAAATAGGGAGAATTATGAAATGGGAGAAAAAATAAAAGGATTTATTAAAAAACATAAATTATTGCTTATTATAATAGCTATTATCATACTAAGTGTGGGAGTATTTCTTTTTTATGAAACGATTTATTTAGATCAAGTTAGTAAAATTAATCTTACCTTAAAAGGGGAAAAAGAAATTATGTTGCCATTAAATCAAGAGTATCAAGAACAAGGAGCTACTGCTTCTTTTCGAAAGAAAAATCTTACAAAAGAAATTCAAATTCATTCTAATTTAGATAATACAAAAATAGGAGAATATACCGTAGATTATCAAGTTAAATATAAGAAAAAGAAAAAAACAATTACAAGGAAAGTAATTGTTGTAGATTTAGAAGGACCTATTATTAATATAAAGGGAAATGAAAAAATTCAAATAGAAGAGGGAAGTAATTTTGAAGATCCTTTTGTTACTGCGACCGATAACTATGATGGAGATGTTACTTCTAAGGTAGTAACAGAAGGAACGGTTGATACCAATACTCCTGGAAATTATACAATTACTTATCGAGTTACAGATTCTAGTAATAATGAGTCAACAGTAACAAGAACTGTAGAAGTTACTAAAAAGAAAGTGGTTTATAAACCAGGAATTGCTGTTTTAAATTATCATTTCTTTTATAGCGATGGAGAAAATTGTGGTCAGGGAATTTGTTTAAATACTAGTAAATTTGAAGAACAATTGAAATATCTAAAAGAAAATAACTATAAAACATTGACGATGCAAGAATTTGTAGATTGGATTTATGGAAGAATTGAATTACCTCAAAAATCAGTACTATTAACAATTGATGATGGAGCGATGGGAACTGGAACTCATAATGGAAATAAATTAATTCCTTTATTAGAAAAGTATCAAGTTCATGCCACATTATTTTTAATTACTGGATGGTGGGATATCAATAATTATAGATCAGCTTATTTAGATATTGAAAGTCATACGTACGATATGCATAATGAAGGAGTTTGTAGTGGTGTTACAAGAGGAGCTAGATTGTTATGTTCTTCTCATGATGAAGTAATCAATGATTTAAAAAAATCTATTGCAATTACTGGAAGTACAAAAGCTTTTTGCTATCCTTTTTATGCTTATAATAATACTGCTATAGAAGAAGTCAAAGAAGCTGGTTTTCAAGTGGCTTTTGCTGGTGGTGGTTATAAAGCAACTAGAAGTTCTAATAAATATGCTATTCCTAGATTTCCTATTCAAAGTAATATTACATTAGATACTTTTATTAGCTATATTAGCTAAGATTCATAAAATAAATTGTTAAACTCAAAATAACAGCATACAAACCAAAAAATACATAAGGTAATAAATAAGTACTAGCTTTGTCATCTAATTTTTTTGTTTCATCGTATAAAGATAGACTTGTAATAAAAATAATGATACAATCAATAAAGGCTAAAAATAGATTTTGTAACCTAAAAAAGATAAAGGTATATAGCTGATTAAATATGTAATTAATCAATAATATTTTGTAATATTGTTTGGCTTGAGAAATGGTATATTCCTTTTGAATTTTAAAAATAGAAATCGTAATTAATAAATATAAAATTGTCCAAATAATTCCGTATAGATAGTTTGGAAAAGCAAAAAATGGTAAATTTAAACTTTCATAAAAACTTGTTTGGTTTTGAAAAAATAAGCCACTGATAAACCAAGGAATTAAGATTATAATAAATTTTAAAATATTTTTCATAAAACACCTCTTTACACATCTTATGAAGAGGATTACAATATATTACTGGAGGTATGTATGGAACAAATAGTAATTAATAAAAATGATGAATTGGTAATGAAACTTCTCCATTATTTTATTACTGAAATGGGGTATAGTCCAATTGTTTTGCACGGTGCGAAAGATGAAATATGGTTAGAAAAACTAGATGGTGATTATCAAATTGTCCGTATTGTTTCTAATTATATTCATAATAATGATCAATTAAATTTTGATTTATTTCGTACTAGACAAATTATGAAACAAATTAAGAAAAAAACATTTTCCTTTAATATGAATACTCTTAGTTTATTTGTAAATTTAGGAGATAATGTGGATATTAATCAATATTTACATACAGATAACATTGATTGTGCATCAATTCAAACAATTCAAGATTTTAATAAATATAGTTTTATTACAGAGTCGTTTCCTACTATTACAAAGAAAACAACTTTTAAAGAAAAAGGAGCAGATTTATTTTTAAAGATTACTGGTGAAATTACTAAAAAAAATGAGCAAGAATCTATTAAGGCTGAAGAAGTTTTTAAAGTAAAACGCCCATACATTACTTATGCTTTATTAGTTATTAATGCTATTATCTTTTTCTTAGTTCATTGGAATCCTCAACTTTTAAATAATTTAGTTTTATTAAAAAATATTAATAGTGAATATTACCGAATTATTACGGCTGCTTTTACTCATTATGATATTTTTCATCTTTTATTTAATATGTATGCCTTATATGTAATTGGTTCTCAAATTGAAAGTTTTTTTGGAAAAAAGAAATATATGATTATCTATCTTTTTAGTATAATTACTTCGAGTTTAATGTCTATTACTTTTATGCCTAATAATGGAGCTAGCTTAGGAGCAAGTGGCGCTATTTTTGGACTATTTGGATCGTTAATTTATTTTGGATATCATTATCGTCTTTATTTAGGAACGGTTTTACGTTCACAAGTGATTCCATTAATTATCTTTAATTTATTATTAGGTTTTATGATTACTGGCGTTGATAATGCTGCCCATATTGGTGGATTGATAGGTGGAATTTTGATTTCTATGGCTTGTGGTGTAAAATATAAATCTACTAAATCAGAACGAATTAATGGATGTATTTTATCGATTATTCTACTAACTTTTTTAACTTATATTTCTTTTATGTAATAGAGAGATTTTACAATCTTTCTTTTTTCATTTATAATAAAAATATAGGAGGTTCTTATGAAAAAGAAAAAGAAGAAACCAGTAGTATTTATTTTATTATTTTTAATATTAATAGGAGTTGTCATTTATTTTTTATTGTTTAGCCCTAAAAAAGAGGAAATTAAAGATAAAATTAATGACATAATAGAAGAAAAACCCAAACCAACTTTAAAGATTGTAGATGAATCTTCTGATAGTAGACCAATTGCTGTGATGATTAATAATCATAATCAAGCAAGACCATATCATTCAGGGTTACAAGATGCTTATGTTGTTTATGAAGCTATTGTAGAAGGTGGTATTACAAGAATGATGGCTGTATTCAAAGATCAAACTACGGCTCGTATTGGTTCTGTTAGAAGTTCAAGACATTATTTTTTGGATTATGCTTTAGAAAATGACGCTATATATGTTCATTTTGGATGGAGCCCTCAAGCAGAAAGTGATATCAAAACATTAGGTGTTAATAATATTAATGGATTATATGATGATGCTTTTTGGAGAGATTACAATTTACCTGTAAATTATGAGCATAAAGCTGTTACTAGTATGGAAAAAATTAATCAAGTAATCGAACAAAAAGGATATCGAAAAACATACATATCTAAGAATGTAAAAGATGAATTGGTTTTAAATTATAGTATTGATGAAGTAAATATTAATGATAGTGAAGATAGTATTGTAGCAAATAATATTAGTATTCCTTATTCTTATTACATGACGAGTTCTTATACTTATGATGCAACGAATGGATATTATTTGAGATTTGCCAATGGAGTAGCTCATAAAGATTACATAACAGGAGAGCAATACCATTTTAAAAATATTATTATTGAAAAAGTAGAAAATTATACAATTGATAGCTATGGTAGACAAAGTTTAAACAATATAGGTTCTGGAACAGGATATTTTATTACTAATGGTTATGCTAGACCAATTACTTGGGAAAAAGCTTCTAGAGGTTCTAAAACAATTTATAAATATTCAGATGGAACATTAATTAGTGTAAATGATGGCAATACATTTATCCAAATAGAACCAATTACAGAAACTCCTTCTATCACAGAATAATTAAAATTGTGTGAAAATAATAATTCTTATTGCTATTTTGTGATATAATGTATTAGTCTGAGGAGAGATGTTATGGAAATACAGGATGTTGAGTATTTAGAACTTGTTAAAAATATCCTTTCAAATGAAGAATTTGATCGATTAAAAGAAATAGAACATCATGGAACAACGAGGTTTTGTCATTCCTTGAAAGTTTCTTATTTTTCTTATCAAGTATCCAAGGTATTACATTTAGATTATCAAGAAGTAGCAAGAGCAGGGCTTTTACATGATTTTTTTCTAAGTGATCCTGATAGGACAAAAAAAGAAAGATTTTTATCTACTTTTACTCATCCTAAATATGCAGTTTTAAATGCTTGCAAATATTTTGATTTAACAGATAAAGAAAAAAATATTATTGAATCTCATATGTTTCCACTTTATATTTCTTTACCAAAATATGCGGAAAGTTGGATTGTTAGTTCTGTAGATAAAGTGATTGGGACATACGAATTTTGTCAAAAATTTAAAGGTCAAATTTCTTATGCAACTAATTTTTTCTTTATTGTTCTATTAAATACTATAAGATAAGTGATGACTCAGTCATCATTTTTTATTTTTTTATAAAAAAAAAGACTTTTGACAAGTCTTCAATTCAATATGGTGTTCCCAGCGAGAGTCGAACTCGCGACCTATCCCTTAGGAGGGGATTGCTCTATCCATCTGAGCTATGGAAACATACTTGTATTATAGCATAAATTATAATTTTTTTCTATCTTATTTGTGTTAAAATATGTAGTGAGAAGGGATTATTATGATGACAATATTAGAACGTCTAGAATTATCTAAATTCAGAAGTCAATTTCATTTAAGAGAAAAAGAAAAAAAATATATAAAAGAGAAAGGTATTAACAAAATTCAAGAACATGCTTATGACTTTGTAGAAAAGCGTTTAGCGCCTGCTAATCCTATTCATGATGGAAAACAAACGCCTATGAAAGGTCATCCTGTTTTTATAGCTCAACATGCAACTGCTACTTGTTGTAGAGGGTGCTTATGTAAATGGCATCATATTTTACCAAATCATACTTTGAATCAAAAAGAAAAAGACTACATTGTTCAAGTAATTATGTCTTGGATAGAAAAAGAAATGAAAAATTAATAAATTTTATGGTATACTATTGAAAGTAGGAGATGATAACATGAATAAAGTAGTAATTATTGGTTGTGGTAATGTAGGAATGAGTTACGCCTATGCTCTATTAAATCAAAGAACTGCTGTAAGTGAACTAGCTTTAATCGATTTGAATCAAGATCGAATAGAGGGAGAAGTAATGGATTTAAATCATTGCTTGGCTTTCGCACCATCTAAAATTAATATTAAAGTAGGGACATATCAAGATTGCAAAGATGCTTCCATTGTTTGTATTGCAGCTGGTGCAAATCAAAATCCAGGTGAAACTAGAATGGATTTAATTACTAAAAATAGTAAAATTTTTAAAAATATTATTGATCAAGTAATGGAAAATGGTTTTCGAGGTATTTTTTTAGTAGCAACGAATCCTTTAGATGTGATGACTTATTTAACTTGGAAATATTCGGGGTTACCAACAAGTCAGATTATTGGTTCAGGTACTAGTCTAGATACCTCAAGACTTCGTTATTTAGTTGGAGAGCGATTAAATATAAATCCTAAAAATATTCATGCTTATGTAATTGGCGAACATGGAGATAGTGAATTTGTTCCATGGAGTAATGCAAATATTGGACTTCAAAATATTCATCGTTTTTTAGATTCTGAAACTTTAGAAAATATTCGAGTTCAAGTAAAAAATGCTGCTTATGAAATTATTAATCGAAAAGGCGCTACTTATTATGGAATAGGAATGTGTTTAGTTCGTATTACAAATGCTATATTAGGCAATGAAAACAGTATTATCACAGTTTCTAGTTATGATGAAAACAATGATGTTTATATTGGATTACCAACTATTATTAATCGAAAAGGTGCTGCTGGTAAAATTGCTGTAGAACTTAATGAAGAAGAAACAGAAAAAATGCAAAATTGCGTGAATATTATTAAAGAAGCTATTGAAACTTTAAAAATATAATGGGAAAAGGGTTTAAAAATAACTCTTTTTTTTGTATAATGTTGAAAGGTGGTAGTATGAAATATCCAATAGATGAAGATACTTTTTCTCAGATATTTGGTTCAGAATCAGATTATGATACTTTTTTTAAAGAAAACCCTGTTTTTACTAGAGATGAATCTGTAAAAAAAGAAAAGAAGAAAAAAGCCACTTCTGAATGGAAAAGTGATAATATTAAATCAATTCATAGTATTGATGATTTTTATCAATTTTTATATTTAACTTGGTTAGAGTTATATTTGCCACGTTATGAATTAAAATATGGAGAATTTCAATATTCAAAAGATTCTGAAGAAATGACTAACCTAGAAAAAATCAATGAATTATTAGATTATTTTGTAGATTGTGGAGTAGGGACTAACATAGAAGAAATTAGAAAGAGTAGTTTTCGGGGATTTAAAAAATGATTCATTCTGCTTATATTCATATTCCTTTTTGTACTCATATTTGTACATATTGTGATTTTACAAAGGCTTACTATCAAAAAGATTGGATAAGTAAATATCTAAAATCTTTAAAAAAAGAGATTGTTGCCAATTATCAAAATGAAGTTTTAGATACAATTTATATTGGTGGAGGAACTCCTTCTGCTTTAACTGTTTCTGAATTACAAGAGTTATTTGAAACTTTAAAAATCTTGAAAAGAAGCAATTCATTAGAATATACTATTGAGTGTAATTTAGAAAATTTGACAGAAGAAAAATTAGATTTATTTAAAAAATATGGTATCAATCGTTTGAGTATTGGCGTTCAAACTTTTCAAAATAGGTTCTTAAAATTTTTAGGACGTGAGACTTGTGATATTAAAATAATCTCTTATGCCAAAAAGATAGGCTTTCAAAATATTAATGTAGATTTAATCTATGCTTTACCAAATCAGACCATTGAAGATTTAAAAGATGATTTGGAAAAATTTTTGAAATTAGAAATTACGCATATTTCCACATATTCGTTAATGATAGAACCCCATACTATTTTATATAATCGAAAAGTAAATCCTATTGATCAAGATTTGGATTATCAAATGTATCAAACTATTTGTAAAACTTTAAAAGAACATGGCTATGAACATTATGAAATTAGTAATTTTAGTAAGCCAGGATTTGAATCTAAACATAATTTGACTTATTGGAATAATTTTGAATATTATGGTTTTGGGGTAGGAGCTAGTGGATATACGAATAGGGTTCGATATACAAATACAAAAAGTATTACAAAATATTTAAACGGAACTTTTGAAAGAGAAAAAGAACTAATTACAAAACAAGATCAGATGGTTTATGAAATGATCTTAGGACTTAGAAAATTAAAAGGAGTGTCCTGTAAAGATTTTTATCAAAAATATGGACAAACAATAGAAAAAACTTTTCATCTTGGTAAATTAAGAAATCAACATCAAGTGAAAAGCGATGGCAATTTTATTTGGATACCAGAAGATTTGTTATATGTATCCAATGACATTTTAGTAGAATTTGTAGGTGAGTAAAATGATGAAAAAAGAAATGTTTCAAACGGAGATAGGATATATTAAAAATCCTAAATATGCAGAAAATATAGGAATTATTATTGATTTGTTACCAGATTATTTTTTTGAAGTTCCTGCTTCTTCTACAGGAAAGTATCATCCTAAATTTTCTTTAGGAGAAGGTGGACTTGTAAGACATACTAAGTCAGCTGTTAGAATAGCACATGAATTATTAGGAAATAATAGTTTATTTAATACTTTTACTTCAGATGAGAAAGATATGATGATTGCTGCTTTACTTGTTCATGATGGCTTAAAATCAGGACTTGTTAAATCAGAATATACGGTTTTTGAGCATCCTTTATTAATGAGTAAATTTATTCAAGATAATCGTTCTAAATTGACTCTTGACGATTCTGAAATAGAATTAATTTGTAGTGTAATCGAGACACATATGGGAGAATGGACTAGAGATTATAAAGGAAATGAAGTTTTAGAAAAACCAAAAACAAAATATCAAAAATTTGTTCATATGTGTGATTTTTTATCGAGTCGAAAGTTTTTAAACATTGAATTTGATGGAAATGAGATTGTAGGATAATGCAACGATATTTCGCAAAAGAAAAATTAAATAATTGTTTTATTTTAGAAGACAGTGATTATTATCATATCAGAGTGGTTATGCGAATGAAGGATTTAGATGAAATTGTAGTAATTTATAATTCCATTGCTTACTTATGTTATTTACAAAATGTTTCTTCTGATATGAAAGTTTTTATAAAAGAAGAGATGTCTATAAAAGAAAGCAAAATTCCATTTGTTCGTTTAGTAATTCCTGCCTTAAAAGAACAAAAAATGGATTATATTTTTCAAAAGGCTACAGAATTAGGTGTATCTGAATTTGTTTTATATGAAGCTAAAAGAAGCGTTGTAAAAGTAAAGGACTTTGATAAGAAAGTAATTCGTTGGAACAAAATTGTGAAAGAGGCTAGTGAACAGTCACATAGACTTGAAGTTCCAAATATTATTGGAATAAAAAAATTAGAGGAACTTTGTAATTTAGATGGTGTCAAGCTTGTGTGTAGTACCAGGGAAAAAACGGAAAATATCAAAAAGCTTTTGAAAAATGTAGATATATGTGCTAAAATGAATGTAGTAATTGGTCCAGAAGGTGGACTAGAAGAACAAGAAGAAAAGAGATTAGAAGAACTAGAATTTATTCCTATTACACTTGGTAATAGAATAATGCGTGTAGAAACAGTACCTCTTTTCATGATGAGTGTTATAAATTATGAATATATGGAGTGATGATGATGATTAATATTTCAATATCAACAAATGTATTAATTTTAATATCCTGTATTATTTTATTTGTGATTGTAGGACTTATTGTTTTTATTATTTATAAAGATAAAAAAAATGATCAAGCTGAAATAGATGAGTTGTTAGATGATCTTGTAAAAGCAAAACCTCGTAATGAAGAAGTTCAAGTTACAAAAATTGAGCCGAAGAGTTCAGAACCTAAAAAACAAATAAACTTAGAGGAAATGCTAAGTGTTATGCAAAACGATTTGGAAAAGAAAAATGAAACCAAGATAGAAAACTTTGAAAGAGACCAAGAAGAAAATGCTATTATTAGTTATCAAGAACTTTTAAAAGCAGCAGATGCTAAAAAAGCAGAAACAGAGAATTTTGAGAGAGATCAAGAAGAGAATGCTATTATCAGTTATCAGCAATTGAAAGATCAAAATCCAATTGAATTTTTAACAGAAAAGCCAAAACCATTGAAGTCTTTAGATCAAGCAATTGCTAAAATTGAATCGCCAAGAGAAAATAAAGATAAAAAATTCAAAAGTACAGAATTTATTTCACCAATATTTGGGAAAATGGATGAGCATTTAGAATATCCAAAAGTTCGTTCCTTTAATAAAAATGATGATTTAAGTTTCAACAGTTATTTTGGAGAAGATGTCAGCAAATATTATCAAGAAAAAAATAATCAAAGTGTTACTACAAGCGTGAATGTTCTTTCTGAACAACTCAAAAAAAATGATGAATTTTTACAAGCTCTAAAAGAATTTAGAAGTAATTTATAAATGAATATTTATCAGTAATATGAAAGAAAATTTCAAATAGAATTGAAGTTTTCTTTTTTTCGTTTTAAAATATGAAACTGTTTATTGTAAATTTAACCAATTAATGATATTATGTTTTAGTAAAAAGAGGTGTTTTTATGAAGTTTAATATTTATACACTAGGGTGTAAAGTAAACACTTATGAATCTAATGTAATGGCTGACCATTTAAAAGGTGCTGGATATATAGAAGTATCAACAGACGAACCAGCTGATATTTCTATTATTAATACATGTACTGTTACTAATATGGCAGATAGTAAATCTAGGAAGACCATTCATCATGCAAAAAAAAGTAATCCTAATTCTATTATTGTAGTAGTAGGGTGTATGACACAAAATAAAAAGGATGATATAGAAGATGCTGATATTATTTTAGGAAATATCAACAAATCAAAAATAGTGGATTATATTGAAGAATATAAAAAAAATCATCAACATTTATTAGACATTCAAGAAATGAAAAACTTGGAGTTCGAATCTATGCAATTAAATAATTTTAATAAAACAAGAGCTTTTGTTAAAATTCAAGATGGATGTAATAACTATTGTTCTTATTGTGTAATTCCTTATACAAGAGGAAATGTTCGTAGTAAAAAAAGAGAAGATGTATTGAAAGAAGTTCAAACATTAATTGAAAAGGGGCATAAAGAAATTGTTTTAACAGGAATTCATACAGGAAATTATGGTGCCGAATTCGAACATTATAAATTTAGTGATTTATTAGAAGAGTTAGTTCAAATGGAAGGATTAGAAAGACTTCGTATTTCTTCTATTGAAATGAATGAAATTAATGATAAGGTATTGGAAGTTATGAAAAATAGTTCTGTTATTGTAGATCATTTACATATTCCTCTTCAAAGTGGCTCAGATTCTGTTTTAAAAAGAATGCATCGAAAATATAATAAAAGTGAATTTATAGATAAAATTGAAAAAATTAGAAAAATTCGTCCTCTCATGTCTATTACAACAGATGTTATTGTAGGATTTCCTGGAGAAACAGATGAAGAGTTTTTAGAAACAATTGATACAATTCAAAAAGTGAAATTTTCTAAATTACATGTTTTTCCATATTCTAAAAGAGATCAAACAAAAGCAGCTTTAATGCCTAATCAAGTCAATGGTATTATAAAAAAACAGCGTGTATCTACTTTACTAGAACTTTCTAAAAAATTAGAACTTGATTATATGAATCAATTTATTCAAAAAGAAGTTGTTTTTTTACCAGAAACAGAAAAAGATGGTAATATTATGGGGCATACTGGTAATTATTTATTCATTAAGATGAAAGGCTCTAAACAAGATTTAAATCAAGATAAAAAAGCTAAAATTGTTAAAATAGAATACCCATATTGTATATCCGAATAATTTCTCGGATATTTTTTGGAAATGTACTTGAAATACTAGTTAAATAATGAATAATTTGATAGAATAATAATATTGGAGATGAGAATATGCATACATTAACTTTAAAAGATGTTACAGCTAAAATAGAAGGAAAAACTATTTTAAATCAGTTTTCTCTAGAAGTAAAAACAGGAGAAATCCATGCTATTATGGGACCTAATGGAACGGGAAAATCTACTTTATCTAGAGTTATTATGGGAGATTCTAGATATGAATTAGTATCAGGTGAAATTTTATTTGATGGAAAAAATATCAATGATTTAACAACGGATGAAAGAGCAAGATTAGGATTATTCTTAGGAATGCAAATGCCAATTAGCATTGAAGGAGTAACAAATGCTGACTTTTTAAGAACTGCTCTTCATGTCAGACAAGGAACAAATTTTAAATTAATGTCTTTTATTAAAGAAATTAATCAAACTTGTGTAGATTTAAAAATGAATCCTGATATGGTTCATCGTGCTATTAATAGTGGCTTTTCAGGAGGAGAAAGAAAGAAAAATGAAATCCTTCAAATGAAATTATTAAAACCTTCTATGATTTTATTAGATGAAATTGATTCAGGACTAGATGTAGATAGTTTAAAAATTGTGGGAGAAAACGTAATGGATTATTATCAAAAAGAAGAAGCAGGAATTATTTTGATTACACATTACCAAAGATTATTAGACTATATTCAACCTGACTTTGTTCATATTATGATGAATGGGCATATTGTAAAATCTGGCGATCACTCTTTAGTTCAAGAAATAGAATCAAAAGGTTATGAAACAATATTACAAGAAATTAGTTCAAGTGACGTAAAGGATTTAGAAAATCATGAATAGAATAATAGTGGTAAACAACAAAATAGAATTAGAAGTTGATGAGTCTTTAGATATTACTTCATTTGATCGCTTTGAATTATTTGATGTAAAAAAAATGATTGTTACAGTAAAAAAAGATACCTCTTTAGAAATTGAATATCATTCTAGTAGTTCTAAAATAGATTTAGAATTTGTCATTCCAAATAATCTTCATTTAGAATTATTTGAACTAAGACATGATGATAGTTTAAAAGCTCAATATCGTTATGTAATAGGAAAAAATGCATACTTAAAAACAACAAAGTTTTATGATTGTAAAAAAATAAAAGAAGTAGATATTGTAGAGTTAAATGGGGAACATGCTATGATTGACTACTGTTTAAAAACAATTTCTACAGAACCTCAAAAATATGATTTAATTGTATATCACAATGATAAAAATACAATTAGTAATATTGTCAATCGTGGTGTAAATATACTAGATGGATCTATACAATTAGATGTCACAGGAATTGTACCTAACAATGTTATTGGATGTGAAGTAGATCAAAAAAATCAAATTGTTACATTTAATGACCATAAATGTACAATTGCTCCTAAGTTATTAATTGAAGAAAATGATGTTGTTGCCAATCATTCTGCTTTAATTGGAAGATTTGATGAGGAAGAATTATTCTACTTACAAAGTAGAGGAATTGATAGAAATACAGCAACTATTTTAATGACAAAAGGATTCTTATTAGATGGAATTCAAGATGACCGTTTAGAAAAAATTATTGAAAAATATTGGAGGTGATAATATGCATCGTGATGATTTCGAACTTTTAAAACAAAATGTTATTTATTTTGATAATGGTGCTACAACATTGAAACCAAAGGTATTAAGTGAAACAATTAGTGATTATTATAATCATTATAGTGCGAATGCTCATCGTGGAGATTATGATTTAAGTTTGAAAGTTGATAATGCCTATGAACATTCAAGAGAATTAGTTCAACAGTTTATTCATGCCAAGCAAAAAGAAGAAATTATTTTTACGAGTGGAACTACAGATTCTTTAAATAAAATTGTTTTTGGTTATTTTAGATATAATTTAGAGCCAGGGGATGAAGTTTTAATTAATAAAAGTGAACATGCTTCAACTGTGCTTCCTTGGTTTGAATTAGCAGATGAAAAACAATTAGATGTAAAATATATTGAATTGGATGGTCACTTAAAAATGACGTTAGAAAATGTAAAAAAAGCTGTTACTCCTAAAACAAAAGTGATTGCTTTAGCACATATTACTAATGTAGTTGGTGATGTTAGACCTTTGAAAGAAATTATAGAATTCGCACATCAAAATAATATTTTAGTAGTAGTAGATGGAGCTCAAAGTGTTCCTCATATGAAAATTGATGTTCAAGCGTTAGATATTGATTTTTTGGCATTTTCTGCTCATAAAATGTATGGACCAACAGGAGTTGGAGTATTGTATGGAAAAAATTCTCTTTTGAATAATATTCGACCTATTATATTTGGTGGAGGAATGAATAGTACTTATAATAGTGATTTTGCTAGAATTTATGATGAAGTTCCCTCTTTACTAGAGGCAGGGACTCCTAATATTGCAGGAGTGATAGGTTTTGGAGCTATCATTGAGTATTTAAATCATTTAGATATGAATCAAATTGAACAATATGAACATAATCTTAGAGAGTACGCTGTTTCAGAATTAAAGAAGATAGAAAATGTAATTATTTATAATGAAACTAGTGAAAGCAGTATTATAACAATTAATTATAAAGATATTTTTGCTCAAGATTTAGCAATCTATCTAAATAAATATCATATTTGTGTAAGAGCTGGTAACCATTGCTCTAAGATTTTAAAAGATGAAATTAATATTAAAAATACAGTTCGTATTAGTTTATCATTTTATAATACTAAAGAAGAAATTGATCAATTGGTGAGCGCGTTAAAAAATCCTAATATAAAGGCAGAAATAATATAAAAGATAAGATAGAGTTTATGATTCTATCTTTTTACTTTGAATGAGAAATTATGATTGGTGACTTATTTTTTATGAAAGAGTAAACTTAAAGTTTACAACAGAATTAAAAATATGATATTATATAAATACAATAGGAGATGATAAGTGATGAAGAAAACAGGATTTACACTAATAGAATTACTAGCAGTTATCGTAATACTAGCAATTATT
This sequence comes from uncultured Mycoplasmatota bacterium, assembly GCA_900546745.1. Lineage (GTDB taxonomy): Bacteria > Bacillota_I > Bacilli_A > RF39 > UBA660 > CAJOJO01. Next base: position 1,413 of record URDT01000016.1, on the reverse strand, counting down.
GCTTTAATTGCAACACCAACAATATTAGGAGTTATTGAAAAAGCAAGAAAAGGAGCTTCTGAACAATCAGCACTAGGATATATAGATGCTGTAGAAAAACAAGTAGCAATTAATCAAGTGAAGAATGAAAACTTAATTAATGATGGAACTTATAATGTTCCAATGACTGGAATTACTGTAAAAGGAGAATCTCCAACAAAAGGATGGTTAAAAATAGAAAAAGGATTAGTAACCAATTATTCCTTTGTAATAGGAAAATATGTTGTAACAAAAGGGAAAGATATTACTAAAGGAACAGAACCGGAAGAAATAGAAGGCGAAGTTATAAAATCTGGACCAACAAAAGTAGCAGCACAAGAAGGTGATACACATAAAGGAGTAGTATATTTAGATCCAACAGATTTAACAAAAAATTGTGATGCTTCAAATAGTGTTAGTACAACAGGAACAAAGACAGGCTGTATGAAGTGGTATATTTATAGTGAAGATGAAACTAATTATAACATGATATTAGATCATAATACCACAGCAATAGTAAATTCTACAGATTCTTCTGAAGTCGAAAAGCAGGTAGCAGCTGACACATCAAAATGGGACAGTAATTTAAAAACAAGATTAATTACGACTCATGAAGTAGCTGACGTTACAAATCTTGAAAATTGGTTGGGCGATAATGAAGGATTTTGCCTTGCTACAGGTGAGAAGTATGAAACTGCTGAGAATGGATGTAGTAGTGGTAAGTATTCTTGGCTATTTGTTAACACTTATGATTGTGAAATATATGGGTGTGATGTAGAAGACTCTAGCGCTTACGGAGATATTGGAGGTTATTGGACTCATTTACTTGGTTTTGATATGGCACCATATACGACGTGGTATGTAAATAATCAAGGTGCTTTAATGACTTCTGTAAAAGATAAAGGTATTGGCATTCGCCCAGTAATAACAATATCAAAAGATGTTGTTTCTGAGTAAATAAATCTTGTAAAAATAATAAGATATTAAAATCAATTATAAAAAAATAGATAATAATACGAAAAATTGATAAGAATAAACTTATCAATTTTTTGGGAATATTTACTTCTATCATGTAAATATATAAGGTTAAAATTGTGATAAATGTGGTATGATAAAAATGAATTAAGAATAGAAAAAATAATGTGTTAGGTATGAAAACGGCAAAATAAAAGTTAAGAAGAACATGAAAGCCACAGTTTTAACAAAAGAAGAAATAGAAAAGTTATAAAGGTTATTGCTAAATAGATAATGTTTTGCTATAATGAAACTATCAAAAGTAAATCATAATATAGTTTGTAGAAGACAAAATATCGCGTTTTCCAAAAGCAAACAGGGGGGGTAAAAACCTCTCTTTTCTAATATGTAAGAAAGGAATGATAATAATGAAAAGAAAAG
>URDT01000015.1 GCA_900546745.1 uncultured Mycoplasmatota bacterium | reverse complement strand
AAGGAGAATCTCCAACAAAAGGCTGGTTAAAAATAGAAAAAGGAATGGTAACCAATTATTCCTTTGTAATAGGAAAATATGTTGTAACAAAAGGCAGTGAAACAGTAAAAGGTGATGAACCAGCAAAATCTGAGGAAGCAGTTATTAAAACAGGGCCAACAAAAGAAATAGGAACAGAAGAAGATATCTATAAAGCAATAATATATTTAGATCCAACAGATTTAACAAAAAGTTGTGATGAATCAAATAGTGTAAGTACAACAGGAACAAAAGAAGGTTGTATGAAATGGTATGCTTATAATGATGATGGAACGAGCTATGAAATGATATTAGATCATAATACTACGGCAGTATCATGGTCAGCAAGTAAGACACAAGTTACAACTGATACAAAAAACTGGGATAGTAGTTTAAATGCTAGATTAATCACAGCAAATGAAGTAGCTAAAATAACAGGTAATACAAGTTTTAATAGTTTAAATGCTACAAATAGTGATTGGTTTTGTTTAGATACAAATCAATCAGATACTAATAATTATTGCTCCAAATCACAAGGAACAAGTAAATATGCATGGTTGTTTGATTATACAAATGAATGTACAAATTATGGATGTAATATAGCTGATTCCAGTGCTTATGGCTATTGGACAAATAATGCCGTTGCAGACAGCTCTTCTTATGCATGGGTTGTGAATAGACGTGATAGCTTGTACATCGGCTATGTTGGCGATACTAACTATGGTATTCGTCCAGTAATCACAGTATTAAAAAACAAAATTTCTTAATATAAATCAAGGAAAATTTATCAAGTATAACAATTTATTAAAATAAATAAGTAATCTCAATCGATTACTTTTTCTTTTTAGACAAATATTTTACAAACCTACTATTTACAAAAATGCATAAAAATAGTACAATAGTGGTATCAAGTGGAGATAAGTGGTTAAAAGTGGGTGAATAGATATGTTCATGGGTGAATATCATCATACAATTGATGAAAAAGGAAGAATTACAATACCATCTAAAATAAGAGAACAACTAGGACATGATTTTATCATTACTAGAGGACTAGATAAATGCTTATTTATTTATCCAAAAGTAGAATGGGAAAACGTAATTAATAAATACCGTGAACTACCAAACACAAAAGATGCTAGAAATTTTATGAGATTTTTCTTATCTGGAGCCACTACCAATGAATTTGATAAACAAGGAAGAATTAATATTGCCAATACACTAATCCAATATGCTGATTTAAAAAAAGATTGCGTTATTATTGGAGTAAATGAAAGACTAGAAATTTGGGATCAAGAAGCATGGGAAAACTTTTTAAACAATAATGAAGAAAATTTGTCTGATATTGCAGATAAATTATTTGCGGTGAATATTTAATGCATCAATCAGTTTTATTACAAGAAAGCATTGAAAATCTAAACTTAAAAGAAAATAGTATTATTGTAGATGCTACCTTAGGATATGCTGGACATAGTAGTGAAATATTAAAAAGAATTCCCAAAGGAAAATTAATTGCTTTTGATCAAGACGATGAAGCAATTGAAGCTTCTAAAAAAAGACTAGATCAAATTGCTTCAAATTATCAAATTATAAAAAGTAATTTCGTCCATTTGAAAGAAGAATTAGAAAAAAATAACATCAAACAAATTGATGGAATTTTGTTTGATTTAGGTGTCTCTAGTCCTCAGTTGGATGAAGACTATAGAGGATTTAGTTTTCATAAAGATGCTATACTTGATATGCGTATGGATACTAGTAATCCTGTTTCCGCTTACAATGTAGTAAATGAATACAGTAAAGAACAATTAATGAATATCTTCTATCAATATGGAGAAGAAAAATATTCTAATTCCATTGCCTCTAAAATAGTAGAATATCGTAAAAACAAAAAAATAGAGACAACCTTAGAACTAGTTGAAATTATTAAATTAGCTGTGCCAGAAAAATATAAAAGAGAACATCATCCAGCTAGAAAAGTATTTCAAGCAATTCGCATTGAGGTAAATCATGAATTAGAAGTTTTTGAAATCGCTTTAAGAAATGCTTTAGAACTTCTTAATAAGAATGGTAGAGTATGTGTCATTACCTTTCATTCATTAGAAGACAAAATCTGTAAAGATATTTTTAAAGAAGTCAGTGAAATTAACCCTGAATTAAAACACATGCCTATGATACCAAAAGAATATTTACCAGATTTTAAAGTAGTTCATACAATTAAACCAAGTAAAGAAGAATTAAATAAAAATCCAAGAGCTAGAAGCGCTAAATTAAGAGTAATAGAAAGAATAAAATAGAGGGAGAATACCATGGCAAAAAAAAGAAGAGCAAGAGTTACAAAAGGTGAAGTAATGCTATATAGTTTGGCTTTTATATGTCTTTTTAGTGTTGTTGTTTTAAAAATCTTTTTTAGTGCGGGTATTACAAATCTAAATATGTCTATTGAACAAAAGCGTTATGATATTGCAGATCAAGAAAAAATGAACGAAAGTTTAACAATGAAAGTAAATGAACTAACAGCCTATGCCAAAGTAAAAGATGTTGTGTCAGACATGGGATTGGCGTATAATAATGATAATATCGTAATAATAGATAACTAATGAGGTGTTTATCATGGATACAAATCAAAAGAGTAAATCATGGAATTTTCCAAAATTATTTTTAAAACTCTTTTTGTTTTGTATTTTTTTATTGTATTTAAAATTTACTTATCTTTGTTTATCTCCAACTGTATATGGAAAGAATATGACTGAATTTGCCTCTAAAAGAAATACTGTAAAAAAAACAATTGAAGCAAAAAGAGGAACTATCTATGATGTAGAAGGAAATGCCTTAGCGATTAATGTTAGTTCTTATACAATTATTGTCTCTTTACCAAAAAGTACTGTTTATACGGGAGATGACTATGTTCATGATGTAGAAGATACAGCAAATAAACTTGCCCCCCTTCTAGATATGGATGTAGAAACATTAAAACAAAAATTATCACAAGATAAATATCAGGTTGAATTAGGAATCAAGGGAAGAGGACTAACAGAACTAAGAAAAGAAGAAATAGAAGCTTTAAACTTACCTGGAATTCATTTTACAGAAAGCCAAAAAAGATTCTATCCTAATGGTGATTTTGCTTCTTATATGATTGGATATGCTAAAATATCAGAAGTAAAAAGCTATGATGATGAAGATAATGAAATTGTTACGAATCAAATTGTAGGAGAAATGGGCGTAGAATCAAAATATAATGATGAATTGTCTGGTACGGATGGTTACTTAGAATATCAAAAAAATAAATATGGCTATAAAATTACAGGAACTCAAGAACGATCTGTAGAAGCTAAAAATGGATACAATATTTATTTGACACTAGATTCTAATATTCAAAGATTTACAGAATCTGCTGTAAAAGATATTGAAACATATTCTCCAGAATGGGCTTTGATTGCTGTAATGGATGCTAAAACAGGAGATATCTTAGCAACTTCATCGATTCCTTCTTATGATCCTAATGTTAAGAATATTACAGATTATGAAAACCCTTTAATTACCAAAGTATATGAACCTGGCTCTGTTATGAAAACATATACCTATATGTGTGCAATGGAAAATGGTGTTTATGATGGAAATGCTACTTACCTTTCAGGTAATTATAAAATTGGGGATGATGTCATTAATGATTGGTATCATCCAGGATGGGGTATGGTTACATTTGATAAAGGATTCGAGTACTCTAGTAATGTCGGAATTGCTAATCTTCTTCGCAGAGAAAATGGACTAACAAAAAAACAATTAAAAAAATGCTTTGATGACTATGGCTTTGGAAAACTGACTGGAATAGAGCTTAGTAATGAGAATAAAGGAAATATTAAATTTAATTATGATATAGAATATGTAAATGCTGGATTTGGTCAAGGAATTTCTACTACAGCAATTCAACAATTACAAGCTTTAACCTTAATATCTAATAATGGAAAATTATTAAAACCACATATTGTTAGTAAAATTGTAGATTCCAATACCAATGAAACTGTTTATAAAAGAAAAGTGGAAGAAAGCAAACAAATCGTTTCTACAGATATAGTAAATAAAATGAAAGATTTGATGTATAACGTTATTCATGGAACAGATCCAGGCTCAACAGGTTATACTTATCGTATAGATGGTTTTAATATCATTGGAAAAACAGGTACCAGTCAAATTTATAACACAAGTACAGGAACATATTCAACAGGAGATAATGATTATATTTTCTCATTTGCTGGTATGTATCCTAAGGATAATCCAGAAATTATTATTTATGCTGCTATAAAAAAACCATCATGGGGAAAATCATCCGGTCTTTATAAAAATGTAAAATCATTAATGGAAAATATTGCGAAATATAAAAATATGTTTACTGAGATTACAGAAAAAAAGACAACTACTTATACTGTTGAATCTTATTTAGGAAAATCTCTAGACGAAGTGAAAAATACATTATCTGCAAATGGAATTGAAGTAATAACAATTGGATCTGGGGATAAAGTTGTAAAACAATCCATTTTAAAGGGAGAAGTTCTAGCACCTGGCGAAAAAATAGTATTAGTAACAAATTCAAATCATTACGAAATTCCAAATATGATGAGATGGAGTCGAAAAGATGCTACTTCTTTACTAGAATTATTGAATATAAAATATAGTATTGATGGATATGGATATGTTACTAATCAATCATTACCTGCTGGAACTTTGATTACAACGGATACAGAGATAACTTTAACTTTAACAAATAAATATGATTTATAATAAAATATTATGATATAATGAAAACAGGAGGGATCTTATGAAAAAGGGTTTTACGTTAATTGAACTAATTGCCGTTATTGTAATTTTATCAGCTGTTGCTTTAATTGTATTTCCTAATATTAATAAAGTAATTATATCTTCTAGAAAAAGACTACACGACGAACAAATTCAAGATATTAATAAATCTGCTGAAAAATGGGCTACTGATAACATAGAATTATTAGATTCATATCATTTAAATACAACTTATGTGTCTCTTTCTGTAATTCAATCAGGAGGTTATCTAGAAAAAGAAAAAGTATTAGATCCATTAACAAAAAAAGAAATGGATGGTTGTATTCAAATTCAATATGATTTAAATAATAAAAAATATAATTATGATTATGAAGAGTTGACGTGCGAAAAATATGCTGAAAGTCAAGAATCAGGCTATGTTATTTATAATTATGATTCTAAACAAAAAAAGGTAATAGAAAGTAGTAATTCTAAAAAATCTGAATCAACAGGTGTTTCTATTTATAATTACTACGTAAAAAATAGTATTCTTTATATAGATGGAGAAACTAATAATGGTTTATATGAAACCGATGATGCTTATGTATTTAGAGGTGACAATGTAAATAACTATGTAGAATTTACTGGAAAAACTTGGAGAATACTAAGCATTGATAAAAAGGATTTTTCTTTAAATTTAATAGCCACTTCTGGTATATTAAATTCATTTGATGAAGGTAAAAAAATAGAATTTAAAGAATCTAGTAGTAAAAATATATCAATCTTCTCAGATATTGAAAAATTTGATAAAGTACTAGAGTATTCTTTCAAAACTAACATAGTAGACGGATCAAATTACTCTAGAAAAGCAATTGCTTCTACTTTAGAAAAAAATCAATCTAGTCTAAAAGTTGGTTTACCTTCTGTTTTAGATTATGTAAATGCTTCTAGTAATAATGATTGTATGAATAATTATATGTCAGATAGTTGTAAGAATAATAATTACCTTTATACTATTTTTTCTAACAATTCTACTTGGACAATTAATAATAATGGCAGTCAAGTATGGTATGTGGATACGGATGGAGTTTTAAAAGTAGAAAATTCAGGAAGTATTAAAGCCTTATATCCTGTAATTCATGTAGGCTCTAATACATATATTACAAATCCAGAAGTTGCAGTTGGATCAAAAGATTCACCTTATAAGATAAAATAAGAAACATAAGCTTTCTTATTTTTTCATATAGTGAAATAAGGAGGATCCTTATGTTTTCAAAAAATATTCATATTCGAATTAAAATTGTATTATTAGGAATTATTTTTTTATTTATTGTTATTATGTTTAAAGTATTCTACATTCAAGTAATCAGTTATAAAAAATTAAATTCTTTAGCAGCTAGTCTTTGGAATAGAAATTTACCAGTGGAAGCAGATAGAGGAAAAATATATGATCGAAATGGAGTTGTTCTAGCAGATAATAAAACGACCACATCCTTAGTTTTAATACCAAATCAAATTAAAAATAAAGAACTTGTAGCTCAAAAATTAAGTGAAATATTAAATGTTACCTATGATGAAATGTATGCTCATGTTAATAAAAAAGCTTCTATTGAAAGAGTACATCCAGAAGGTAGAAGATTATCTTATGAAATAGCAGACCAAATTAATAATTTAAAATTTGATGGAGTGTATTTAATTAAAGAATCTCAACGTTATTATCCCTACGATTCTATGCTTTCTCATACAATTGGATATGTAGGAATTGATAACCAAGGTCTTAGTGGCTTGGAATTAATTTATGATAGTTATTTAACAGGTGAATATGGTGCTATTAAATATACATCTGATGCAAAAGGAAATAAATTAGAACTTGAAGAAAGCTATGAAGAACCTCAAGATGGCATGAACTTAACATTGACGATTAATTATCAATTACAAGCTGTCTTAGAAAGAGAATTAGATAATGCTGTAAGTAAATATAATCCAGATCAGGCCTTAGGAATTGCCATGGATCCTAAAACAGGAGAGATTTTAGCGATGTCAGCACGTCCTAATTTTTCTCCAAGTAATTATAAAAATTATACCGTAGAAGAGATTAATCGAAATCTACCAATTTGGTCTACTTATGAACCAGGTTCAACTTTCAAAATCATAACACTTGCTACAGCCTTAGAAGAAAAACTAGTCGATTTGAATAATGATACTTTTTATGATGGAGGAAGTGTAACAGTTGAAAATGCTAGAATCAAATGTTGGAAAGCAGGTGGACATGGGCAACAAACTTACTTACAAGTAGTAGAAAATTCTTGTAATCCAGGCTTTGTATCCTTAGGACAAAAAATAGGAAAAGAAAAATTGTTTGAATATATCAAAAAATTTGGTTTCGGTAATCCAACAGGAATTGATTTAAATGGAGAAAGTAAGGGAATCCTATTTAATTTGGATCGAGTTGGTCCTGTTGAACTCGCTACCACATCATTTGGTCAAGGTGTCAGTGTAACACCAATTCAACAAATTACAGCAATTAGTGCTGCTATTAATGGAGGAAATTTACTAACACCTTATATTGTTAAAAGTATTAATGAACCTGAAACCAATAGTGTAATAAAACTAAATGATACTAAAATTGTCAGAAAGGTAATTAGTGAATCTACTAGTGAACAAGTAAGATATGCCTTAGAAAGTGTTGTTACAAACGGAACAGGTAGAAACGCTTTTATTGATGGATATCGTGTAGGAGGTAAAACAGGTACTGCTCAAAAAGTAGAAAATGGAGCTTATTTAATTGGTAATTACATCACATCATTTATTGGCTTCTTACCAGCTAATGATCCTCAGATTACTGTTTATGTAGCAATTGATAATGCAAAAGGAATTACTCAATATGGAGGAACAATTGCCGCACCTATTGTAAGAAATATTTTATTAGATGCGATTGATATTTTAAATATTCAAAAACCAGAAGGCGCTAGTGAAAAAAATTATAATTATAATGAAAAAAAATATGTTACTGTACCAGATGTAACTAATATGACCTTAAAAGATGCTATAAAAGAATTAAAAAGTTTTAAAGTAGAATATTCAGGAAGTGGCGAAACAGTATCTTATCAAACACCACGATCTGGAGAACGTGTTTTTGAAGGGGAAACCGTTAAATTGTTTTTAAATTAGTTGCGCAAAATCATTTAATGATATATAATGTCTTCATGGTGATTAATGATGATAAATAAAATAAACAGTTGTTTGAATCGCTTTTATAAATCAAAATATGACGTTAAATTAAAGATTTTTTGGGTAGAATGTATCAGTTTATTTTTCTTTGCCTTGATATGTTCAATTATTTTAAATTATTTATCTTTTCAACCAATGAGGTTAGCTTTAGAAATTATCTTCATGATTTTAACAGTTCTTGTTTTTTCTCTTTCTTTCCGTAAAAAGAAGCTAGATCCTTATCGAGTTATATTGTTTTTTATTTGTAATTTATTTATTATTTTATTGGTTTTAATATTACAAGGTATTTCTAAAATAACTGTATTTTCTTATTTTACTTTAAATATTATCTTTACAATTACAGGCTTTGATAAGAAGGAAGAAGTATTCTTTTTATTTCTAGAAACTTTATTGTATGGAGTGGTAATATCTTCTTTAAACTTACAAGAAAATGATATTATGCTTTATACAACATTACTAATTCAATTGATTATTTCAACAACAGCCATTATGATTTGTTTTTCCATTATTTTGAAAATGTATGAAGAAAAAGCAAAAAGTTTAGAAAAAATTAATCAAGAATTAAGAAGTGCTGCATTAAAAGATCCCCTTACAAATCTTTGGAATCGAAATTATATGAATTATTTTTTAGATGAATTAATTAGTACAAACATTGAAATGTCTATTATTATGTTTGATATTGATTATTTTAAATCAATCAATGATCAATATGGACATCCAGTTGGTGACGAAGTATTAAAAGAATTTTCTAAAATAATTTTAAAAATAATTCCTAAAAACGCTGTTGCTATTCGTTATGGTGGAGAAGAATTTTTAGTAATTACTCCAAATATGAATTTGAATGAGTGTAAAAACTTAGCTGAAAAAATTAGAAAATCAGTAGAAGAAAAACTAAAAATTAAAGAGATGAAAAAAACAGTTACTATTAGTGGTGGAGTTTGCGAATTTAATAAAAATATGAATAAAAATTCGTTGATCAAAAAAGCCGATGAAAATTTATATATTGCCAAAAACAATGGTAGAAATAAAATTGTATCTTAAAGATACATTTTTTTTTTATAATTAAATATGATTTAAATAGATGGGAGGTCTTTATGTTAATCCTGACAAAATTTGTATTAGTTGCAATGATTGGTTTTTTGTTTGCTTTATTTTTAGGTCTTATTTTAATTCCATTTCTTCAAAAATTAAAGATTGATCAATACTTAAGTATTTATTTAAGTGAAAGACATGAGAGTAAAAAACATACTCCTACAATGGGTGGAATTATTTTTGTTTTAGCAACTTTAATTCCTATGACAATATTATATCTTTTTGACAAAATAGAACTTAGTTATAATTTATTAATTGTTATTTTCACATTTATAGGATATAGTCTTATTGGATTTATTGATGACTTTTTAATTATCAAAAGACATAGTAATAATGGTTTATCTGAAACTCAAAAATTATTATTACAAGTTGTTATAGCAATCATATTTTTTTATTTATTCTTGATTGCAAATAACGAACCATTACTTTGGATTCATTCTTTCAATATTAAATTAGATATTGGATGGTATTATGGCTTATTTATTTTAATTGTTTTAATTGCAAGTAGTAATGCTGTCAATTTAACAGATGGTTTAGATGGATTGGCAACAGGACTTTCTGTAATTGCTTTTTTCACCTTTGGAATTATTACAGCAGCTACCGGTTGGTTAGATGGTTATTTAGAAATTGCTATGTTTTGCTTTACTTTAGTAGGAGCATTACTTGGATTTTTAGTATTTAATGTAAATCCTGCTAAGATTTTTATGGGAGATACAGGATCATTGGCTTTAGGAGCGACTTTGGGTACAATTGCTATTTTAACTAGACATGAATTACTATTAGTTGTAATTGGAATTGTATTTGTTTTGGAAACACTATCTTGTGTGATACAAAGATACTATTATAAATTAACACGTAAAAGGATTTTCCCAATGACTCCAATTCATCATACTTTTGAGAAATTAGGTTGGAATGAACGAGATATAGTCAAATTATTTTGGATCGTTGGATTACTAGGATCGATGTTAGCAATTATTTATGGTGTTTGGTTGTAATGAAGGTGATCATATGAAAAAAATTGATATAGTGCTTTTAATTTCTATTCTTTTAATTTCTATATTTGGTATAGTAATGGTCTATTCCGCTTCTTATGTTTGGGCAGAATATAAATTTAATGATCCTTATAAATTTGTTAAACATCAAGCTTTATTTTTTTTCGTCGGTTTAATTTTGATGTATTTTATTAGTAAAATTGATTATCACAAATATTTTGATAAAGCAAATGCTCTTTTAATCTTTGCTTTGATATTATTAATTTTAGTAATTATCCCAGGAATAGGAACAGTTCGTAATGGTAGTCGGAGTTGGTTTGGAATAGGTCCCTTTGGACTTCAACCAAGTGAAGCAGCAAAATTAGTATTAATTATTTTTACTTCAAAGTACTTAACTAAAAATGAACGAGATATTAAAAATATTAAACGGGGTGTTTTACCGATTTTAGGAATAACTTTTTTAGTATTTGGTCTTATTATGTTACAACCTGATTTTGGGACAGGTGTCATCATTGTTATGAGTATTATTGGATTATTATTTATAGCAGGTGTTGACTTAAAATTTTTTATGGGATTAGGTGCCATTGGAGCATTAGGTGTAGTGGGATTAATTTTAGTGGCACCTTATCGTTTACAGCGAATACTATCTTTTTTAAACCCTTGGAGTGATCCATTGGGAAGTGGATTTCAAATTATTCAAAGTTTATACGCTATAGGACCAGGAGGACTATTTGGATATGGATTCTTAAATTCAAGACAAAAACATTTTTATCTACCAGAGCCTCAAACTGATTTTATCTTTTCTATTATTAGTGAAGAATTTGGATTTATAGGGGTAGTAATTGTAGTCAGTTTATTTCTAATTATTATCATCAGAGGATTTCGAATTGCTAGAAATACAAATGATAAATTTTCTAAATATTTAGCTTTTGGTATCATCTTTGAATTAGCCTTTCAAGCAATTTTAAATTTAATGGTAGTAGTAGGATTAATTCCTGTAACAGGAGTAACATTACCATTCTTATCTTACGGAGGATCTAGTTTGTTAATTACCTTATGTGGAATGGGAATTGTTTTAAATATTAGTAGATATCAAAGATAAGTAATCAAAAAGAGAATTAATAAAATTCTCTTTTTGATTATATTGATCACTTAATTTGAATGATGGATATGAATTGAGAAAAGATTGCAACATTTCTAGGCGTTATTTTCTGATTACAATATTTAAAATAGGGATAGTGGTAAACGACTAAACTATTCGGAGATAAAAAATGAAAAAAGAATTATGGAGGTGTTTATGTAGATTCATATCAAAGATATAAATATTTTAATTTACATAAATACAATATTTTTAAATTAAGTAAGACGATTATAGAAATTTTATAAATATGGTATAATGTACATTGGAAGTGATAATATGTCTAATACAAAAAAAATTTTTATTGTAATATTTATAGTATCTATAATTTCTTTGGTTTTTGTTTATAATGATGATTTCTTATATTCTAATCAAATTATTAAAATAACAAAAATCGACACAATTAACGAAGAAACATCTCAAAATTCATTAGGATTAGAAGAAAAATACTATACAAGAAAGATAACTGGCATAATAACCAATGGCAACCAAAAAGGAAATGAAAAAAACATCTCATATGATGAATCTTATTCATCTGTTGTTACAGACAAATACAAAGTTAATGACAAAATAATACTAGATGCGAGTGGTATTGAATTAAAAAGAGATTTTTATTTAACTTTAATGATTGTCATATTTTTAAATTTACTTTATATAGTTGGTTCTTATAAAGGATTGTTGTCTGTGTTAAGTGTTGTTTTGAATTTAATAATTTTTTATATTGGTTTATCCTTATATTTTAAAGGTATTAATTTATTATTTTTATGTGTAATAGAAATGATTATTTTTTCTATTATTTCTTTGATATTAGCCAGTGGATTTAACAAGAAAACATTATCGGCAATCATTTCTGTAATTATATCAACATTAGTAATGCTTATTACAATTGTGATTATTATAAATTTTACTGGTTATAAAGGGATAAATTTCAATGAATTATCATTTTTAACTGTTCCTATTGAAGATATTATATTACCAGAACTATTAATCGGATCAACAGGGGCAATTATGGATGTAGCAATTACAATTTCATCTGCTATATCGGAACTGATTCAAAAAGACAATAATATATCTGTCAAAAATTTGAAAAAATCTGCTAGAGAAATAGGTAAAGATATAATGAGTACAATGAGTAATGTTTTGTTTTTTACTTATTTATGTTCAGGTCTTCCTATTTTTGTGTTGGCATTACGCAATGGATTTTCAATGTACAATTATATTTCAAGTAATTTTACATTAGAATTAACTAGATTTTTAATTGGTAGCATTGGTATTGTTTTAACTATTCCTGTATCAGCACATATATCAATTAAATTGATGAAAAGAGGGGTAAAATGAATATAATATTAATTATTTTATTATTTTTATTAATGATTTATATTGATATAAAAAGAGGAATAAAATTGTTTTTATCTATATTATTTAATTTTATTATTTTAATGATTATTTTTTACTTAATTGCTATTGGATTAAACCCTATAATTTGTTCTTTAATAGGCTGTTTTATAATAAGTTATATAATATTATATTATGTAAATGAAAGAAATATAAAAACAGAATCTAGTTTGAAATCAGTTATTATTGTTCTAATTATATTATCATTTCTCATATTTTTTGTAACGAAAATATCAAGAATCGCTGGTTTTGGATACGAATCGTATGAAGAGATAAATATGTTTTCTTATGATGTAAAAATAGATTTTACTAACATTGCAATTTCTATGATATTAATTAGTTTAATTGGAGCAACGGTTGATTCTTCAATAGCAATTTCATCTGTATTATATGAGGTTTATGATAATAATAAAAACTTGTCAAAAAAAGATTTATTTTTATCAGGAATGAATATAGGAAAAGATATATTATGCACAACAAATAATACTTTGATGTTTGCCTTTTTAGGTGAATTCATGACATTATTGATCTGGTTTTATAAAGGAGATTATTCATTTTTAGAAATTGTAAATGCAAAGACGTTTGTTTCAGAAATGATTAAAATATTATTTAGTGCAGTAGGCTGTATTATAGTTATACCTATAACTGCATATATTACAACGGAAACACTAAAAAAAGATAGCAAAAATAATTAAGTTAATTTAAAATTATCATATAATTTCATGTGGTAATTTTTTTTTTGAAATTATTGAAAATGAAAAAGATTTTTATATTGGAAGAAGTGATAAAGAATATGTCTAGAAATGAAACTTATAAAACACGACAAAAAGAACTGATTTTAGATGTAATTAAGAATTTTAAAAACGATTTTACTATAAAATAAATCTATGAAAAGTTAAATCAAAATGTTGGTCTAACAACAATTTATAGAACAATTTCAAAACTAGTAGAAGAAGGTAAAATAAAAAAATCAATAGATTATAATAATGTTGTTCACTATCAATATTTAGATGAATGTCAATGTGATAATCATTTTTATCTAAAATGTGATAAATGTGGTTCTATTACTCATGTTGATTGTGATTGTATAAATGATTTTACAAATCATGTTTTAAAAAATCATTCATTTAAAGTTGATAATGTAAATATAATAATAAAAGGTATCTGTAAGAAATGTAGCAAATAATAGGGGCGAAATTTATGAAAAGCAAAAATATTAATAAATTAATTGTTATTTCACTATTAGTATCAGTAATACTAAATTTTTGCTTTCTTTTAAAAGAGTATAATCATGATTGTACTCATACGCCTGATTGTCCTATTTGTGTTTTAATACATCAAGCAGAAGATAATTTAAAAGGTTTAGGATTAGGATTTAGTTCATTAATCATATTTTCATTTTTTCTATACAATTTTGAAGTACAAAAAACATCAAAAAAAATATTTTATAAAAAAGATTTAACATTAGTAGAATTAAAGGCTCAATTAAATAATTGATATTCATCTTTTACTTTAAATAAATAGTGAAAGATGGAGAAAAAAATGAAAAAAATAAGTAAACTATTATTAATTTTCGTTGTGTCTATTTTTGAAATTGTAAGTTTAACTGGATGCAACAAAAAACAAGAAACTCAAGATAAACTTACAATAGTATCAACAAATTTTCCTAGTTATGATTCTGATAAATATGTTGGTAAAAAAATTAAAGTTAGAGGTTTTGCTGTAAGAAAAGGACTTCCTTATCTACCAAGTGGATATTTCGCTATAGGTAAATATATTATAAGTTGTTGTGCAGCTGATGCTGGATTTGGTGGATTGTATGCCAAATATGATTTATCTAAAGTAAAAGAAAATAATTGGTATGAAATAGAAGGAATTTTAGAAAAAACTCAAGATACCGAAGGATACAATATTCTTGCAATAAAGGTTATTAATATTAATGAAATCGATGGTAATAAAGAAGAACAATATGCATATCCATGCTATTCTTATGATGATGGTTCTTGTTCTATAATGGATAAATATGATTTAGAAAATAAAAAAACATTCAGGAGATCAATTTTAACGAATTGGTTTTTTTATTATACAAAAAGAAGAATCATTACATAAGAAAAGGTGTACAAAGTGGATGTATACTCCTAACAGGCTTAACTATCATTTATTAGAAAAAGATATAATCAATTTTTTAAACGAAGTTGGTGAAGAATTTTTCAAGTATTATGATGTTAGGAATTTGGTTGAAGATTTTGTATATGTTTATAATTGTGATATAGATGATATGGAAAAATAATTAAGACAATTAAAGATAAAAAAGAAGAACTAGAAAATAAATTAAAGATATTTTCTGATAAATCAAAAGAAAAAGAATTTACTAAATGTCGTGAAGCAGTAGAAAAAATTTATGAAATTAAAGACTCCGTCTAGGAGTACAATAAAAAATTTGATTAGTAGAATTGTTATGTATGATGAAGGCAATGAAAAAGAAGTTAAAGTGTTTTTAAGATTTAAAGAACTTACCAATATAGCAAGTAAGTTAGTTTAATATTTAAAAAGTTATCACAATAGTACGGGCAACCCTTTATTTTTTTATAACTCTAAAATGACAAATGGAATAACATTACCATTCTTATCTTACGGAGGATCTAGTTTGTTAATTACCTTATGTGGAATGGGAATTGTTTTAAATATTAGTAGATATCAAAGGTAAAAAGTAGTAAATTATACTTTTAATATATAAATAGAATGTTTTTTATTGTATAATATCCTAAGAACTTAATAAATGGGAGAAAGATATATGATGAATTTTGATGAGAAAAAAGCAATTGACAAAAAAATAAATTCAACATCAAGATTGGATTTTAAAACATGGTTATTTCTACACATTATGAATGTAATAAAAGTTGAACATATACCAGTTGTTGATGTTGATGAAAAAAGAACAATGTTTATATTGCACCATTGAAAGAATTAAAATATAGAGTAGAAATAATTGATGGGAAGACTACATATTTTTTTAGAATCTACAAGTAATCCTAGAGTAAATTTATTAAATGATGAATTTATCTCTCCTAATTATGCTGATGAGATAGTTTATATGAGTGCTGAAGATTATTTGAATGCTGTGTTTCCATATATTTTTTTGTGAGGGTGAGTTATGATATAATCTTTTTGATAATAAAATTGATAGGATGATAGTATGAAAAATTATGAAGAAATTAATTCATTTTTTATAGAAACTTTTGAAAATATGGATATCATATTGAATAATGATTTTTATGAAAATAAAGGAAACTTGATTAAAGCAAGAGAAAAGGTTCAAAATTGGTATGATAATTTTAAAAATAATAAGACTTTAAAAAATATTGAGCCAAAGGATTTAGAATTTATTGATTTAGAAATAACTGATATATTTGATGAATATATTGCATCTGAACCTGTCTTTGAAAATTATATTGAAAGATTATCTTATGATTTTGGTCATTTAGAGAAATATTGGAAAAATGAAATGTTAGAGGGAAAAGAAAAGGTCAGAAATATATAAAAATGAAAAAGGAGTATACTATGAGGTTCATACCGATAGTAATGGAAAAGAACATATTAATATATATGATGGAGATCCAAATTGTAATGAAATATATAATAATATCTATGAAAATGTTATTGCTATATTTGTAAAAGCAATTGAATATGGTAAATATGATTTTGCATATGAAACATATAGAAAATGTGTATTAGATTTAGAAGAAAACTATATTAATAATAAACAAAAAGTATTGTCTTTAGTGTAAATTAATAGAGTTAAATATGAACATAAACTTACCTATATTGGGTAAGTTTTATAATGTATATCAATCTTTGACAAATATGGCATTTTGTACTAAAATATGTACTAAATTAAAGGCATTGGTTGGATATTAGGGGGAATTTGTATGGAACATAGTAATTTTGAATATAAAAAATTATTAGAACTTAAAAAAATGTCTATGCAAGAGTTATCTGCATATTATAGAAAATTACGTAGTTATGAATATGATATTAATAAACCACTAGAAACAAGTAAAATAAAAAAAAGAATTTATTTCTTAACTAAATTGATATTAAAGATAGACCGATTATTAAGTGGCAGAAATTTAATTTTATTTGATGACAAAAGGTCTGACAATATTTCTGCTGGTAAAGTATATGCATCTAGTCATGTAGGAAGATATGATATTGAGTCTGCCATGGAGGCTATTAATGAACAAGTATACTTTGTTATGGGTGATCCAGAGGAAACATATAGAAATCTTGAGGGTTTTTTCTTAGATAAGATAAGTGGAAGAATCTGTATGGATACAGGATATAATATAAGTAATGTATTTAAAAAGTATAAAAAAGGTCAAACTTTAACATTACAAGAATTAGAACTTTATGAAGAATACAAAATGGATAGACATATTTGTGATGTAACATGTACTAAGAGAATTGCTGATAAGGATAATATATTAATTTATCCTGAAGGGGCATGGAATGTAACTCCAAGATTAACACAAACTTTATTTCCTGGTGCTGCAAGAATAGCTGTAAACGGTAATGGCGTAATTATTCCAATTGGTATTGTAAGAGATAAAAAGACATATATAGTAAATATTGGTAGTGAAATTAATTTGACTGGAGCATGTGAATCAGACATCAAAGATATCACAAAAAGTTTAAAAGAAAACATGAATTCATTAGTTGGCGAAATTATATTTAGCAGTAAAGAAATTATTTCTAGAGATTCGTTCAAAGATTCATATCAAAATGAATTAGATTTTATAAATGATATAATGTCTGAATCTGTAAATGGTTATACACTAGATGTAATAGAAAAAACTAGATATTATGATCTGGATTACCCAGAAAATGTATTCGGAAAACAATATATAAAAAAGCTTTAAAAAATGCGCTTTTTTTGTTAAAATTTAAATAGAGGTGTGATTATAATGAGTGGAATATGGTTACCTTGCGGTTCACTAGTACTTGCGATTTATCTTGTAGTATTATTTTTTTTAAGAGAATCAGTTGATAATTATGAAACCAAAATATATAGAAAATTAATTGTTATTAATTTAATTTATTCTATATTTGCTGTCATTATTTATTTATTTGCTATGCTTGTTGGAAACTTATTATTTACTGGAATATTGCAATCATTTTATTTGGTAACGATGGATTTGATGCTATTGTTTTTGCTGAAATATGTTATAGGATTAAATAATTTTGATAAAAAAATAATTAAAAAAATGAATATATTATTTAATGTAATTACTTCTATAGTTATATTTTTTATATTGGCACTACCTATGGATACTATTATAATAGGTGAGGCTGTAGATTTAAATGGGCCAGCATATTATGCTGCCATGGTTGAAGTAATATTATATATGTTTTTAATAATTGTTTTTTGTATATTATTCTATATTAGAAGTAAAGAAGAGAAAAATAAATTGTTGCCATTTATAATTCTATTTGTTTTCTTTATAATTGCCTTGCTTCTTCGTAAATATTATCCAGAAATAATTACTGAAACATTTATTTTTACTTTGAGTTACTTAGTAATGTTTCATACAATAGAAAACCCTGATTTAAAACTATTAAGACAAATGGAACTTGCAAAAGAACAAGCAGAAAAAGCCAATAGAGCCAAATCAGATTTCTTATCTAGTATGTCCCATGAGATAAGAACACCTTTAAATGCAATAGTAGGATTATCTGAAGATAATTTATCTTATAAAGATCAATTACCATCTGATGTTGTAGAAAATTCAGAAGATATTATAAGCGCATCTCAAACATTACTTGAAATAGTAGGTAATATATTAGATATAAACAAAATAGAGACTAATAAGATGGAAATAGTAGAAGTTCCTTATAATTTTAAAGAAGATATTGAAAACTTGGCTAAAATAGATGCAACAAGAATAGGTGAAAAACCAATTGATTTTAAAGTTAGTATTGCCGAAGATATTCCATATGAATTAATTGGTGATAAAATTCACATAAAAGAAATAGTAAATAATTTACTTACTAATGCTATCAAATATACAGACAGAGGAACAATTGAATTATCGGTTAAATGTATAAATCAAAAAGACATTTGCAATTTAATCATAAGTATTAAAGATACAGGAAAAGGAATTAAAGCAGAAAATATAAATAAATTGTTTACTAAATTTGAAAGATTAGATGCTGAAATGAATTCGACAACAGAAGGTACTGGATTAGGACTTGCTATCACGAAAGCACTTGTTGAAATGATGGGTGGTAAAATTAATGTTCAATCTAAGTTTGGACAAGGTTCAATATTTATGGCTCAAATTCCTCAAAAGATTAGTAAATTATCTGGTCCTATTCAAGTGACAGAACAACCAAAGAATAATACGCAAGATTTATCAAGTGTATTTGAAAATAAAAAAATATTAATTGTAGATGATAATAAATTAAATATTAAAGTAGCTAAAAAAGCACTTCAAGATTTTAATTTTAAAATTGATGAATGTTATGATGGTCAGGAATGTTTAGATAAAGTTGTTAACGGAAATGAATATGATTTAATCCTAATGGATATAATGATGCCAAATATGAGTGGCGAGAGTGCAATAACAAAACTAAAAGAAAAAACAAATTTTAATATTCCAACAATAGCTTTAACTGCTGATGCTGTTGCAGGAGCTGAGGAAAAATATAAAAGTGAAGGATTTGCAGATTATATTGCAAAACCGTTTAAAAAAGACCAAATTCAAGAGAAACTAGAAACTATATTTTTAAACTCAAATGTATTAAAAGATACAGAAAAGTTAGTTAATACTGTTGAATCAAATAACAATGATACGGAAGAAATAATTTTTGATATAGAGCAGTCTGATAGTATAGATTCCAATGAAGAAAAAAATAATGAAAACATTAATGAATTAGATAGTCAATTAGTCAGTGCTTTATCAGATATGTCTAAGCCTTTAAATAAAATAGATATTAAAGATAAAGTATTGGAAGATGTACATGTGATTGACGAAAACAAAGAAGACGAAAATTGAAATAATTTAGATGAGATTGGATTCTGAACTTGTCAATAAAAAGTAGACAAAAAAATTTTATTTAAACCCTAATTGAATTCTATACTCAATTGGTGTTTCATAATCATTTGGATTAAAGTCAATAAACATTTCCTTTTTTAACCAACCGTTTTTAGATTCAATTATTGGATTGTCAGTTGGAGTTACCATTCTCGACATTGACCTTTTTATGTTATAATTTTTATGTTCATTATTAAATGACAGTGAGGAATATATTTTACCTTGATCTGAGTGGAAAATTGTTTCAAGGTTTATATATCCTCTTTTTATTTTGTTATTTAACATATCTTGTGAAGCATCTCTATGATTTTTCATACTTATTCCATGATAAAAAGGTTTAACATCTGAACCTATTATAGAATCATCAAATGCGTCTACATAATATGTCCAATCATATCTTTGACTTTTAAACCATATCATTGTTGTGTCTGATGTAATTTTTTCTAATGGTCTTGTAGTATTCCAATTATTATTAATAAGATTTGGATATTTAATTGATTCTTCACCTGGCTTTTTATAAGTAGAATAGTGTTTTGCTTTACTTCTTATTTTTAATATCTTACACACTTTATGAACTAAGTTATCAGATACTACCCAACCAGTTTCTTTACGAATTAGATAATTTATTCTATGATAGCCATAACTTGGCTTTCTTTTATGGATGTTTCTTATTAGTGTTTCTAAATCTCTACGATTTATTTCATATTGATTTAGAATATCTTTATTTTTTAACCATTTATAAAAACCACTTCTAGAAATATTCATCACCTCACATAATGATTTAACTGAATATTTTTTACTTAATGTTTGTACAATCTCAAATTCTTTTTGTTTTCTTTTTTGAATATTACAACTGAACCATCTCCTTTCACAAGGTATCCTTTTTTTAATCGTTCATTCTCAACTCTTAACTTCATATTGCAGTTTCTCAATATCTGTTAAATTTTTCTTACTAGAATATTTTAATAGAGGATTTCCAGGTTTCTTTTTATTTTCTAATTCCTTTATACCATAATTTAAATAAGCTTTAGCCCAGTTAAAAAACTGTGATCTAGATATTACGTATTCCTTAGCTACTTTAGTTCCACCAATTCCTTTTTCTTTACATTCTAACAATATTTTTTCTTTTTCTTCAGCAGTCTAATATTTATTTGTTCCACATTTTTTTCTAAAGATTTAATAAATGGGAGAAAGATATATGATGAATTTTGATGAAAAAAATAATTGACAAAAAAGCAAATTCAACATCAAGATTAGATTTTAAAACATGGTTATTTCTACACATTATGAATGTAATAAAAGTTGAACATATACCAGTTGTTGATGTTGATGAAAAAAGAACAATGTTTGTTAGAGATAGCAAAAAAATGAAGTTTATATTTTTAAAGATTATGATAAATATAGAAGATTTTATTTAATGTATCTAGATAATATTGATAATGATATAATTGATTTAGCAATATTAACAAGAGAAAGTAAAGGACAAATTGTTGACTTAAGAGCGTTATGTGAACATATCATAGTAAAGAAAAAAGTAAATAATATAGTAAAAAGGATTTGAAATAGAATTCTTTTTTGGGTCTTTAAAACATTAATATTATCTAGTATAATGAAAATAGGGAGTGGTTTTAATGATAATAAAATATTTTTTATACTTTATTATTTATTCTTTTATAGGTTGGTGCTTAGAAGTAACTTGTAAATTTTTTCAATATAAAAGATTTATCAATCGAGGATTTTTAATAGGTCCTTTATGTACAATTTACGGTTATGGTGTTTTAGCAATCGTTTTATTAATTGGAAAAGATAAATCAGATATACTAAGCGTTTTCTTAAAAGCCATATTTGTATGTTCCCTATTAGAATACTTTACCTCTTATTTTATGGAAAAAATATTTCATGCGAAATGGTGGGATTATTCGACAAAAAAATTCAATTTAAATGGTAGAATATGTTTAGATACAATGATTCCTTTTGGAATATTAGGATGTCTAGTAGTTTATATTATTCATCCATTTGTTGTTTCTCTTGTAGAACTTATTCCAAGTAATTTATTAACTGTTATAGCAACTTTAATATTACTATTATTTATCATAGATAATATTGTCTCTTTCTTTGTTACGTTTAAAATAAAGAATCATATCAATGATATGAATAAAGATAATACAGAATATGTTAGAGAAGAAGTTTTAAAATGGATTAATAATAATTCCATACTTTATCGTCGTTTGAAAAGCTCTTATCCAAATATTTTAATTAATTATAAAACAAAAAGAAATCAAAGATTAGAAGAAAAAAGAAAACTAGAAAATGATATTAAAAGAATATTATCAAAATAATGAATTTCCTAAAGGAAAGTAGAAACTTTATTTTTGACAAATTGTTTCTTTACAAAAAATTTTTATTATGATAAATTATTACTAGAATAGAGAGGATATTTATGAAAAAACAAACAATAATAATAGTAGTAGTGATGGTACTAATGGTAGTACTTGGAGTTATATTATTTTCTAATTCAAAAAGTACGAATTTGAACACAACAAAGGACCTAGTTTCTATGATGAATTCAATCAAAAAAAATGGTGAATTGCCAGAATTAGAAACAAAAAAAATTGATTATAAAGATCAAGAACAAGTTACATCTTATACAGGATTAACTTCTAACGAAAATATAGAAGGATTAGTTGTAGCAGAACCAATGATAGGTTCTCAAGCTTATTCAGCTGTAGCAATTAAAGTAAAAAATGGTGCTAACATAGAAAACATGAAACAAGAAATTTTAGACCATATCGATATGAGCAAATGGATTTGTGTAACTGCTGAAAAACTATATATAACAAATTCTGATCAAATTATTTTCTTTGTTATGTCGGATGAAGAATGGGCAACAATTACATATCAAGCCTTTAAAAATTATGTAAATAATAAGATAGGAAAAGAATTAGAAAAAACAGAATCAGATATAGAACTTCCAGATGAAATGATTGTCGAATAAACTTTCAAATCTGGAAGTTTTATTATAGGAGGTGTAATATGTTATTTAATAGCATTAGTTTTTTATATTATTTTTTACCAATCGTGTTAATCATTTATTTCATTGTTCCCAATTCTTTTAAAAATTTTATTTTATTATTCTTTTCTTTCCTGTTTTATTTTTATGGAGAACCAAAATATATCTTTTTAATGATTATAGAAATTTTAATATCCTATATTGGAGCTTTATTCATTGAAAAATATCGAAGTAAAGATATTTTAGTTATAACAGTCACTACTCATATTTTAATACTCTGTCTTTTTAAATATACAAACTTTATGGTTAGTAATATAAATCATCTTTTTCATACCAATATGCAACTTTTCAATATCGCACTTCCTATTGGAATCTCTTTTTATACTTTTCAAATGATTAGTTATGAAATAGATGTTTATAAAAGAAAAGTCGAAGTTCAAAAAAATTTCTTCCAACTAGCCACTTATATTTCTCTTTTTCCTCAATTAATTGCTGGACCAATTGTTCGTTATCAGTTAGTAGAAGAAGAACTCAAAAAAAGAAATCATAATTTTTCTAACTTTGCTTATGGCGTTAGACGATTTATCATAGGTCTTTCTAAAAAAATTTTAATTGCAAATATACTAGGGGAGTTATGCATGATTTTTTTAGCCTCTAGTGAAAAAACAGTTTTATTTTACTGGATTTATGCGATTAGTTATATGTTAGAAATATATTTTGATTTTTCAGGATATTCCGATATGGCAATAGGATTAGGAAGAATGTTTGGATTTCATTTCTTAGAAAATTTTGATTATCCTTATATTTCAACAAGTATCACAGAATTTTGGAGAAGATGGCATATCTCTTTAGGGAGTTGGTTTCGTGATTATGTTTATATACCACTTGGAGGAAATCGAAAAAACTTTATCCGAAATGTTTTAATCGTTTGGGCTTTAACTGGTATTTGGCACGGCGCAAGTTGGAATTTTATAATATGGGGACTATTCTTTGGAGTTTTACTATTGATTGAAAAACTAATTTTAAAAAAAAGATGTTCTCACTTTCCAAAATGGATTCAAAGAATCTATACTTTATTTTTGGTAATGATTAGTTTTATTATTTTTGGAGCCAAAAATATGAAAGATGCTTTTTCTAATATAGTAGGTTTATTTAATTTTAAAATTCCATTTTTGAATGACTTTACAATTTATTATTTAAAAAACTATAGCGTTATTTTAATAATTGCTATTATAGCCTCTACACCAATGATAAAAAAAATAATTCAACGATGTTGTCAAAATAAGAAACTAAATTTAGTTATTAGTATATTAGAACCTATCATTTTAATAGCCTTATTATTGATTAATACAGCTTATTTAATAGATAGTTCTTATAGTCCATTTTTGTATTTTAGATTTTAAGGAGGAACAAAATGATTAATCAAATAAAAAATAGAATCATTACAATTTTATTTGTTTTGGTATTGGTTACTTTCTTAATACTGAATATTATAAAAAAAGATCAGGGAATCTCCTTATCAGAAAGAAGAAAACTAGAACAATTTCCTTCTATTTCTATAAACAATCTAATAGACGGAACTTTCTTTCAAAAATTTGATCAATATTCATTAGATCAATTTATAAAAAGAGATCAATTTAGAAGTTTGAAAGCCCATATAGAATTACAGCTAAAAAAAGAATATCATCAAATTTATCTTGATCATGATTATTTGATTGAACAATTATATCCGATTAATCAAAAATCTTTAGAACAGTTTGTCTTAAAAATCAATCAAATTCAAAATATGTATTTAAAAAATAATCAAGTTTATTTTTCTATTATCCCAGATAAAAATTATTTTGGCAGTTCCAATCATTTAAAAATGGATTATTCTAAACTGGAAGCTTATCTAAAACAACATTTAAATATGGATTATATTGATATTATGGATTCTTTAACATTAAAAAATTATTACTTAACAGATCCTCATTGGAAACAAGAAACTTTAATAGAAGTAGCGAGTACTCTTTCTAATGGATTAAAAGTTCCTTTTAAAAATGATTATGAAGTTAAAAAAATAGCCAATTTTAAAGGTACTTATGCTTATCAATTACCAATTCAAACAAAACAAGATGAATTAAAAGTATTAGAAAATGGTACTATTCAAAATAGTTATTTATATAACTACGAAACAAAAAAAGAAACAAAATTATATTATAAAAATCAAAATTCAATAGATCCCTATGATATTTATCTATCTGGATCTACGCCAATTGTAACCATTCAAAAAAAAGAAACCCATACAGGAAAAGAATTAATTATATTTAGAGATTCTTTTGCTAGTAGTTTAGCGCCTTTATTATTAAATGGTTATGATAAAATCACTTTAATTGATACTCGTTATATATCCCCAAAATTAATAGGAAATTATATAGAAATTCAAGATCAAGATATTTTATTTCTTTACAGTACCCTTATTATAAATAATAGTTTTTCCTTGAAGTCATAGGAATATTTAATATATAATAAAATAAGGAGGTTAAGATATGTGTACAGCAGTTCATTTTAAAACAAAAAATAGTTATTTTGGTCGTAATTTAGATTATGAATATTCTTATCAAGATGAAATTACCATCACTCCTAGGAATTATCCTTTTCATTTTAAAGAAAAAGAGACAATTCAAAGTCATTATGCAATCATAGGAGTTGCTTATGTCATGGATGATTATCCTTTATATTATGATGCAATGAATGAAAAGGGATTAGCCATTGCTGGCTTAAACTTCGTAGGAAATTGTCAATACAATGAAAAAATAGAGGGTAAAGATAATATTACCCAATACGAATTTATTCCTTGGATTTTAAGTCAATGTTCTACAGTAAAAGAGGCAAGAAGATTAATAGAAACTATGAACTTTTTAAACGTTCCATTTCATGAGAATCTTCCTTTAGCCCAATTACATTGGATGATTTCTGATTTGACAGAAAGTATTACAGTAGAAACAAAAAAGAAAGAAATTATGATATATGATAATCCTGTTGGAGTATTAACAAATAATCCTCCTTTTGAACAACAATTATTTGAACTTCGTAAATATATGGGACTAAGTCCTAAAAATCCAAACAATACATTTTCTAATCAACTTGATTTGACTCCATATAGTAGAGGAATGGGAGCAATTGGATTACCAGGAGATTTATCTTCTGAGTCAAGATTTATAAGAGCTTCTTTTATCAAAATGAATTCTGTTTCTAGTGAAGACGAAACAGAAAGTGTAAGTCAGTTTTTTCATATTTTAAATTCTGTTGAACAACAAAGAGGTTGTTGTGAAGTAGAAACTGGAAAATATGAAATTACAATTTATAGTTCTTGCTGTAATTTAAATGAAGGAATTTACTATTATACAACTTATCATAATCATCAAATATCAGCTATTGATATACATCATGAAAACTTAGATAGTAGTCAATTAATTCGTTATCCAATGATTCAAGGAGAACAAATTTATAGACAAAATTAAGTATAAAGATTCATATTATGGTATAATGATTTAGAATAGAGAACCATTTCGATATTCTAAGAAGGGAAAGTGATACAATGAAAGAAAAAGTAACAATTATTACTGGAGGAGCAAGTGGAATCGGACTTGCTACTGCTAAAAAATTAATAGAAAAACAAGAAAATGTTGTGATTGTTGATTTAAATGATGAAGTAGAAAACATTGCTTCTAATTTAGGCAGTTGCTGCCTTGGAATAAAATGTGATGTTTCAAACGAAGAAGATGTAAAAAATTGCATTCAAAAAACTTTAGAACATTTTGGACATATAGATTGCTTAGTAGCAAATGCTGGAATTGGTGGAAGCCCTAATAAAGCTCATGAAGTTAGTCTAGAAGAGTGGAATAAAGTTGTAGCAGTCAATCAAACAGGTATCTTTTTGATGAATAAATATGTAATTGCAGAAATGCTTAAAACAGGTGGAGGAGCCATTGTCAATACTTCTTCTATGTATGGATTAGTAGGATCTGCTATGAGTTTTGCTTATTCTGCTACAAAAGGAGCAATTAACCAAATGACTCGTTCTTTAGCACTTACTTATGCTCGTGATAACATTCGTGTAAATGCTATTGCTCCAGGATATGTAGATACTCCAATATTAGCACAAGTGCCTCAAGAAATGAAAGATGTGATGGCAAATCAATTACCAATTGGAAGACTTGGAAAAGATCAAGAAATTGCTAATCTAATTACTTATTTATTAAGTGATAATGCAACATTTATAACAGGTGCTATTGTTCCAATTGATGGTGGTTATACAGCACAATAAATACTAATTTATAATTAGTATTTTTTTGATATAATAAAAGCGAGGTGTTATGATGTTTGTTCAAAGATATTCAACAAATTCTCAATTTTCTGATATTTTAATGAGTAGTGATGGAACCTACTTGACAGGATTGTGGTTTGAACATTCAAGAGATTCAAAGAAGCATCAAAGTGATTTAACTTTTAAAAATTTACCAATTTTTGATCAAACAAAAACATGGCTTGATCTTTATTTTTCTGGCCAAGTACCTAATTTTATCCCACTTTATAAAATAAACAACTTAACTCCTTTTAGAAAACAAGTAATAGAAATCATGAAAGAGATTCCTTATGGAAATGTGGTAACTTATCAAGATATTGCTAACAAAATTGCCAAAATAAACAGAATTTCTAAAATGTCTGCTCAAGCTGTTGGAGGAGCTGTAGGTTGGAATCCAATCTGTCTTATTATTCCTTGCCATAGAGTAGTTGGTACCAGTGGTAGTTTAACAGGATATGGTGGAGGTATTCAGAATAAAGTGAAATTATTAGAATTAGAAAAACTAGATATGTCCCAATTTAAAATTCCAACAAAAGGAACTGCTTTATGATTCGATGTAAATGGTGTAATTTAAATAATCCAAAGTATATTGAATATCATGATAAAGAGTGGGGAGTTTTCAATTCTAACGAATCCTATTTGTTTGAAATGTTGCTATTAGAATCTTTTCAAGCCGGACTTTCTTGGGAATGTATTTTAAATAAAAGAGACAATTTTAAAAAGGCTTATGATCAGTTTAATTTAGAAAAAATTTGTTCTTATGATGAAACTAAAATAGAAGAACTTTTACAAAATAAAGGAATTATAAGAAATCGTTTAAAAATTAAAGTAAGTATTATGAATGCAAAAATATTTCGTCAAATTCAAAATGAGTATGGTTCCTTTTACAACTACCTAAAAACATTTACAAAGGATCAAATATTTTATGAATGGAATCAAACAAGATCCGATTTATCAGATGCTATTTCAAAAGACTTAATGAAACGTGGTATGCGGTTTGTTGGAACAACAATTATCTATTCTTATTTACAGGCAATTGGAATTATCGTTTCGCATGATAAAGAATGTTTTTTATTTCAAAACAAAGAAAAATCTTGATTTAAAAACAAGATTTTTTGTTAGTTTTCAAATGAATTATTTTACATAAAATTAAATAATTTAGTAAAAGGATAAATTATAAACTTTGTCTTTTTGTAATATAAAAGATAGATTTTAAAACAATTAAAAGATAAAAAAGTATTTTTATTTGGAATAGCAGGGTATGGTGGAAGTGAGAAATATTTTGAAAAAATAGTAATTTAAATTTGAAATATTGTATAAAATTATTACAATTGATTGTTAATGTATAGATATTACTCCAATTTTATTTTTGTGTATTAATGTTTCTACATACTAAAAAAATTGATTATTGAATAAAAATATTGAAAATAATACAATTTAACTGATGATCATATAAGGAGGAATATTTATGTATTATGGATCAGGAACATATGAAACATTTGCTCGCCCAGAAAAACCAGAAGGAGTAGATAAAAAATCTGCCTATATAATTGGTACAGGTTTAGCAGGTCTTTCAGCAGCATTCTATTTAGTAAGAGATGGACAAATGAAAGGAGAACATATTCATTTGTTAGAAAAATTAGATTTAGCCGGTGGATCATGTGATGGAAGAAAGGATGTCACTAAAGGATTTTATATGCGTGGTGGACGTGAAATGGATAATCACTTTGAATGTATGTGGGATATGTTTAGAAGTGTTCCATCAATTGAAACACCAAATATATCAGTATTAGATGAATATTATTGGCTTAATAAACATGACCCAAATTATTCACTATGTAGAGCAACTATAAATTGTGGTGAAGATGCACATACTGATAAAATGTTTAAACTGGATAGAAAATCAGCAATTGCATTATCTAAACTATTTATTACACCAGAAAAGGATTTAGAAAATAAAAAAATTTCTGATGTATTGCCAGACTCATTTTGGGAAACTAATTTTTGGTTATATTGGCAAACAATGTTTGCATTTCAAAAATGGTCATCTGCATTAGAAATGAAAAGATATCTATGTAGATATGTTCATCATATAGATGGATTACCAGATTTTTCAGCATTAAGATTTACAAAATATAATCAATATGAATCAATGATTTTACCACTTACAAAATATTTAGAAAGTAATGGTGTAAAAATTGAATATGGAATAGATGTTAAAAATGTTATATTTGAATCTAAACAAAATAAAAAAGTAGCAACTCAAATTATATATGAGAATGAAGGACAAGAAAAAACAATAGATTTAATAGAAGACGATTTAGTATTTATTACAAATGGTTGTTGTACAGATACATCTTGTTATGGAGATCAAAATAATGCACCAGATTTATCAACAATAAAAAATGGAAATGGTGAATCATGGGATTTATGGAAAAATATTGCTTCACAGGCTTCTAATGGTGAATTTGGTAATCCAGATAAATTCTGTGGTAATGTAGATTTAACAAACTGGATGAGTGCGACTATAGAAGTAAGTGATGAAAATATAATGAAACATATTATAGATATATGTAAACGTGACCCAAGAAAAGGAAAAGTTACAACAGGAGGAATTGTAACTGTAAAAGATAGTACAGAAAATTGGTATTTATCTTGGACAATTAATAGAC
>URDT01000014.1 GCA_900546745.1 uncultured Mycoplasmatota bacterium | reverse complement strand
GCTTTATCATACTTACAAGTATAAAAGGGTTTTATTTCTATCATATTTATTCTCCGTTTCTGGTGTTTAATTTAACAGAGTTCAATTTTAAAAACAAATGCGAGTTTTAAAAAAATGGTAAGTTTATTCTTACCATTTTTGAATATTCATTTTTCAATTTTTAATAATTCGTATAATAGAATTTACTATTTTATATTTTTTTCAATAAATTCTTTAATAAATTTAGCAGTTTCTTCTACTCCTAAAGTATCAACATTTAAAGCTAAATCATAATTATTAAAGTCATACCAATTACGGTCTGTATAATATTTATAATGTTTTGCTCTTTGTTTGTTTATTTTATTTACCGTAGTTAAAGCTTTTTTCTTGTCTAATCCATAATATTTAACAGCTCTATTTTCTTTATGCTTTTCATCACTATATAAAAATACTTTAATGACATCTTTCTTATCTTTTAATATGTAATCAGCACATCTACCGACAATTACACAAGATTCTGTTCTTGCTAATTTTTTGATTACTTTTTCTTCGGCAATGAAAATACGATCATCGTTATTATTTTCAAATTTAGCGCTAACTAATTTTTGTTCACTATTTTCAATATATTTTTTTGATAAACCGGAATCTTTACTAGCAAGCATAATTAATTCTTTATCATAAAAATTAACATTTAATAAATCTGCTAATAATTTACCAACATATCTGCCACCACTACCATATTCACGAGAAATTGTAACAACAATTTTTTCACCTTGATGATGAGTATGAGTAGACTCTTCTATAATGTCTGCTTCTTCAAATTTTGATAATTTTTTATATTCACTTCCAAGGACAAATATGGCAATTACAAAAGTAATAGAATCCGCAATAGGTCCTGCTTCTAATACACCCATAATTCCTTTATTACCAATAATACATAAGAAACAAGCAAGTGGAATAAATAAAATAATTTGTCTAATAAAGGAAACCATTGTTGCTTTTTTTACATTTCCTAAAGATTGAACAACAATAGAAGTTGTCATTTCTAAGAAATTTAATCCCATCACAATTAAGAAGGTATGACAAATAATTACTGCAAATTCTAAGAATAAATGATAACTTGGATCTGTATTGGAAATAAATATACTAACAATTTCTTTAGGGAAAGCATAAAAAATAATATTAAATACTAGTCCTACTAAGAAATTAATCACTAAAACTTTTCTCAATGTCTCTTTTACTCTTTTATAATTTCCAGCGCCATAGTTGAATCCTATAATTGGTTGTGCTCCAATAGAAATTCCTAAGATAGTAGAAATATATAAACTATTAATTTTAGAAATTACTCCATATACAGATAAGGGAATATCAGCACCATATTTTGTATTTGCGCCATATTTCGTCATCATATTATTCATAAAAACAAATAAAGCTAATACAGTTGCTTGTGTAATAAATGAAGATAATCCTAATCCTAATGTTCTAAGAATACTACGATCTATTTTGAAAGAATCACGATCTAATTTGACTGTTTTTGTTTTTCTTAAATATAAAATAGCCATAACAAATGATACAATTTGTCCAATTATTGTAGCATATGCTCCACCTTTTACTCCTAGATGAAATCCGAAGATAAAAATAGGATCTAAAATTATATTGATGATTGCTCCTATTACTAATAGGGTCATTGAATATTTTGGAGAACCATCCGCTCTAATTAATTGTGATAAACTAGAATAAATAATCATAAAAGGTGCTCCTAATATAATAATTCTACCATAGTCTACTGCATACTGATAAACTGTTTCTGTACATCCAAAGATATATACTAATTTTGGTAAGAAAATATAGGCAATAATACTTAAAATAACAGCTACAATAGATGATATTGTTGTAGCAGATCCTACTATTTTTCCTCCTTCTTCTTTTTTTCCTTCTCCTAATTTTAAAGAAAGATTTGCTGCAGCTCCATTTCCAATTAAACCTGCTACAGCATTAAAAACGATAACTAATGGGAATATAACATTCGTAGCAGCATTTCCTAATGTCCCTACCCCTTTTCCGATAAAAATTTGATCGACAATATTATAAACTGAATTAATTAACATACTAATTACACAAGGAATTGCGAATGATAGTAAAAGTTTATTAATATTATCTTTTCCTAAATCTGCTTTTTGCATAAATTTACTTCCTTTCCTAGCTAGACATTTTGGTCAGCTTTATAAACATACCACATTTTTAAATTTTATGTAAGTTTTTTTTTACAATTCAAAAAAAATAAATAAAAACTACACCGTTTAAATAACGATGTAGTCATAATAAAATATTTTTATTTTCTAATATAACTATTTTTTCTTATCAGTTAATTTTAAAAATAAATCAGAAATTAATAAAATAATCCAAGAACAAAAGCCAACTTTAATTCCAGATGCATTAGAATAGTCCACATTTAAAACCATTCCAAAAACATTCATTACAATTGTTCCAAAAAAACATAAAACAAATAACAACAATAATTCTAATAAAAATATTTTAATAGCATGCATAATAAATATCCCCCCTTTATTTAAATTTGACATATTTAACTCCTAAACTTTTATAAATTTTAGATGCTCTTGGAAGATGAAAAATTCGAGCAAATAGTAAATTATAAAATTCATCAATTAAAACAATTGTACATAAAGTAAAACTAATTGTCAAAAATAATTTTTTATTCATTTTTTTGGCAAGAAAGAAACAAAGTGGAACAATCCCATAGATTAAAAGCAAAGCAGAAAGTCCAAAAAATGTAACGCTTCTTAAACAAACAAATCCATTAATATTACCAAAATTTAATATTTCTGAATTATAATTCCAACATCTCATACCATGTCCAATAATATACATACCGAGTCCTGATATGTATTCGAGTATTCCAGAAGAGATAAAACTAATTAAAAATACTTGAATGGGGTTTTTTCTTTTTTTATACGTTAAAAAATAAATCATAATAGATCCTGTTGCATAAACATTAATCCAAGGAAGAAAATTTCCTCCTCGCCAATAAAATTCTTTCATTCCTCCATTAAAGAAATAAAATATATATTCATATAAAAATCCAAATGTTCCGGCAATTACAATAATAAGAGCAAAAACCCCTAGCATTGTTAATCGATCAAAGGAATGATCCACATTAATGTAATTTTGATACTTCTTTTTCATACTACAAACTCCTAAATATTTTCTAATTCTTTTTTATATAATTTTTGATATGTTTTACTATTTTTCATTAATTCATGATGTTTTCCAACACTTTCTACAGTCCCATCTTCAATAACAAATATTTTGTCACAATCCATTACTGTTGAAAGTCGATGAGCAATAATTAAAATCGTATATTCTCCTTTTAAATTATTAATTGCTTGTTGTATTTTAGATTGAGTTTCATTATCTAAAGCACTAGTAGCCTCATCAAATAGTAAAATTTCTGTTTTTAAAAGTAGTGCTCTTGCAATAGCAAGTCTTTGTTTTTGTCCACCAGATAATGTAACACCACCTTCTCCTACAATAGTGTTATATTTTTCTGGTAATGATTCAATAAATTCATCTAAATAGGCTAAATGACAAGCTTCTTTTATTTCTTTTTCTGAAGCATCCATTTTCACTACTTTTAAATTATCCATAATACTCATATTAAATATATAGGCATTTTGACTAATGACAGATAAATTTCCTCGAATAGAAGATTTATCAAGTTCATTAATATTTATTCCATCTAATAAAATTTCACCAGAATCAATTTTATTTAAAGCACTAATTAAGTTAAAAATAGTTGTTTTTCCGGCTCCTGATGGTCCTACAAATCCAACAATTTCATTTGCATTTACTTTTAAATTTAAATTTTTTAAAATTGGAATATCGTTTTCATATGAAAAGTAAACATCTTTAAATTCAATATTTCCTTCAAAATTATGAAGCTTTTTAGTTCCAAATTTTTCTTTTTCAAATTCAGTTTCCTCTAAAATTCCAAATATTCGATTAGCCGCTAAATTAAATTGTTTAATAATTTCATAAATTCTTTCAATCCAATCTGCAGTCCATGTCAATTGAGAATGATAATTATAAATAATAATTGTAGATTCTATTGTAAGTCCACCAGACACTAAAAATAAATAAATCAGGATACTAATACTTAAATCACATATATCTCTAATAGAACCACCAAATAAACGAAGTTTCGCTTTTTTCATTTGATATTTGTAAGATTCTTGATTTGTTTCTTTCATATATTCATTTGCTTTTACTAAAAAAGATTCTTCGGCGTTCAAAATTTTTACATCTTTTGACCCTCTTACAATTTCCGAGATAAAACCACCTGTTTTTTCTCTTACTTTTTTCCATTTTTTTCTATTTTTATAATTAATGCTACTAGAATATTTATTATAAAAAATAATAATTACAATAAATACTATATAAGCAATTCCAAGATAAAAATTAATGAAAAAAACAGTAATTAAAATTCCTAAGTTCCCAATAATACCTGTTATATAATCAATTAATTGAACAAAAATATCAGTTAAATTATCAGTATCATCATTAATTCTTTCAATAAAAATTCCACTAGAGTGATTATTTAATTCTTCTTGTGTTATTTTTAAAGTTTCACGTGTTAATTCAATCTGAAGATTTTTTCTTACATCATAATAGAACTTACTATAAACAAAATTACATAAATAATTATTGATATTTCTAAAAATTTCAATAATAAACAAAACAAAAACTAAAATTAGTAATCTTTCAAATAAACCATTTGTTAAAGCCACTAATCTTTTAGCAGTAATTACTGGCACAACCACTGAAATAACGGTTAAAAGGATATTTAAAAATAAAAATATGTATAAGTATTTTTTTCCACTTTTTGCATATTTAAAAGTGGATTTTAAATTTTTAAAAACTCCTCTATCAGGAGTTGTATGCTTCATTTCTTCCATCTTACACCTCTATTTTCTAATTTTATTTTTTTCTTTTTACTATGACAGAAAATAGAACAATAAATAGTAATATAGCAATGATTGCTATTACTCCTGTCCAGCCTAGAATAGCCACAATTTTACTTCCTAACGACATAATAATGCCGGCTAATATAACACCTAATGTAATTGCTTTCATACTTGTTTTAAAATCTAAATTTAAAAAACTTGCTGCCAATGTACCTGTCCAAGCTCCAGTTCCTGGAAGAGGAATTCCAACAAATAACAATAAAGCCCAGAAGATACCATTTGTACCTGCAGATTCTTTTAATTTTTCGCCACCTTTATTGCCTTTTTCTAAGCACCAAGTAAAAAATTTACCAATGCCCTTTTTATCTTTTCCCCATTCAAGAATTCTTCTTGCGAATAAGAAAATAAATGGCACAGGAAGAATATTTCCAATAATCGCAATGGGATAATAAAGTAGAATGTTTAATCCTAGGCCTTCTGCAATTGGAATCGCACCTCTTAATTCTACAATTGGTAACATAGATACTCCAAACACAATTAAATACTTAATAACTATTGGTAAACTTGACATATTATCACTCCTCAACTATATACATAATGGAATTATATCATAAATAAAGATTAAATTTAATAGTTTGTAATAAAGTTAACTAATATCTCAAATTTATTTCTAAACGTATTTCCGTTTTCCTAAGGTACTAGAACCTGATAATAGAATTTGATAATACTTAAAGTTTTCAATAATTTGATACATCATACTAAAAACAAATTAAATAATATATTTAATAAGAAGGATTTTTAACAGGTATTTCAAGAAAATTCATTTAGAAATCATTATAGAATTAAATATAATACTGTTTAATAACTAATAACAATCAAAAAAAGACCATTAACAAAATTTATTTGTCAACAGTCTAATCATCAAACTTTATTTTAATGATTATTATACAGATTCTTCTAAATAGAAATCTACTATTTTTATTAGTTATCTTGAAGTGTTATTTGACCATCTGTAATTGGTATATTTGGGAAACTTGCATCCATTAATGTAAAGTTTCTAACTGGAGCAGTTGGGTTTGTTATTTGTACTGTTTCAGCTGCTTCAGTCATAGTAATGGATTTCACTGTATCATCAAATGTGTGACCACCATCACTTGATATTTGCTTATAATATATTGGAGTACTTCCTGATTCAGCAAATGGAACATTATTAAATACCGCATCTCCATCTGTATTAGTTGTTATTTCTTTTCCAACTATTGTTCCTGTACTATTCGTTCTTATAAATTTAGCACCAATAATTTGGACTCCAGTACTAGGATCACCATTATCTGTAACATGAAGTGTTAAAACTCCTGTTGCACTGATAGTAAAAGCATAAGTATCCGTTCCATCTATAATAGTTACACTTTTTGGATTCAGTGTAGAAGCATCATATCCACCTGCAGAAGCTTGGGCATTATATGTTCCTGTAACAAGTTCAATACTTCCTTTACCATTAGTTATTGGGATTGTATGTCTTGCCATAATATCATCTTACCTCCTTCTATTTTTATATTTGGATAATTTTTATCCATTAATATTATCGTAACAAGTTGTTCTTTTCTTTTATGACCACCAATATTTATACAATAAAGATTATTTTTTCTTGCTATTAAAGGTACTTGTACAATTGATAAATTAGTATATACTACCAATTTATATACCTCATTATCACATATTGGTATTTTAACTTCTCCAAAATTATCTGTTATTCCATCAAAGATAATCTTATTACACTTATTTTTTAGTCTAATTTTTAAATTACTTAACCCCATATTTTCATTACTACACAATCTAATATAAAGATAATCATTTCTCATAAATCACCTCATTACAATAAATCCATTTTCTTTTTTGTAAAAACATTATTCCTCAACACTCCAAACTACTAATGTAGAATAATCCTCATCTTCAAGTAAATCTTTACTAGGTTTTAAAAATAATCCTTTATCAGTAGAAAATGTAATATTACTAACATTTACGGTTCCACCATTATCATTCGATTCATATATTAATTTTTTATTTGTTTTTAAGGTTATTTCTTCATTATTAAATTTCTTAAAAAATAATGAATCAATTAATACTTTACCACTACTCTCTATCATTGGATTTGTATAATTTATATATAGTTTCCAATTCGAACTATTTACTCTACTATCAATTACTGTTACTACTGTCTCATTTTTTTTAGGTAAAACAATTGGATTAGTAGATGATGGAATCATACTAAAAGGAATATTTCCTGTTGATGTCAATAAAGTTAGTTCTCCAAGAAAGGGTACTGTTATTTTTCTTTCAGTAAAACAACTATTTAAACAAGATGTTATTTTAATTCTTGTATCATCTGGAATAACAGAATCAATATTTGTCTCAAAAAAACCATTTTCATCTGCTGATACTCTTAAAGTTTTATTATCATATTCTATTTTGACATTTGCATATGGTATGGTATGACCTGAAATGGTATTTGTAGAATCTGTAATTGGATGAACATTTATTTTTAATATTCCTACTGTTAATATTTTTTTATTTTGAAATGAAAAATTACTTATATCTGGCAATGAACTTAATTCGGTATCTGTAAAATTATGAGATGTTATAGTAGTACTATCTTTATTTAATACACCGTTTATTTTAACTGGTGTATTTTCTTTGTACCATTCGAATGCTGGGGTATCATCAATGGTACAAGCAGAAGTATAATCAAGAGCATATAGCCACATATTAATTCTACTAAAACTAAACTTAAAATCGACAGGATTATTGGTATATACTACATTTGCATTTTTTGTATAAATATTTACGTATTTAGGATTATCTAAGATAAACTTTTGATTGGTACCTTTGAAATAAATATTGTAATTATCCGAAGGGGTGGTCATATATGTATTGATAACAGAAACACTCGCACCTTCTTTTATTGTAAAATCTCCAAACACATTCCACATTGGAACTCTTTGATGACTTTTTTCAATAAATGTAAAATTAGACATTTCTTCTATTAAAACATTTCTAGCACCATGTGTTGTCGTTTTGGCAAATCCATTACCAGTTGTTAAAATAAATTCTGCTCCATGACCTACGATTAAATCAACTCTATTTGTTCCATTCATAAATTCTTTATCAGTTGTAATACTTACTCTGCTATTAGGCATAATTTTAACTGAAGATGGTATAACATCATTAAAGAAGAAAACTTGATTAGTGCTTGAACTACTTGTTATTGTTGAAGTACCACCTATTATAATTCTATTTGAATCACATACCTTTTGTACTGAAACATTATTAGTATCTTTTGCCTCTATAACAGAATCAATAATCTTAGTGGTTCCATAATAATTACAGGAAAGCTCTATTCCATTAAAATTTATTTTATTATACTCTACAATTACATTAGAATAATTTGGATGAGAGGGAACATATACAACTCCATAACCATGTGAAGATACTATATTCATATTTTTTAATATGATTTTTTTGTTAGTTGTACTAACTTTTATAACTTCTGCTTCTAAACTTAAATTATTTGTATAAGTATATTTTGTATTGTTATATGTTCCGTCAATTGTCACTTTACTTTTTTTACTATTTATAATAAACCCACTGGTAGCAACAATATCATTTCCTAAATAAATATAATCATAATTATTATCTTCACTTACTGCTTGTTTTAATTCATCACTAGTTGTAACAACTACCGTATTATTATTTATTATTTGAATAATTATCACCTTCCTTTACAATAATTTATGTTAAATTTTGAAAGGAAAGTAATGAAAAAGAATAGAGTTTTCTATTCTTAATGTATTTTAGTTACACTTAACATTGCATTAGTACTTCCATTAAATTTAATATTAACAGCTTTCGATGATTTAACATTTAATGTTATAAGATCATTTGGCTGTAATGAAACAATTGTTGTTCCGCTTATGTTATTAATTATTTGGGCACTAAATTCACTAGTTGCACTTGTGGCAGGTTGTAATATGTCATTTGCTCTAACAGACATAGTTATAGAACATTCTTCATTTGTTGCTCCACATAATAGATATGATACTAAATATACTCCACTTTCTTTTATCTTAATAGAATTACCATCTGGATATTCTGTAAGAAAAGATACCCCTTTTTCAGGAAGTGGAATTACTGTATCTGTTCCTTGTGGTAAGGTAAGTTGTGTATCCGTCATTGAATATCTAATTCCGTAAGAAGACACAAATTCTGTTCCTGGAGGACCTGCAGGACCTTGTGGTCCTCTTTCTCCAACATCTCCTTTTTCTCCTTTTGGAATTAAGAATGCTAAATGATGCACCCAATTTTCAAAAGTATCCATTACTTGTGCTGGTTCCCCTGGTTCTAAAGTTTCTGTTTCATCTATAGAAATATGTTCTGTCCTTCCTATTTCTCCTGGCAATCCTCTTGGTCCAATATCTCCTTGTTCTCCTCTAGGTATTTTAAAATCTAAAACGACATCTACTGGTGTTCCGACATTTATAACCTCGGCTTCTTCTGTTGGATCTATTGTTTCGATATTTCCAATTTGAATAGTCGATGGTCCTTGTTCTCCCTTTTCTCCTTTTATTCCTTGTGGACCCATGTCTCCTTTTTCTCCCTTTGGTCCTGGAATTCCTTGTGGGCCAATTTTTCCTTCTACTCCTTGTTCTCCTCTAGGTATTTTAAAATTCAAAATCACATCTTCATTTGTTCCAACATTTTCTACTTTAGCATTTTCAAATGAATCTATTGTTTCTGTAATGCCAACATCAATACTAGTAGGACCTGGTATTCCTCTTTCTCCTTTCTCACCTTGTGGACCAGCATCTCCTTTGGCACCTTTTGGTCCCGTTGGACCTTGTATATAACAAAATTTGTATTTTTTTCTTTCTTCTTCAATTTTTTTTCTTATTCTCTCATAATCATTACAATTATTCATTATACACCCTCCTCTATTTTTTTTGAATCAATTTTCATCTTTCAATTCTCATATTTTAATTTATGAAAGTATTTTTAAAATGTATAATGAAGATGTAATAAAATGGTTATATCAAAAAAATTATCTATCCTTTATGCTTAAAGATAGATAATTTTAAAAATATTTTATTATAATCTTTTTTCTTATTTCAAACTAATTTTTAGTTAATTTATGTTTTTTTACATAGGTAGTGTAGTCTGTAGAAACACATACTCTTCTTTTAAACTACTTAATAAATCTTATAATTTTTATAAAAATCATTCATTTATATAAAATTTTTGATTTATCATTTTTTCTAGTGTCTTTATTTTTCAAGGCTTTTTCGATGTAGTACTGAAACACATTCAACATGTGTCATCTGACTATAACTGCAATGTATAGTTACTATCGTATGTTTATTTATAATATATTCTATATTCATGAGCAAACTTAGTCTATTAACTTTTTAAATGAAGTAGCATTTAATATTGTATTTGAAACAAATTCTCCCTTATAAAAGTTAGCCCAATTATTGAATATACAAGGTGCATTTTTTGCTTTTTCCAATGAATCTATTTTTATAAAGTTAATTTTAATATTATTTTCTTTTGCATATTCAGTTAATTCATTTACTTCGTATTCTACATAAGGACATTCTGGACTATAATAAATAGTAAAGTCTTTATTATCGATTTTCATAAGTCTAGCACTATCATTAAATCTAGGAGTTTCGCTATCATCAAATTGTAATGCTAATAGTTCATAATCTCCAATAGTATCTACAACTTTAAATCCATAATGTTCAAAAAATTTCTTTTCTCCAATAAAAGGCTTTTTCTTTTTAGAAACCAAAGTACATATTCCACTTTTACCTTTTTCTTTAGAATCGTTTATTGCATACTCTAGTAATTCTTTTCCAATTCCTTTACCCTTAAAACTTCCTGCTACCCATAAACAATAAATATATTCATAGTTTTTACCACTAATAGGAATCCAAGCAGTTTCTAATGGCTCATATTCAATAAATATCTTTCCTCTTGCATTTAATTTTCTAAAAATATGCCCATCTTTTAATTTACTTTTTATCCATTCTTTTTTACTATCAACTCCTGCTTGATGCTTTTTAGCTCCTATTGCACAACATATATGTTCCTCATCAATGTTCTCTAAAGTTAAATTTATATATTCATTCATCTTCTTAATTCTCCATATAAATTACTAAATTGTAATTTAAATTACACTAATACACTAAAATCAAATGCCAATATTAAAGATCCAAGCAAACTGTAAACACTTTTTTTAGGACTAGTATATAAAACCACAATAATACCTATAAATAAAACTGTATCTATTACACTTTTAAAGTCAAAATACCACATTCCTATACTAAAAGAACTAATAAGCATTACTGCTAATATCCCACTACATATAATTAATGATATTTTACCATTGCCCCTTGCATACCAACATATAAAAGCGAGTAATGGTGTTATTAAAGTTATTATATACCATATTATCATATAACTTTTAGGATTAAACCCACTAAAATAAATTGTATATAGATGATAACTTACTGTCATACCTACAAAGAATAAAAATACATTTATACTTGCTCTTAATGGTGTTTTACTAAATACAGAAATTGTAGTAGCTATTAGTAACCATATTCCAAACATAGAAAATATGTTACATAGGTCTAATATTCCTATGATATACTGCCACCAAATTGTATCATCTATACTTAAGTTATCTAACCATTTAGAAAAGATGCCTAATACTATTCCAATTAAAAATATTAGAATAGTATTGATTATTTTATTTCCAATAGACATATTTGTATCAGGAGTTCTGATACTATTTAAAAAATTTCTCATGCTATAATCAAATTCTTTTTTTAGAAGTATTATCCTCTAAAACGCTATTTCTATATTCTTCATATTCTTTATTATATTCATCAGCTATCTGTTTATCTATTCCATACATATTTACTTTTATTTCACTACCAATTGTATTAACAATCTTGATACCATCAAATAGAAAATTACTTGATCTTAATTGATAAAATTTTGTTGGGCCTATTGTTTCATGAGATAAAAAAGTAGTTAATATTCGATTTAAAAACTCTTTCAATATAATATTTTGATGATCTTTTGGAATATCAAGATTTAAATGCCTCTCAAAATTTTTTATTGGCACATAAATATCTAAAGTGCACATTTTTTGACCATTTATTTTAGCAGAATTAAATTCCATACTTGCTGATAGCTTCGTTGAATCATCAAGCATTTGTGTAATATATTCTATGATTAAATCCACTTTTTCTGATGCTAATACTTCAGCCTCTTGTTTTTTCATAATTGTCTCTCCATTCCAAACTATCTCGTTCTTACAATTAAGATTGTAACATAAAAAATATATTTTTACACTTTATAAATCACTTTTCATTGATTTATAAAATTAATCTTCTAATTTCATGTATAAAATAGGATAATGATTTCCTTGTTCATCTAATTCCGTTTTCTTATATATTTTAAAACCTAAATATTCATAAAATCCTTTTGCCTTTGGATTTTGTTCATTTACTGTTAACTCATTCACATCATAATTTTTGATACCATAGTTTAGTAATAATTTTCCTAGACCTTTTCCTCTTTCAATATTTTTGATAAACAACATGTCAAGTTTTTTATCCTCTATTCCCATAAAAGCAATAGGTTGATTATTTTCATTTTCCATAATTATTAAATGGGATACTTCTTTTAATGCTTGTGGAACATATCTTTTATGTTTTCTATCTCTTCATTTGATAAAAATAAATGAGTTGCTTTTACCGAACCTTCCCGTACTTCTAGTAAATTATTAATTAGTGTTGATATTCTATTTTCTACTTCAAATATCTTCATATTTTATCTCCATAAATTAAATTTTATTGATTTTAATATTTTTGAATATCATAATTTTGATATATCATAATTAGATAAGATAAAATTAGTAGAATATTTATTAACATTTCTAAATTTTCCAGTTAGCAGTTCTCTAGAATAATTTTCTAAATCTGGATTGATATGAACCCCGTTTCTTGGACATAAGAGAAACGAGGTTCATATCATTTATATCTGCTAAAAATATTTAC
The DNA here is from genome assembly GCA_900546745.1 of uncultured Mycoplasmatota bacterium. Classification (GTDB taxonomy): domain Bacteria; phylum Bacillota_I; class Bacilli_A; order RF39; family UBA660; genus CAJOJO01. Next base: position 16,889 of record URDT01000014.1, on the reverse strand, counting down.
TATTTACAATATTTTTCAATTTCCTCAATATCATAAGATTGATTTTTCATTACTTTATAATATTCCTTTTTGGTATCTCTATTACATCTTACAACATCATAAAATAATGTATCATAATAAATCGATGAATCAGACGTTGTTTTATAAATTGAAAATCTTGGAGCTTGTTTCATATTAACAACACTTATATAATCAATTAAAAGTGACATTATAACAAACAAAAGAAAATATCCAAAATTAAATAGAAATCTTTTTTGAAATTTTAATTTTCTAGTAAATTTTGAAACTCCAATTAGGGATATTACTCCACCAAATATTGAATAAATAGAACCCCAACTACTTTCGCTTGGAAATATGGAAAAGGCTGTAATCACTAATAAAACACTAAAAGTAATCAAAATAATACCAATTATGTTATTTTTTTCTAGTACTTTTTTATTGGTATAATCAATGGTACTAATAATATTTTCTTCTAATTTTTTTTGATATTCATCTTGCGATACATTTTCGCCACTAATCAAATCATTTACTGAAATATCTAATATTTCACAAAGTGGTTTAAATAAAGATAAATCTGGCATATTTCTGCCATTTTCCCAATTACTAATTGATTTATCGGTTACTCCTATTTTTTCGGCTAACTCTGATTGCGTTAAATTCTTTTTCTTTCGACATTCTAAAATAAATTTTCCTATTTTTTCTTGATTCATAAAAATCTCTCCTTTTCACAATTCATTATGAATCATGGTAGTAAAATTTAACAGGAAGTATTCCTAGAGTTTTATGTTCAACTATTTAAAATTTTTAGTTTGTGTTATTTTTCTTTGTAAAATTTAATAAATTGTTAATAATACTAAATTAAAATTATTTTTTTTCTAATACACAAACGGTTTCTACATGATAAGTATTCGGAAACATATCTACTAAACTTACCTCTTTTATATCATAACCATCTTGTAAACTTTTTAAATCTCTTGCTAAAGTCATAGGATCACAAGAAACATAGATTATTTTTTTTGATTTTAAATTTAACAAATATTCTATAATTTTAGGATTTAACCCACTTCTAGGAGGATCAACTACTACAACGTCAATCCCATTTAATTTTACATTGGTAGCATCATCACAAATAAACTCTATATTAGAAACACTATTCATTTCAGCATTCTTTTTCGCATCTTCAATCGCATACCGATTAATTTCAACCCCAATTACTTTTTTTGCCTTGCGACTTAAAAACATTCCAATAGTACCTGTACCACAAAATAAATCTAATACATTTTCATTTCCAGTTAACGAAGCATATTCTAAAACTTGGTTATATAATAATAAAGCTCCTTTACTATTTACTTGAAAAAAAGAATCAGGAGAAACAATAAATTTTAAATTTTCTAAAGTTTCTGTAATATATCCTTTTCCTTTTACAGTTTTATAATTACCATCTTTGTACATAATAATAGTATCTACTTTTAATTGCTCTAAATCTAATTTCAAATCTTCATTCGTTTTAAAAACAACCATTACTTCATCACAACTTACACGAATAACAATTTGATAAATGACAGATAAATCCTCATTTTTTAAAGATTCAATAACTTCATTAATTCTTGGTTCTACAATATCACAATGATCAATTTCAACAATATCATACGTATTATCTTTATAAAATCCTAGTCCTTTTTTTACTTGTAAGGTAACCTTATTTCGATAATTTAAACAAGAAGTCGATTGAATAGAATCTATACTAATTTCTAAATTTCCATATCGTTTTAAAATTTCACTAACTTTTTCTTTTTTATACTCTAATTGTTTTTCATATTTTAAATGCATTAAATTACATCCACCACAATCCTTATAATAAGGACAAATCGGTGTTACACGATCTACACTTTCTGTAATAATACTTAAAACTTTTGCTTCATTAAATTTCTTTTTTTGGTTAAGAATACGAATATCCACAATTTCATCTTTTAAAGCATTTTCTACAAAAGTAATTTTATTATCTACAAAAGTAATTCCTCTTCCTTTATGATCTAGCTTTTCTATTTTATACATAATCTCACCACATGTTATTATACTATAATTTTTAAAGTTTTTTAATATTTTAGTAAGAATTGGCAATACTAAAAAAAGGTGATTGTATGGAAAAAGAATTAAATAAAATCAAACAAGAAATTAAAAAGCAATTTGGAGATAGTACCGACTTAGTTTTTCGTTTGATAAAAACTAAGGAACAGGAATTAATGTATGTTTACTTAGAAAGCGTTACTAGTGATGATAAAGTTAGTAATTTTCTAATGAAAGATCTCGGATACTATGTTCGTAATAAAAAAGAAAAAAATTTTGATTCATTATTTCATATGCTAGAAAACAGTATTTATAATAGTCAACTTTATATCGAAGAAAATTTAGAAGATATCTGTTATAAATTAGCCAGTGGTTATACCATTATTTTTATCGAAGGAGAAACAAAGGCAATTTCTATAGAAACAAAGGCTAATTTGAATAGAGGAATTACAGAAAGTACTAGCGAAACAATTGTTAGAGGACCTAAGGATGGATTTAATGAAAACTACTCTACTAATATTGGTCTAATTAGAAAAAGAATTAAGACAAATAAATTATGGTTTAAAGAACATATTGTTGGAAGAAAAACGAAAACAAAAGTATCCGTTGCTTTTATTGAAGATGTCGTTGATTTAAAAAGAGTCGAAAAAATTGAAAAAATTATTGATTCTATTGATATTGATGGAGTTCTAGATAGTGGATATATCCGAGACTTTTTAATTAAAAAAAATCCTTCTTCTCTTCCAAAAATAAAAAGTTCTGAAAGACCAGATGTTGCATCAACCGCTTTATTAGAAGGAAAAATCGTTATATTAGTAGAAAACTCTCCTTTTGTTTTAATTACTCCTACTGTTTTAACAGACTTTATCCATACACCAGAAGACTATTATCAAAAAACAGACAATATAAATTTTACTAGAATTTTAAGATGTCTAGCCTTATTTTTAACAATATTAACTCCTGCTTTTTATATTGCTGTTACAACTTTTAATCAAGAAATGATTCCTAATGAATTATTAATATCTTTAGCAATTCAACAAGATGGTGTTCCTTTTCCTACTGCTTTTGAAGTAATTATGATGATGATTACTTTTGAAATTTTGCGAGAAAGTAATATTCGAATTCCATCTCCAATGGGAGCCGCTATTAGTATCGTTGGAGCCCTAGTTTTAGGAGATGCTGCAGTTAGTGCGGGAATTGTATCTCCTATTGTTATTATTGTTGTAGCAATTACTTCTATTTGTGGGTTATTATTTACGGATATTGATTTTGTAAATGCTTTGCGTATTTGGCGACTTATATTTATTATTTTTGCAACCATAGCAGGATTAATTGGAATTGTTGTTGCCGGAATTATTTTTGTTACAAAGTTAGCCAGTGTTACAACAGACGAAGTCCCTTATTTAGCACCATTTAGTCCTCTAAATTTAAAAGCATTGTCAGATTCTGTTATTCTTTTTCCTTTTAACAAGCTAAAATATAGGCCTAGTTATTTAGCTGAAAAAAATCAAACAAAATTGGGTGATCAACATGAATAAAAAAATACTTGTTTTATTTCTTTTGTTTTTTATGACTGGTTGTTGGAATTATCATGAATTAAACTCAATTGCTATTTCTACAGCTTTAGCAATTGACAAAAAAGATGATGAATATGAAATTAGTATTTTAATTGCGAACTCTAAAAAAGGACAAGTAAGTGCTGAGAAAGGAGAATCGCAAACTGTTGTATACAGTGCGAAAGGAAATACAATATCAGATGCTTTAAAAAATATCGATTTGGAAAATCCTAGACAAACTTACATTGGACATTTAGCTGTCATTGTAATATCTGAAGAAGTCGCCAAAGAAGGACTGATGGATATTTTAGATTTACTTCTTAGAAATTCTGAATCGACGAAAAGATTTTACATCGCAATCGCAACAGATTACTCTGCAAAAGATATAATTCAAATTATATCTCCTTTAGAGACATTTCCTTCACAAACAATTTCTATCAATATTAAATCTTCTAGTGAATCACAAGCTGTTAGCGCTGCTGTCACGTATAGTAAATTTATTGAAAACTTATTAAAAAAAGGAATTAATCCTTTGTTACCAACAATTACTATTGAAGGAGATGAAAAGAAAGGCTCTGATGATAAGAATTTGGAAAAATCAAGTCCGAGTGCGATTTTAAAATTAGGTACTTTAACAATTTTTGATGATGATAAATTAATTGGATCTGCTTCTAACAATGAAAGTCGTGGAATTAATTTGATGATGAATCGAATCGATGAAATGATTATTGAAGATAAATGTGGTGATGATTATTTAGTAGCAAGTTTATCTCAAGTATCCTCAAAAACAAGTATTGAATTTAAAAATGGAAAACCTATTGCAACGATTTCTGTAAAAGGAATTGGAGATATCACAGAGAATAGTTGTAATTTAGAATTAACAGATCCTAAAGTTATTGATAAAATTGAAAAAGAAATCAATGATAAAGTGGAATCATTAATGAAAAAAGGCTTGAAATTAATTCAAAAGGATTTAAAAAGTGATGTTATTGGAATCGGAAATTTAGTCTACAAAAAAAATCCTAAATACTATAAAAAAATTAAGGATTGGGATCAAGATATATTTCCAGATATAAAAATTAAAGTAAAATCAAATATCAATATCAGTACAAAAGGATCCACGAAACAATCTATTAAGGAGGCAAAAAATGAGAACTAAATCTTCACAATTTTGTATTATGATAGGATTTTTAATGTTTTCTTGTTTCCTTGGTATTGGAGCAGAAAGTTGTTTAAAAATTGCAGGAATCAATTTTTGGATGATTCCTCCAATTGCTACCATATTAGGTCTTCCGATTATTTTGATGTACATTTATATTTTTAATAATAGTAATCAAAAAAACATCAATGAATTAAATGAAGAATTGTTTGGAAAAACTTTAGGAAAAATAATTAGTATTTTCCTTCTCTTGTTTGTAATTAGCTTTAATTTGATCACTTTTTGGAATTTAACAAGTTTTGTAAGTTCTCAATATTTATACAATACTCCTTCTTGGTTTATTACAGTTATTTTTATTATTCCTAGTATCTATTTAATTATTAAAGGACCTAGGATATTATTTCGAACAACATTTATGTTATTTTATTTTGCTATTATTTTATATATCATTAGTGCCTTAGGTCTTGCTAGTCAAATTAAGTTAACGAATATTCAACCAATTCTAGAAAATGGAATTACTCCTGTTTTAAAAGGTATTTATAATTATGTTTCTTATATGATTTTACCAATTTTTTTAATTTTGATTGTTCCAAGAAATCAAATAGAAGGAAAAAATCTAAATCGTTATCTTATTATTACTTATTTAGTCACTAATACATTAATTTTTATTATTATGTTTTTTACTTTAGCAGTTTTTGGAATAGAATTAACTTCTCTATATCAATATTCTTCTTATCATATTTTAAAAAGAGTATTCATCGGAGGTTTTATTGAAAGAATGGAAAATACTTTATCTATACAATGGATTATTGGATTATTTGTTCCAACATTATTTGGATTTTATTATACGTCAAAATCTATAGAAGACATTTTTAAAATTAAAAATAAGCTAAATTTTATCATTATTATTATCATTATGTATTTCAGTCAATATATTTTTAAAAATAATACTTTTAGTGAATTCTTTACAACAAAGTATTATCCACTGATTATGGGAATTTTCTTTATTATAATTCCATTTATTATTACAATTACAATTTTTTATAAAAAAAAGATACAAAAAGTATCACTTAAGAAAATGGAAAACTAAGAGTATAGCTCCCACTGTTATAGTTACAATAACAATAAATATTAAAATTTTTATTGTTACATTGTTTTTCTTTACTTGCTTATTTAATTCAGCAATTTGCTCAAAATCATCATCTGTAAAATTCATACTTGAGGTAAAGAAAGAACGATCTAAATTAGCACTAGTGTTTTCTTGTTTTTTTGCTAAATCGTTTTTCTTCGCTTCTTCTAAAATTGCTCTTACAGAATCTTTTTCACCTATTACAGTGTTATCATTAGATTTTAAGTCAGAAAACATATCCAATCCTAACTCATGATCAGATAATTTATTTAATTTACTAGTATTTGTAATAGTATCTACCATATCACCAAGATTAGGTTCATTTTTCTTTTTTTGTTCCTTCATTTCCTTCAAAAAATCCATATTTAAATCTTTTAAAGATTGATATTTTTCTTCTTCTTTATTTGTTTTTGCTTTTGTTAATATATCTCTAATATCATATACACGATCAGTTTCTTCCTCAAAATTTTCTAATTTAGGAAATTCAAATTTTTTATCATCATACTTAGATAACTCTCTTTTTGGTGATAAATCATCCCTATTTTTTAACATATTCTTAATCTTTGTGATATCAATCTCATTGGATTTGTCAATAGTAGCAATACCTTCTATATTACTATAATTATTGTCCTCATAGATACTATCATATAATTGTTGATTACGACTCGTTCTCTTTTTTAAATTGGTAGTATCATTTTTATAATATCGATCCATTCTACTCAATTGACATCACCTAGGATAATCATATCATAATTTGACTATTTTTTAAACTAGTACTTGAACTTATTTCAAAATTTTTTTATAATGACTGTAGGAGGAAATATGGAAAAAGTAATCGTAGATAAAGACATTTGTATTCGTTGTGGATTCTGTGCTGGAACAAATCCTGAAGTATTTGATATGGGGGATGATGCTGCCTATACAAAAGAAGATAAAAATATAATCAATGAAATGAGCGAAACAGAACAAGAGGAAGTAAAAGATATTCTAGAAGGTTGTCCTGTAAATGCTATAAAAATTGAAAACGTTGAAGAATAAACCTCAACGTTTTTTTATTCGCATTTAGCGCCTAAAGATTCATAAAGACTAATTACACCATCTTTAGTTAATTGATTTTTATCATTTACATAACTACTCAAAGCTGTATTTGATTTTACAAATTTATCAAGATCCATTTTTGAATAATCAATTGTAGTTGATGAAGTAACTTTTCCATTTTCGTTAGTTACTTTATTTGTAGTACCACCATAAGTTTCATTTTGTGATTCATAAGTTTCTTTTAAATATTTTTCAAAGTAACTTAAAACACTTTCATTATCAGATTCTACAACTTCCTCTGTAACAACTTTACTAACCACATTATTTTTTGAGTAAACATCATAAGTAGAATTAACTGAATATCCTTGAGTAGTACTTGTGCTAGTTAAAACACAATGATTCACTACTTCTTTTTTTTCAGCTCCACACCCAGCTGTTAAGAATACAATTGGTAATACAACTAAAAATTTTAAACCTTTTTTCATAATTCCTCCTTCTAACAAGATTATATCATAACTAAATAATCTATCAAACAGTTTTTAGGAATTCATCGAATCATTATATAATTTTTTTACTTCTTTAGGATTTAACATTCTATACTCACCAGATTTTAAATCTTGAACATCTAAAAAATCATAACGTTCTCTTTTTAATTTTAAAACTTCATAATTAATTGCTTCAAACATTTTCTTTACTTGATGATTTCTTCCTTCGTGAATTGTAATTTCTACAATAGAAGTATTTGTTTTTTTATCATATTTCTTTATTCTAGTTTTTGACTTAGCCGTTTTTTTACCATCAATATAAACACCATTCGCTAAAGTTGTTAATTCCTTTTTACCAATTAATCCTTTTACTTTTGCAATATAAACTTTATCAATATTATTTTTTGGATGCATTAATAAATTCGATAATTCCCCATCATTTGTCAATAATAAAACCCCTGTTGTGTCATAATCTAGTCTTCCTACTGGATAAATTCTTTTATCAGTATCAATTAAATCAACTACTGTTTTTCTTCCTTTATCATCGCTAGTAGTTGTAACAACTCCTCTCGGCTTATTTAATAAAAAATAGACTTTTTGTTCTTGATTAATTTTATATCCATTCACTTCAATCCAATCTGATTTATCTACTTTTGTACCAAGTTCTCTTACAATATTCCCATTTACTGTTACTTTTCCTTTTAAAATTAATTCTTCTGCTTTTCTTCTAGAAGTATATCCACTACTAGCAATTATTTTCTGTAAACGTTCCATTTTATCACCTAGAAACATTATACAAAAATTCAAAATCATTGACAAGTTAATATCCAAAGAAGAAGTGAACTACCATAATAGAAGCTATAATTCCAACTACATCAGCAAATAAACCAGCCCATAAAGAATATCTTATTTTTTTAATACCAACACTACCAAAATATAGAGTTAATACATAAAAAGTAGTATCGGTTGACCCTTGAATAACAGAGCCTAGTCTACCAATAAAACTATCTGGACCAAAATCAGAAAATAAATTATTTAAAATTGCCAATGAGGATGTTCCCGAAATAGGGCGCATAATCATCATTGGTAAAACTTCAATGGGTACTCTAATAATATCAAAGATAGGCTTTAATAATTCTATAAAAAAATTAAGAACTCCACTTTTTAGAAAAATATTAATTCCTAACATCATTGCTAAAAGACAAGGAAATATTTTAGCTATCATAGGAAATGATTCTGTAACGCCAGATAAAAATTCATCATAAACATTTACTTTTTTTTTAACTCCATAAAAAATAATAAATAAAACCATAAGAGGAATTATTAAATTGGAAATATATGTCATGGATTTCTCCTTTCACCTAAAAAATGATCTAATAATAAGCCAAAGAATGTAGAAGCTATAGTTGCAATTAAAGCAGGAACTACAATATCTGTCGGACTAGCACTATTATATAAAAGTCTTAAGGAAATAATAGTAGTAGGAACAATAGTAACACCACTTGTATTCAATACTAAAAATGTAATCATACTTCGACTAGCAGTTTCTTTTTTATCATTTAATTTCTGAAGAGAATCCATTGCTTTTAATCCAAAAGGAGTAGCAGCATTTCCAAGTCCAAACATATTGGCAATAATATTAGAAGCAATTAAACTTAATGACTCATGATTTTTAGGAATATCTGGAAATAATTTTCCTAATATAGGGGAAAGTTGTGTCGCTAATTTATTTAAAAGTCCTGAAGTTTCTGCAATTTTCATAATTCCTAACCAAAGTGCCATTACTGGAAAAATTTTAACAGTCATATCAAGACTACTTTTAGTACATTCAATAATTTCATTATTAATAACTTCTATATGACCTGTAAATAAAGCATATATAACACCAATTATGATAAAAAAAGACCATAGTTTATTAATCATGAAACCATTCCTTTATTTTTTGAGAAAATGTCTTTTTTTGCTTTTTTTCTTTAACATAAATTTTTTCTTCATGAATCATTTGATCACCTAAATAAACTTTAGCAACTCCAACTTGTTTATTTTCTTTAATTGTTCGATTTTTTTCTAATTCAAATTTTACAATAATAGAATCTTTTTCATTGTCACTTAAAGGATAAGTAAAAGAGTTTTTAACATATAAATCATACTTTTTATAATAGTTATCATCTAATATTTGGATATTTCCTTTAGAAAGAATTTCATAACTTTTATAATTTGAAAAAGCATACTCAAATAAATCCTTATGATCTTTAAAATCATTTCCATCATTCAAAGTTACCACTACTAAATTTAAATGATTCTTACTTGCGGTTGTAACCAATGTTCTTCTAGCTTTTAATGTATATCCCGTTTTTCCTCCAGTAGCATATTTATAACTTTTAACCAATCGATGTTTGTTGGTCCATGAATAAACATTCAGATTTGTTTTTAATTTATATTGTTTTGTACCAACTATTTTTCTATATTCAGAATGTTTCATCGCTTCACTTGTAAGTAAGGCAATATCGTAAGCTGTTGAAAAATTACCATCGATTTCATCTAAACCATTAGGATTATGAAATGTTGTATTTTTCATTTGTAGCAAATGTGCTTTTTCATTCATCATGTTTACAAATGAATCGACATCTTTTCCTACATATTTTGCAATAGCATAAGAGGCATCGTTACCACTACGAAGCATTAGTCCATATAATAAATCATTTAATGTCAATATTTCTCCTTCTTTAATATAGATACCAGAGCCATGAGAACTTTCAATTTCTTTTCCAACTGTAACCTTATCCTGTAATTTACCACTTTCTACAGCAAGAAGAGCTGTCATAATTTTTGATATACTTGCTACACTTCTGACATTATGAATATTCTTAGCATATAAAATTCTTTTACTATCCATATCCATCAATATAGCCGATGTAGCACTAGTATCAATTGCCTTTATATGGATGGGTAATATCAAAATGATTATTATGATTGCTTGAATTATTTTTTTCAACATTATCACCTATAAAAGAATATGAAAAAAAGGGCATTGATATGTCCTAAAATAAGTTTTAAATGATTTGCATGTTAATACTTTTTATAACTTTTCTAATTCTTCTTTTGATAGTCCTGTAATGTCCATAATATCTTCTATATTCATATTTTTATTTAATAAAGTTTTTGATATTTTAATTTTTTCGTAATTAATCCCTTCTTGAGTAGCACGATAAAGTTGAGTATTTTTAATCATTTGCGCATCTTTTTCTTTTGTGATCCAATTGATAAAGATTGGATCTTCATTTAATTTTTCTCCTACTGTTACTTGATTATTATAAATACTTGTAATATAACTAAAGTTCCTTACCCTTACATAATCATTATAATAGGTATTCACTTCTACTTCTATTTTCCTTGCTCTGTTATGACTAATAAATCCACTTCTTTTCCTTTTATATGGATATTTCCTGTTGGTAGATTTAATGGTTGTAACTTAATTTCTTCTATTCTTACTTCTAATATACTTTCTAATACTTTTTTTAAGATATTAAAGTTTTCTTCTTTCATCATAATTTCTTTAAATGCTTTATCATACTTACATGTATAAAATGGTGTTGTCTCTGTCATATTTCTTCTCCGTTTCTGGTCTTTAATTTAACCGAGCTCAATTATAAAAACAAATATGAATTTTAAAAAATTGACAAGTTTATTCTTGTCAATTTTTCATATTACTATCTAATTTTTTATAATTTGTTTCAATATTTTATTATTTTAATCTAAATCATGTCTAGATAGAATTTGAGCTGGAGTTTTCCTAATTGTATTAAATACAGGAAGAAGGCCTACTAACAAATTAAATCCATACACTAAAATAATAGAAATAATAAGAACTGTGGAATTAATTAAAAATAAACCATCTAAATATTTAATTGTGGATAAAGTTTTTAAAATATAGGCCATTATAATTAATCCAGGCAAACTTGCTAAGGTAGTAATTGCTATAATTTCTCCCATAAACATCTTATATATATCTGATTTTTTTACTCCAATCGCTCTATATATTCCAACTTCTTTAATTCTAGATAGAAAAGAAGATCTCATCATTAAGAACATTTCAATTAATGATATTATCAAAATAACAGAAGCTACAAAAATGGAATTCTTTAAATTTTCCTGATTTTCTTTCAAATATTCTCTTTTACTTTGAGTATAACTATCTTCAATATTTAAATTTAAACTTCTAAATTCATTCAAACAATTTTCTTTGTTATTTGGATATATTGTTAAATTTCCTTTTGTTGCTACTAAATTATACTCAACCGTACGATTATTTACAAAGTAATAATCATAGTTATTTTTAGAAGTATAATATCCTACTACTGTTAATTTATGTCCGTTAATTTCTGTCTTTATCGTTTTATTAAGTGGCATACTCTCTTTATTTATAATATTTACAATTACTTCATAATCTTGTTCTGGAAGTCTACCTTCTTTTAATACATAATCGTTTTGATACAATGTATAATCAATAATATTTGTTTCAGATTGTTCTTCATCTACTGAATTAGAAATGATATTAATCATTAAATTTTTATTGACATAAATAGAAGGGCTTTTTTGATCAACAATTCCAACAATTGTAAAATCTTCCATGTTTTTTATTGTAACTTTACGATTTAACATATCTTCTATATCATTCAAACCAGCCATCTGAGCTAAATTATCATTACTTTCATACATATTTTTAATAGTTAATCGATCTATAACAATTTCATAATCATGTTTTGGCATACGACCAAATATTAAATGATCTTGTTGAATCAATTCCAAACTAGATAATGAACCCTTCAATTGATCAATATTTTTACTAGTTTGATAGAAATCTTTATATTCTACGTTAAAATTAACAATTGAATTACCAGGAATTATATAATTGACAGATTCTTGATTTTTATAATTTAAGTAAGCATCAACTTTATTTTTTTTAGATATCACCGACAAATACTCTTTGTTTTTTGAAACAAATTTTTCTTCATTTACTTGTAATGATGCTCCAATAGAACTTACAGCATACATAATAAAAATTGCTGATAAGAAAAATCCACCTAATAATATTTTCTTTAAAAAAGGAAAATTAAAAACTTTTTGAAATCCCTTAATAATTAAAGTAATAGGATTTAAAATGGAAGAATACTTTCTTTTATAATTATTATTAATAATATTTTTAAAATCAAAATCATATTTGTCAATATCTGATTTTGCTATTTTTTTATAATGACTATTTACAAATTCAATACTTGAATTTTCATCAACTACTTCTATTTTTTTATTTTTACTTTGAATATAAATATTTCCATTTTTCATTACTATGTCAATATCTAATTTTGGTGCTTCATTCGAATAAATAGTGATTCCTTCATTTGTTTTCAATTGTTCTTTAAAGTCTTTTAAATAGAAGCGATTATCAATTTCATAATCTAAATCGTCATTGTGTTCATTCAAATAATCATTGATTACTTTTCCATCTTTGATTTCAATAATTCTAGAAGCATAAAATTTGGCTAAATTTTGTTCATGTGTTACTAAAATTACTAATCGATCTTTTGATATAGCTTTAATAATTTTCATAACTTCTAATGAATTTTTACTATCTAAGTTACCAGTTGGTTCATCTGCTAAAATAATACTTGGATCTTTGACGATTGCTCTTGCAATTCCAACTCTTTGTCTCTCACCACCAGATAACATACCTGCTGGTCTTTTTTGAAAACGAAGCATACCTACTTTATTTAAGACATATTCCACTCGCTTTTTTATTTCTTTTTTATCTTTAATTCCAATCATTGTTAAAACTAAAGCCACATTATCAAAAACACTCAAGTTGTCAATTAACTTATAATCTTGAAAAATATAACCTATTTCTAAATTACGAATAGTATCTACCTTATGAGAAAAAATAGAATTTATTTTTTTACCATTGATATAAATACTTCCACTTTTTACTTTATCTAATCCACCAATAGTGTTTAAAAGCGTGGTTTTTCCACAACCACTAGGTCCTAAAAGTGCAACTAATCCATGACTTTCCAATTTTATACTAGTATTATCAATAACATGTACTTGATTTTTTTTACCTTTATTGAAATATTTATTCACATGATTTAACTCTAGCATAAATTACATCTCCTCCTTGATTGTAGAAATAGCGCTCTTTTTAAACAATTTCTTAGAAAATTTTTGACTAATTAAATATGACATTAACATTAGAATAATATAAAGGATAACATAATCTTTAAATTTCATATAATCAATTACAGTTTTCAAAGAATCTATCTTTACCATTTTTGACTGATTCAAATAAACAAATAAAATAAATCCAAAATAAGATAAATTAGAAACAATGAATAATTCAATCATTAATAATTGCTTTGATATTTTCTTAGTGGCTCCAAGCATCCTTAAAGTAGAAAAATATACATTTCTAGATTTTAAAATAATACAAATTACAAAATATGAAATGAAGAATAAGACAATTACTAATACCAAAGTAACAATTGTACGCATAATTTGGATAATTTGAGAACTTCCAGGATTTATTAAAGTATCACTAATTTTTAGTGTGGAAAATCCTTCTTGATTTAAAGAAGAAATCGTTTCATCAATTTTTTCCACATCATTTACAAATACACTACTTTGATAAGGATCTTTATTAAATAAACGATTATAATCATTATTACTAATATATATAGCACCTTCATTAGTATCTACATAGTCAGTACCAAACATTTTCTTGAAATTTTTAGAAGTATAAGTATTTACAATATTAAGTGAAATAGAATCTTCATAATATAAATTTTTTACTTCAATTGATAAAGGATAATTGATACAATTTTCATTTTTACAAGAATAGTTAAGTTCATTCGATACAATGACAGTACCATCATTTACTACATTACTTGGTACAATTCTAAATTTACTATCATATAAATTAGAATCATAATATAAATCATTAAATAAAACTTTCATTTTACTATATTGTTGATTTACTTGAAAATCTATCTTTTTTAATATTTCATCACTTAAATATATTTTATTATCACTAGAAGTAAGAGAATTATTATACTTTATTCCCACTATTTTTAAAGAAACAGTTTGATCAATTTCATCCGTATAGATATTTCTAATATAAAAATCATTTTTCAATAATTCATCTTTTTGATAATTTAAATAATAATCATCTTCGCTTCCTTCAATAATCACTTCATTATCATTTTCAGGCATTCTACCAACATCAACATTTCCTTCAAAAAGTTCTTTGTTTAAAAAGATTCCATAAATCCAAAAACTACTATTTTTGTCGGTAATATTCATTTGAGTATCTAATAATAAATCATTTTTAACAATATGCGAAATATTATAAATAGATGATAATTTTTGATAATCATCATTGGTAAAAGAAGTTCCATCCTTTTTCTTTACAACAATTGTTTTATCACTAGTATCTGAAAAATAATAATTATATCCCTCTTTAGTAGATAAATACTCTTGCTTTTTAAAAGAAGAATATTCAAATATCAATGCTACAACAATAAAAAGATAGACAGCTAACACTAATAAAAATTTTGGAATAATATTAAAAGTATTTCTAAAACCCAATCTTATTTTATTAAGAAAAGTAATATTTTTATAGTTTACTACTTTCGTAGTGTCTACTTTATCAACCGTCTTAATTACTTTATCTTCTAATACTTTTCCATCATGCATTGTTATTTTTCTAGTTGCATATTCTTCTACTTGATCATAATTATGAGTAACAATAATGACTAACTTATATTTAGAAATTTCACTCAATAATTTCATAATACCTTTAGCAGATCGACTATCCAAATTACCAGTTGGCTCATCGGCAATAATAATAGGAGTATCTTTCGCTAAAGCACGGGCAATTGCGACTCTCTGTTTTTGTCCACCAGATAATTTAGATACTTTAGTATTTCTAAATTTATATAAATCTACTTTTTTTATTAAGTCTAATACTTTTTGTTTAATTTCATTTTTCTTGTTACCATTTAATAATAATACTAATTCAACATTTTGATAAACAGTATAGCTATTAATTAAATTAAAATTTTGAAAAATATTTCCAATATATTTTCTTCTATAATCTTCAAAATCTTTTTCTGTATAATGGCTAGTTTCTTCGCCATTAATGTACATTTCCCCTTCTTCATAAGTGTCTAATCCACTAATTACATTTAGTAATGTAGATTTCCCGCTTCCTGATTCTCCTGTAATAGCAACAAATTCTCCAATATTAAATTCTAAGTTTACTTTCGAGAATCCACTAGCAATTACTCCTTTACTATAATAAAATTTTGATACATTTTTTAATTGAATCATATTGTTTCCTTTCTAACTTTCCATTAACATTTTATAGTTTTGTTCTGAAAGATATACTTTTACTTTTAATAAATCATCAGAATTATAACTACGAATATTATTATTTTTTAAATCATTCATTACTAATTGATAAACTTTAAATATATTTTCTGTTCCAAAATACAAATGATAGTAAGGAACTGTTTTTTCATAAGATCCATTATCATCATAAATAGCGTCTTCATATTTTTGTAATTTGTAATAAAAATTCTCTGGAATTGTTATTTCTAATTTAATATCGGTTAATGAATTATCGATTATATAATCTGTATTATCATAATTAAGTTGAAGTTGCATACCATCTACTACTTCAATATGTTCTTCTTTTGTTATAGACTTTAAATTGCTACTATCTTCTATGTAATTATACTTTAATAATCGAACAAAAGTTAACCCTGAACCAATTCCAATAAAACATAGCCCCATTATTAAAATAATAAATATTTTTTTTAAGTTTGTCTTCATATTATAAATAAATTTATAAAATAACTCAATTATTAAATAAGTAAGTCCAATAACCCCAACACCTACTATAAACAAATAAAAGAAAATTGTTCCATAAATCATATGACATAATAAAATGATTGTTGAAAAAATAGCAAATATAAAGAATATTATAATGGGAATTAAAAATAAAATTGCAAAGAATTTTATAAATAACATAATTAGTTTACCAAGTAAATTCATAAAACTAAATGTGGAATGTTTTGGATCTCTTATGATGATCTTTTCCTTTGCTTTTTCCACATACTTTTTATTTTCTTGTTTTTCAATTGGTTCTTCAATTGTTTTTTCTTTTACATTAGAATCTTCTACTGTAATAAAATAATCTAAATATCGAATCTTAAAAATATGAATGACAATAATAATTCCAAGAACAAGCAATATTGTCATATAAACTGTTTCTATGATATTTGATAAAAAATAATGAATCGTTTCAGGTAAAAATTTTAATATACTATAAATGATTCCATCTAAAATGGATGAGATTATAGCACCTATGATAAATAAAACAAAACATAAAAATATCATTTCTC
>URDT01000013.1 GCA_900546745.1 uncultured Mycoplasmatota bacterium | reverse complement strand
AATTACAATGTTTACAATCATGAACATCACATTTAATTTTTTGATCTTTCATAATTCACCTCATCATTATTTTTGTCAAAAAAACGCCTTTTATACATAAAGACTAATTTTAAAAATAATATTATTTAGGTGAGACTATGAAAAAAATAAAAATTGGGATTCCTAGAAGTTTATATTACTATTATTATGGAGATTTATTAAAAAATTTTTTTGAAAATTTGAATTGTGAAATTATCATATCTCCACAAACCACAAAAGAAATTATGAATCAGGGAATAAAATATGCTTATGATGAAATGTGCTTAGCTTTAAAGAATTATATTGGTCATATCGATTATTTAAAAGATAAATGTGATTATATTGTAATTCCTAGAATTGATAACTTTGGAAGTAATGATCAAACATGTACCAATTTTTTAAGTACTTATGATATTGTTCAAAATTTATTCAAAGTATCTATTATTAATTATAATATTGATTACGATCACAAAGAAACAGAAGAATTAGGATTTATTAAAATGGGAGAAACATTAAACTTTACAAAAAAGCAAAGTAGATTAGCTTACGAAAAAGCAAAAATAGATACAATGAATCAATTAGAAAAAAGAATTCGAAAAAACTGCTATCAATTAAAAACCGATAAATTAAAAATTTTAGTAGTAGGACACGCCTATAATATAGAAGATAATTATATAGGAAAACCTATTTTAAAAATGTTAGAAGATATGGGAGTTAATTTAATTTATAGCAATCTTTTACCACCTGAAAAAACAAACTGTTATAGCAAAAAAATATCCAAAGACTTATATTTTAAATATAATAAAGAAAATATAGGCGCTATCGAAATGGTAAAAAGACAAATTGATGGAGTTTTATTTTTTACAGTATTTCCATGTGGCCCAGACTCTATTGCAAATGAACTTGCAATGAGAAAAATAAAATTACCATATTTAAATTTAATTGTAGATGACTTAGATAGTTTAACAGGGTTTGAAACGAGAATTGAAAGTTTTATTGATATTATTAAAGAAAGGAAGAAACAATGTCAAAAATAATTGCCTTTCCCCAAATGGGAAATTATAGTATTCCGATTAATTACTTTTTAAGACATACTGTTCATTCAAAAATTATGGATTCACCAAAAATCACAAGCAAGACCATTGAACTAGGAAATAAATATAGTCCTGAATTTGTGTGTACACCATTTAAATATACGTTAGGGACTATGATTGAATGTTTACAAAAAGGTGCAAATGTAGTGGTTCAAGCTGGAGGTGGATGTAGATATGGCTATTATAGTGAATTACAAGAAGAAATTTTAAAAGAATTAGGATATCAATTTACAATGGTAAACTTTGTAACAGAAGGAAAAACAAAATTTAAAAAAATCAAACAAGAATTTTTAAAAATAGAACCACATCCTAATATTTTTAAATTACTTTATTATGGATTCATTACACGTTATATGATTCGTTATATGGACTCATTAGATGATTATGTTAGACAAAATATAGGTTTTGAAGTAGAAAAAGGCACCTTTGAAAAAGAAATGAAAAAAATATTAAATCAGTTTCAAAAAGTAACTACTTTTAGAGAATTGAAATTAACGTATAAAAGAGGTTTTAAGAATTTAAAAAAAATAAAAATCAACAAACCTATAGACCGTTTAAAAGTAGGTATTATTGGAGAACTTTATACTACTATGGAACCATTTTCTAATTATTTTTTAGAAAAACAATTAGCAGAATTTCATATTGAAGTAAAACGATTTACAAATGTAGAATATTTATTATTCCAAAAAGGAAAGAAAATTAAAACTTATTTAAAACATGTAAAAGAATACATTCGATATAAAATGGGAGCAGATGCAGCAGATAATATTGCTAGAGCTAAGTACTTATGTCAAAACAATTATGATGGAATTATACATATCAAATCTAGCTTTTGTACACCAGAAATAGGAGCAATGCCCATCATTAATAAAGTATGCCATGATTATAATGTGCCTGTAATTTTTTTCTCCTTTGATGCAAATACAAGTGAAACAGGAATAAAAACGAGATTAGAAGCATTTTACGATATGATAGAAATGAGGAAGAAAAATGAAACCATGTTATCTAGGAGTTGATATTGGCTCCATCTCTACGAAAGGAGTAGTGATTGATGAAAAAAATCATATCATTACTTCATCTTATATTTGGACAGAAGGAAATCCGATTGGTGCAGTAAAAAAATTAATTGAAATTTTAAAAAATAATTTACCTAAAGAATATGTTTTAAAAGGAATTGGAACTACAGGTTCTGCTAGAAAATTAATTGGGCTAATGTTAAATGCAAATGTTGTAAAAAATGAAATTACAGCCCATGCTGTAGGAACAAGTTCATTATATCCTGATGTTCATACTATTTTAGAAATAGGTGGCCAAGATTCTAAAATCATCTTGTTAAATAATGGAATTATTACAGATTATTCTATGAATACATTATGTGCTGCTGGAACAGGAGCTTTTTTATCTAGTCAAGCAGAAAGACTGAAAATTCCAATTGAAGAATTTTCCAATATGGCCTTAAAATCAAATAATCCAGTTAAAATTGCGGCTAGATGTACTGTATTTGCTGAATCCGATTTAATTCATAAAGCTCAAATAGGATATCAAAAGCAAGATATTGTAGCAGGGCTTTGTAAAAGTATTGTCCAAAACTATTTAAATAATGTTGGAAAAGGAAAAAAGATCAAATCACCAATTGTTTTTCAAGGTGGTGTCAGTAAAAATAAAGGTGTAAAAAAATATTTTGAAGAAATCTTAGGAGAACAAGTAATTGTTGATCCAAATAGCCATCTGATGGGAGCTTTAGGAATTGCAATACTGGCTCATCAAAATGAAATTGGTAAAACGTATGATTTAAATTTAAAAGATATTAAATTTGAGACAAAGGGAATGGAATGTTCTAGATGTGCGAACAATTGCGAAATTTTGAAGATTTTGAAGAATGATGAACTAGTTGATGTATGGGGAAGTAAATGTGGCAGAAATTTCACAAAATAATCATTGTAAATCATTCAGCGTAAGCGTATAATGTTAAGTTGTGTGTGGGGTGATATTATGAAAAAAATAGATGTTAATGAGTTAGTATTAAAACAAGGATTTGAGGTTTTTATTCAAATTTCTAGTCAAAAACATGATAATTTTATTGGTTACGTTTGGGTAGAAAATACAGATGTAAATGCTAATAAAAGAATTGTTATTGACCAAGACAAATTAAACGAAGCCGGCTTAGAAAAAGAGTATTATTATCGTTATTACATTGCTTTAGCCCTTTCTTATTATCAATTATCAGGCAATGCCGAATCTTTCTATCAACAACTTAGAACTAATGTTCATGATATCGAAGTTGAGAATCTAGCTTCTGAAATGTTGATGCCATCAAAAGAATTTCAAAAGTATTCTAAAAAATATAAAAAAGATATTATTCGATTAATGGATCGTTTTGAAGTACCAAGCACTGTAGTAGAAGAGCGTTTATCCAAACAAGAGAAAAATAAAGTAAAGGTTTTAAAAAGATAATTTGACAATCAAAAATGAATAGTGTATAAGTATCTTAGAAAAGTGAGCGTGAATTATGACGAAATTAGTAATCGTGGAATCTCCAGCAAAAACAAAATCTATTGGAAAATATTTAGGTAGTGACTATTTAGTAGTTTCTTCAAAAGGACATATTAGAGATCTTTCAACCAGAGGAAAATATGGATTTGGTGTAGATATCGAAGATCATTTTAAACCAAATTATGTTACTATCAAAGGAAAAAAGAAAGTAATCGATGAATTAAAAAAAGATGTGAAAAAAACAGACTTTGTTTATCTTGCTACCGACCCCGATCGTGAGGGAGAAGCTATTTCATGGCATTTATATGATGTCCTTGGATTAAAAGAAAACGAGTATGATAGAATTGTATTTAATGAAATTACAAAAAATGCCGTAGTAGATTCTTTAAATCATGCTCGTAAAATTGATCAAAACCTAGTAAATTCGCAAGAAACAAGAAGAATATTAGATCGTATTATTGGCTTTCGTTTAAGTAAACTTGTTCAAAATAAAACAAGTGGTAGTAGTGCTGGAAGAGTTCAATCAGTTGCTTTGAAATTAGTTGTAGATAAAGAAAGAGAAATTGAAGCTTTTAAGCCAGAAGAATATTGGACAATCAAAGCAATTTTTAACGACTTTGAGGCAGATTTATTTAAATATAAAGAAAAAGATATAAAACCAAAAACAGAAGTTGAAACCAATCAAATTTTAAATCAATTATCAAACTCTTTTAAAATAGAATCTGTTGATAAAAAAGCAAAAAAGAAAAATTCAAAACCACCTTTTATTACTAGTACTTTACAACAAGCTGCTTCTAATATCTTAAACATGAGTGCGAAAAAAACAATGAGTGTTGCTCAGAAATTATATGAAGGAATTGAATTAGAGGATGAAACAGTAGGTTTAATTACTTATATGCGTACAGATTCTATTCGTTTATCCAATGATTTTATTAAAGAAACAATATCCTATATTGAAGGAAAATATGGAAAAGAATATGTTGGATCTGTTAAAGTCAGCAAAAAGACAGAAAATGTTCAAGATGCCCATGAGGCAATTCGTCCAACGAGTATTAAAAGAACACCTATTAGTGTTAAAAAATACTTAACAAATGATGAATTTAAATTATATAGCTTGATATATGCTAGAGCACTTTCTTCTTTAATGGCATCAGCGGATACTTTAAATACAACAGTTGTACTAGATAATAATGATTATAAATTTAAAACAACAGGTCAAATTATTACATTTGATGGATATTTAAAAGTATATCGTGATTATGAATCTGCAAAAGATGATGTACTTCCTCCATTTGATACCTATAAGTCTAATGTAATTGTATCTAATGATATAGAAAGTGAACAACATTTCACGCAACCACCTGCTCGATATACAGAGGCAAAATTAATTGAAGCAATGGAAAAATTAGGAATTGGACGTCCTAGTACTTATGCAACTATCATGGATAATATTAAATCTAGAGGATATGTCAATGTAGTGGATAAAAAATTTAATCCTACAGAAATAGGTATTGAAGTAACCGATAAATTACAAAGCTGTTTTTCGAATATTATCAATGTAGAATATACAGCTAATATGGAAACAGAGCTAGATGAAATTGCTGAAGGAAAACTTGTTTGGTATAAAACGCTAGAAGAATTCTATAAAGAATTTGAACCAGCTTTAGAAGAAGCATTTGATAAATTAGAAAAGAAAGAACCTGAAAAAGTAGGAGAAGACTGTCCAAATTGTGGACACCCATTGGTAAAAAGAAAAGGAAGATATGGTGAATTTATTGCTTGTAGTAACTTCCCTGAATGTAAATATATTAAAGCTGATGAATCTAAAATTGTAGAGGTTTGTGATTGCCCTAATTGTGATGGTAAGATTGTAGAGAAAAAAACAAAAAGAGGAAAATTATTTTATGGCTGTAACAATTATCCAACTTGTAAAACAGCTTATTGGGATAAACCAACAGGTGAGAAATGTCCAGAATGTGGTGGTATGTTGACTACTAAAAAAGATAAAATTAAATGTTCTAGCTGCGACTATGAAAAATAAATTTTGTTGAGAGAAAAATAAATGAATTTTATTGAATCGTTGCCTTTTAATAAAAATGTATTATATTCAGACGCATACAGCTATAACGGAGAATCTCAAAAAATTTATTTTCAAAAGTCTGTTTACAAAGGAAGAACACAATATTTCTTTAAATCTTTCTTACAAAAAGGAGATATTCAAGATTGCCAAGGTTATATATATTTTTACTTAGACGCAGGACAAAAAACAAGTGATTTTATAGGAACTTATGTAAAAGAGGAATATCGTAACCATGGAGTTGCTTCATTTTTAGTAGCTAATTGGATTCAGTTTTGTCTCAATTATGGTTATCATTTTTTGGGAACAAATAAAGCTCAAAGAAAACCTTTTCTAATTTATTTGCTAAAGACGTATGGATTTGAAATATTGGGAGAAAATGTTTATCAAAATTCTAAGCATGTAATTCACATTTGTCAAAGTAAAAATGACCTTCAAAAATATTTAATATTTGAAAATAAAAAACAGGAACAGAATTTTATGAACGGAAAAATTGCAAAAGAAGATAATTATGTAGCAATTGATTCTATTACAGAGGATTTTAGATATTTAGATAGCGTGATTTTATCTAGAATTTATAATTTAGAAGATGAATATTGTGCAAATGAAAAATCATCTCTTGTTTTGAAAAGAAATAGAAAATAAATATTAAAATCAAAAGAAAATAAACTTTTGATTTTTTTGTTAATACTTAAAACTTAAAATATTTTTTAAATAAATTGATAAAAAATGAAAATTTGACAAAATAGAAAAAACAATTATAATAAGCAACAATTCAATTCAATATTTGTTTTGAAAAAAGAGGGGGTTAGTAGTGTGAATGAAAAGCAAGATTTAAAAATCTTATTAGGTTTTCATAAAAATGATTTTGTAATTATTGATTTAAGCAAAGAAGATTATCTAATCGGATTAATGCCGTATTTAGATGAAAATATTAAAATGATGGCATTTAAAACAAAAATGTTAGAAAATCAGGTGAAAGAATATCATTTAGAAAATAAAGTTTATTTTTTAGAGGATAATGAAGATTATTTTAAAATATCAAATTTAGGAATTGTTACAGATTCTAGTGACGAAGAATATTTAAAAAAGGCAATGTCTTTACAAATACCATTGTTAGCTTTAAATTGTAAAAATAAACAACAATTTATTAAAAATGATGTAACTGGTTACGTTATAAATAGTCAAAATGAAATGATTAATATGATACATTTTTTAAAAAATAATAAAAAATATAATTATAATTTAGGAATGAATAGTTATTATTATTTAGAAAATAGTATCGCACAAGTTTAAAAAAGGGGGATTATCATGGAAGAAAGAGAATTAGATTTTTCTGATATTTTATCAGCAATTAGAAAATGGTTTTTATTAATTTTATTATTTATTATTTTAGGAGGGTCAGCAGCAGCTTTTTATAACTATGGTGCCCCAATTCGTTATCAAAGTACAACAACATTATATGTGCAACCACAAGTAACAGCAAGTGAAGTAGATTATCAAGGAATTTTAACCAATCAACGAATGGTTAAAACTTATGTACAAATTATGAAAAGTCGTAAAGTTGTAGAAAAAGTAATCAAACAATTAGAATTAAATCAAACTTATGAAGAATTTTTACAAAATGTAACAATTACTTCTTCTGATGATACTCAAATGATATCTATTTCGGTGAAAAATTTAAATAAGGATTCGGCTGCTTTAATTGCTAATGAATTTGCTAGTACATTCATAGAAGAAATTAAAGAATCTATGAATATTACTAACATTGTAGTAGTAGATGAAGCAATAGCCAATGGTAATCCAGTAGAGCCAAGAATTATTTATAATTATGTTATCGGAATTGGACTTGGAGCTGTTATAGGACTTATTTTAGCTTTCTTATT
Source organism: uncultured Mycoplasmatota bacterium (assembly GCA_900546745.1). Classification (GTDB taxonomy): domain Bacteria; phylum Bacillota_I; class Bacilli_A; order RF39; family UBA660; genus CAJOJO01. The sequence continues at coordinate 22,927 of URDT01000013.1, read as the reverse complement.
AGATTCTATGGACAATAAAATTAAGAATCACGAAGATGTTAAAAAATATTTAAAAATTAAAACTTTGGGAGTTGTTCCTGATCATTCCATAGATGCTGAAGTAAAGAATAAAAAGAAAGTTTATGTAAAGCCAAATGAAGTAGATATTAAAATTTTAACAGATCCAACAAGTGTTATTTCAGAATCCATACGTATGATTCGTACGAATTTAAATTTCATGGATTTAAAATTAATTAATATTATTTCTACTTTGCCTAGTGAAGGAAAATCAGAAGTAGTAACGAATTTGGCAGCAGCTTTTGCTCTTTTAGACAAAAAAGTATTGGTAATGGATTGTGACCTTAGAAAACCAAAAATTCATAAAAACTTTGGATTACTTAGAAGAAATGGTGTTTCTGACATTGTATTATCAAAAGGAACAATGGACTATAGAACAGCAATTCAAAAATATGAAAATAAAGATGTAACGATTGATGTCTTAACAGCAGGAAGTAAAATTTCAAATCCATCAGAGTTAATTAATAGTAAAGGCTTTGCTGCTTTATTAGAAAAGGTAAAAGAAGATTATGATTTAGTACTAGTAGATTGTCCACCAATCTCTTCCTTAACAGATGGAGTACTTGTTTCTAAATTATCTGATGGTACAGTTTATGTAATAGAATCAGATCGTATTGATCATCCTGTAGTTGAAGAATGTATTGAAGAATTACAAAACAATAAAGCTTTTCTTTTAGGTGCTATTTTAACAAAAGTAAATATTAAAACACAGAAAAAATTATATGGATATAAATATGACTACTATTATTCAAATTATCACAATTAATGATTGATATTCATACTCACTTATTATTTGATGTAGATGATGGTTCTAAATCTTTAGAGCAATCCATTCAATATTTAAAAGAAATTCAAAAAATAGGAATGAATAAGGTAGTTTGTACACCACATATAAAATCAGGAAATCGAGAAAGAGCTTTAAAAATAGTTAACCATTTTAAAGTTTTAAGAGAAGAAGCAAAAAAATTAGAAATTGATCTTTACCTTGGTAATGAAATTATGTACTCTAATGAAACTGTCGATTTATTAAATCATAAAAAAATTACAACAATTAATCATTCTAAATATGTTCTAGTAGAATTTAAAAGAAACGAATCTATGGAATTTGATCAAATATTATTGTTTTTAGAGGGATTAATAGAAAATGGTTATTTTCCTATATTAGCTCATCCAGAATTATATCCAAATTATCGTGATATTAATAAAATGAAAAAAATTAAAGAAACAGGTACAATGCTACAAGTTGATGCAACTAGTTTATTTAGACACTATAGTACTCGTAAAATTCAAAAATTTACCAAAAAGTTATTTCAAGAACGACTAGTTGATGTTGTAGCAAGTGACTCTCATTGTACTAAAAAACGTAATTTTAAGGTTTTTAAAAAAGCATATCATTTATCAAATAGAAAATATGGAAAAAAGTATACAAACATTATTTTTTATAAAAATCCATTCGATATATTAGAAAATAATTAGATTAAAAATACTGAAAGTTGAGGGGATTGAATGAATTCTGAAAGAATTACCGAAGCATGGAAACAAAAATATAATTTAGCTAAAATTTATTATGAACATTATGGTGATATAGAAATTCCTAAAGACTTTAAAACGCTAAATGGCTATGAATATGATGAAAATGGTATTTGTTTAGGAAGGTGGATATTAGCACAAAGAAATGCTTATAATAAGACAAATACTTGTGTTATTAATCAAAGACAGATTGAATTATTAAATATGCTGAAAATGCGTTGGAATTGTCTTAGTCCAATGGATAAATGGAATAAGCGTTATAATTTAGCTAAGATTTATTATGAACACTATGGTAATTTAGAAATTCCTAGAAATTTTAAAACATTAAATGGTTATGAATATGATAAAAATGGTTTTCGATTAGGAACTTGGCTTATAGCACAAAAAGAAGCTTATAACGATAATGAAAAAAATATATTTACTCCTAAACAGATTGAATTATTAAACCAAATTGGTATTGTATGGGATAATGTACGTCCTGTTCAAACTTGGATGGAAAGTTATAATTTAGCAAAAAAATATTATGAACATTATCAAAACTTGCATATTCTTAAAAAATTTAAAACTTTGAATGGTTATGATTATGCCGAAGATGGATTTAAATTAGGAGTTTGGATAACTACTCAAAGACAATATTATAAAGGGGTAGGAGGTCAACTTACCTCCGAACAAATTGAATTATTAAATCAAATAGGGATGATATGGGAACGTATGGATATTTGGTTAAAAAAATATGAGTTAGCAAAAAAATATTATGAATATCATGGTAATTTAGAGATTCCTAGAAAATTTAAAACATTAAATGGGTATACTTATGATAAAAAAGGAGTCAATTTAGGCGTTTGGTTAGTAGTACAAAGGCAATATTATCAAGATATAGAATGCAAACTTACTTCTGAACAAATTAATTTATTAAATCAAATTGGTATAAGATGGTATAATATACGTACTAATTTGCCATGGATGGAAAGTTATAATTTAGCAAAAAAATATTATGAACATTATCAAAATTTAAATATACCTAAAGCCTTTAAAACTACAAACGGTTATGAATATAATCAAGATGGAATGAATTTAGGAATATGGTTAGCAAATCAAAGAAAACTTCATAAAGCTGCCAATAAATCAGAAATATGGAAGCAACAAATTGAATTGTTAAATCAAATTCATATGGATTGGAAAGCTGATGATGGTGAAATGAATTGGATGAAGCATTATGCATTAGCTAAAATCTATTATGAACACTATGGTAATTCTAATATCCCATCCACATTCAAAACATTAAATGGCTATGAATTTTGTGAGGAAGGGTTCTTTCTTGGAAAATGGTTATCAAATCAAAGGCAATCTTACAAAGGAATAGGAACATTTGGAATAACAGAAGAAAAAATAAGAAGATTAGAAGAAATTAAAATCAGATGGTTTACTGAAAACTGCGATTTAAAATTACAAAAAGAAGATGTTAATCAAAATAATAAAAACCAAAAGCAAATAGAAATTTTAAACAGAGTTCGAAGTTTTTTAGTTCAATATGATTCAGAACAACTTCCGTCAAAAGAAGAAGTTAATCAAAAATTTCTAAATGAATTAGATAAAAATTTAGTCAAAAGAAAATAAAGTAATTCAAAAACTAAAGAATCATCTTTAGTTTTTTTAAATCTATTAATAGACTTTCATTATACAATTTGTTAAAATAAAACTAGGAGATTGATAATATGGGAAAATATAATTTAGTAGCCTCTTGCTATAATTCCAGTCGCAATTGTTTTACTGATGAAATAGAAATAAAATTACAAGATGGTCCTAAAAACGAATTGGTAAGAATTGATTCTTATACCACTCTTTATACAAAACATGAGTTTTTAGAAAAATTAAGACAAAATAAAATAATTGAAAATCAGGATACACTTTCTATTCGATATTTAAAGTCGAAGAATTCACAGCCAATCTATTACAGCACCATTTTTGATCAACCAAAGTTAGCTAGTAGTATTCAGCATTTAATAGAAAAAAAGCATTCACAAAATCCTAAAAAAATTTTTTTGGCAGTTCGTTTAGATGATCCATATTTTCAAGCAGAATGGTTAGAATTAAATAGATTAATTCAGCAAAATAACTTAAGTCAAATTCAACAAAAATATAAAAATCAAAAAGAATTGGTGTTTTTAATTGAACGTTATTTAGAATCATTTTATGATGAAGCAATATCAAAAGAACAAGATTTAAAAGAAATTCAATTAGAATTTAGCCGATATAAAACATTTAGGGGATGGGTTGCTTCAAAATCAAAAAGAAAGACAACTCCATTTTCAGTAAAAAAAGAAATAGTAACTCCTAGTCCTAGCTTCAATTCAAATCAAGATTTTGAAACTCTATTTCAGAAAAAGAAATTAGTGGAATATAAAACATATTTATTAAATCAATACAACCGTCAAGATATGGAAAAGGAAGAATTTATTGAAGAGGATGAATTAGAGCAAATGGGATATTTAATGGAAGATGAAAACAATGCTAAAAGAAAATAATTTATTATGTCATATTATAGAATTTTTAAAATATTTGAAAGAAGAGAAAAACTATTCAAAATTCACGATAATAAATTATGGAAAAGACCTAAAATTATTTTTAGATTTTTTAAAATGCCAAAGTATCGAAAAAATAAACCAAATAAATTATTCAGTATTAAGAAAATATTTAAGTTTTTTATATGAAAAAGATTATAGTAAAAAAACAATATCAAGAAATATTAGTACACTACGCAGTTTTTTTAAATATCAGATGAAAAAAAAATATATTGAAGAAAATCCCATGCTTTTTATAGAAAATCCTAAATTAGATAAGAAATTACCAAAAATTTTATATAGTAATGATTTAGAAACTTTATTAAATATTCCAGATTGTAATACTACTTTAGGACAACGCGATAGTGCAATATTAGAAATGTTTTATTCTACAGGAATTCGTGTAAGTGAACTAGTCAATTTAAAAATAACAGATATTAATTTTGCTGATAAAAGAATTAAAATTCTAGGAAAAGGTTCTAAAGAACGCTATGTATTATATGGCAGTGTTTTAGAAAAAAAACTAGCCTTATACTTGGAAAATGGTTATCAAAAATTAAATAAAAATAAAGTTGATTTTATTTTTTTAAATAAAAATGGAAATCCTCTGACTACTAGAGGAGTAGAAACAATTTTAGATCAAATCTTAAAAAAAAGTGGCTTAAATTATCATATTAGTCCCCATGTGCTTAGACATACATTTGCTACAGATATGTTAAATAATGGTGCGGATTTAAAAATCGTTCAAGAATTACTGGGACATGAAAATTTGGCAACTACTCAGATTTATACGCATGTTTCTAATGAACGATTGAGGCAAGTATATTTAAATAGTCATAAAAGATAGAATTTTATCTTTTTCATATATAATTATTTTCAAATTTTAAAAATAGAGTGGTAAAATTTTTATTTGTGTATGAAATAGATATTGAATTTAAAAAAATATTGATTTGTATTTTCTTATTAATTTTGTTAATTTATCAACTGAGGTGAGTTGATGAAAAGAATAACAGCCCTAAAACCTGGAGAAATTATCCCACTTAATTTTGATTTTGTATTTACAGAAATTTTTAATAATCCAAAGAATATAGATATTATAGAAAATTTTTTGCCCGTTTATTTAGAAGTTCCTTTGATAGAAATTAAAAATCATGTAAAAATACAATCAAGAGATTTAGAACTAACACATAAAAAAGAAGCGAAAAAACATGTGGATTTGTTACTTGATTTAAAGGGTAGAAAATAAATATAGAAATGTCTAATAAAAAGTCGCCAGGAGTGATGGATAGAAATGTAGTATATGTATGCGCAATTCATTCAAAACAAATGAAGTATGGAAAAAAAGATTATACAATGATTCATAAAACACTTCAAATTAATTTAAATAATTATTCTTTGGGATCAGATGAATTAAAAGAAAGTTATTATCTAACAACGGAAAAAGGAAAAATACTAACCAAAAAATTACAAATTGATATGGTAGATATGGTAAAAGGAAGAGAAATTTGCTATACTGATAGTGAAAACAAACTGGCAAGATGGTGTAAGGTGTTTACATCAACAAGTGAAGAAGAATTAAAAGAGGCTCTAGGGGATGATTTAATGGAACGGGAACCAAAAGAAAAATTGGTAGATGAAGTAACAAAATTAAGTAGCGATGAAGATGCCGTTATTTTGTATACCAAGTTGACAAGACAAGAATTAGAACAAAATACCTATATTGCAGAGGCAAAACAACGAGGAATTGAAGAAGGAATCGAACAAGAAAAGTTGAAAATGGCTAAGAAAATGCTAGAACAAAATTTTAAAATAGAAATAATCGAACAGATTACAGGACTAGAAAAACAACAAATTGAGAAACTATAGTTTCTCAATTTTTAAAAAAGGTGGTGATAAAATGATTGCAGAAGTATTAGTAGAATTAAAACTTAAAAATATAGATAAAACATATAGTTATAAGATACCATCGAAGTTAAAAAATTCTATCCAAGTTGGAATGCGTGTATTGGTACCATTTGGAAAACAAAAATTAGAGGGTTTTGTTTTAAAAATAACAGATACAATACCAGAATATGAATTAAAAGAAATTATCGACCAAATTGATGAAGAAGCTGTTTTAACAAAAGAAATGTTAGAATTAGGACATTATATTGCAAAAAAAACACTATGTAATTTAATACAGGCCTATCAGACTATGTTACCTACTGCTTTAAAAGCAAAGCATGGGAAAATAATTTCTAAAAAGATTAGTACTTATCTTAGTCTTTTACAAAAAGACTATGAGCCAATGAATTCTAGTCAAGAAAAAATAATCACTGCATTAAAAATAAAAGATATTAAAAAAAGTGAAGGAACAAAATTATCTGTATCTGCCGTTCAAACATTATTAAAAAAAGAGGTAATTAGAGAGTACCGGAAAGAAGAATATCGTCTAAATAATGATATCTCAAAAGAAGAATCTCATGTTATCTTAACCAATCAACAAAAAAGAACACTAAATGAAATTCAGTATCACCAATTTGATCCTCATTTAATTTATGGGGTAACTGGATCTGGTAAAACAGAAGTATATATGCAAGCGATAGAAAAAGTTTTAAAAGAAAAAAAAGAAGCAATTGTTCTTGTTCCAGAAATATCTTTAACACCACAATTAGTTTCTATTTTTAAAAAGCGTTTTGGAAGTGAGGTTGCTATATTACATAGTCGATTAAGTGATGGAGAAAAATACGACGAATGGAGAAAAATAGAAAGAAAAGAAGTTTCTATTGCAATAGGGGCTAGAAGTGCAATATTCGCTCCATTTACAAATCTAGGAATCATTATAGTAGATGAGGAACTTTCTAGTCCTAATAAACTAGATAAAACTCCAACTAACAATGCAATTCAAATTGCTCAATTTTGAGCAATAAAATATAATATTCCTGTTTTATTAGGAAGTGCAACACCATCAATTGAAAGCTTTACAAGGGCAAAAACAGGAATTTATAAATTATCTATTATGAATAAAAGAGTAAATGAGATGCTTCCAAAAGTTACTTTGATAGACATGAAAGATGAAATAAAAAAAGGAAACCGTATTTTATCAGAAATTTTAAGAAAGAAAATAATAGAAACATTAAAAAGAGGAGAACAAGTTATTATCTTACTGAATCGAAGAGGTTATTCTACAGTATCTACTTGTAAAAACTGTGGTTTTACAGATAAATGCCCAAATTGTGATATCCCCCTTACTTTTCATCAAAGCTCTAATACAATGCGATGTCATTATTGTGGCTATGGTTCCAAAAAATTAACGATTTGTCCAGAATGTGGAAGTCATGATATTAATTCTTTTGGTATGGGAACAGAAAAATTAGAGGAGTATTTAAAAACAGAATTTGAAAATTCTTCTATTATCAGAATGGATATCGATACAACGACAAAAAAAGGAAGTCATGAAAAAATTGTAGAAGATTTTAAATTGGAAAAATATAACATTTTAATTGGAACACAAATGATTGCCAAAGGTTTGGATTTTCCAAAGGTAACATTAGTAGGTGTTATTAACGGAGATGCTTCTTTAAATATTCCAGATTTCAGAAGTGCAGAAAGGACTTTTCAATTATTAAATCAAGTCGCGGGGAGAGCTGGAAGGTCTGATCTTCCTGGTGAAGTAATTATCCAAGGTTTTAATATTGATCATTATAGTATTGTAAGAGCCAGTCAAAATGATTATCTAGGGTTTTATCAAGAAGAATTAAATATCCGAAAAATATTAAAATATAGTCCTTACTATAATCTTTGTTTAATCAAAATAAAAGATAAAGATTATGATGTAGCTTTGAAAGAAGCAGAAAAAATTGTAAATCATTTAAAAAGTAAAAAATTAAAAGACGTTATTATATTAGGCCCAAGTTCTAGTACAATTCCTAAAATCAATAATATTTATCAATTACAAATTATTATAAAATTTAAAAATACAAAGCAAATAATAGAAGAACTCATTTTTATTCGTGATTATTATAGAAGTAGCAAAGTAATTGTTGATATTGATTTAAATCAAATAAAACTATAAGTGTTACAAGATTATTGTAACTTTTTTCTTTACATAAAAACAAATGTTCGGTATAATGAATTAAGAATAACAAGTTGACAAAAGTGTTATAATAAATAATATTGAGGTGTTAATATGGATAAAATTATAATCAAAGGTGCGAGAGAAAATAATTTAAAAAATATATCAATTGAACTTCCTAAAAATAAGTTAATTGTAATGACTGGAGTATCTGGCTCAGGAAAAAGCAGTTTAGCATTTGATACAATTTATGAAGAAGGTAGAAGAAGATATGTAGAAAGTTTGAGTGCTTATGCAAGACAATTTTTGGGAGGATCTGAAAAACCAGATGTCGATAGTATTGAAGGATTATCTCCATCCATTAGTATTGATCAAAAAACAACCAATAAAAATCCACGTAGTACAGTTGGAACTGTAACAGAAATTTATGATTACTTAAGACTTTTATATGCTAGAATTGGGATTCCTTACTGTCCTGTTCATCATAAACCAATTACAAGTCAAAGTATTGAAGAAATGACAAATCAAGTATTAAAGTTAGAAAATAATACGAAAATTAAAATTTATAGTCCAACGATTCATGGTGAAAAAGGAACTTTTAAAGAATATCTAGAAGGTTTAAGAAAAGAAGGTTATGCTAGAGTAAATATTGACGATATAGAATATGACCTATCTGAAGAAATTGAACTTTCTAAGGCAAAAAAGCATACGATTCAAGTACTAGTTGATCGTTTAGTTATAAAAGATGGGATTCGTTCAAGATTGTATGAATCTATTGAAACTGCTTGTAATTTATCAAAAGGTAGAGTTTATGTAGAAGTAATTGATGGCACTAATTTTATGATGAGTGAAACTTATGCTTGTCCTGATTGTGATTTTAGTTTGCCAGAATTAGAACCTAGAATGTTTTCTTTTAATGCTCCTTACTGTGCGTGTCCAGAATGTAAAGGGTTGGGTGTCAATTATCACATTAATGAAGATTTAGTAATTCCAGACAGAACTTTATCCATTCATGAAGGAGCAATCAAAGTGATTAATTTGGATGATCCGAATAATATTATTAGTACCCAACTTCATACTGTAGCAAACTATTTTGATATTGATTTAGATCTTCCTGTAAAAGAATTAGATAGAAAGAAATTAGATATTATTTTATATGGAACAAACGAAATATTAGAATATAATTTTAAGGCTAAAAATGGAAATACAAGAACTACAAAGGATACCTTTGAAGGAATTATAACAAATTTACAACGTAGATATATTGAAACAAAAAGTGGTTGGATTCGTGATTGGATCGAAAATTATATGGTAGAAGATACTTGTTATATGTGCCATGGTGCTAGATTAAATAGTGATGTTTTATCTGTTTTAATCGGTAAGAAAAATATTTACGAAATGACATGTCTTAGCATTAAAGATTTATATGATTTTTTAAATCAACTAAAATTAACAAAAGAACAAGAAGAAATTAGTAGATTAATTATTAAAGAAATTAAAGAGAGATTACATTTTTTAATTAATGTTGGATTAGAGTATTTAACTCTTTCTCGTAATGCTTCTACTTTATCGGGAGGAGAGGCTCAAAGAATTCGTCTAGCCACTCAAATTGGTTCTCATTTAAGTGGAGTATTATATGTATTAGATGAACCTAGTATAGGTCTTCATCAAAGAGATAATATGCGCTTGATTAATTCTATGAAAGAAATGCGTGATTTAGGAAATACTTTAATTGTCGTAGAACATGATTCGGATACTATGCTTGCAGCAGATTATTTAGTAGATATAGGTCCAGGTGCGGGAGAACATGGTGGACAAGTAATGGCTGCTGGTACTCCAGAAGAAGTTATGAAAAATCCAAATAGTTTAACTGGTAAATATTTAAATGGAACATTAAAAATAGAAGTACCTGAAAAAAGAAGAAAAGGAAACAAGAAATATTTAGAAATTAAAGGTGCCAAAGAGCATAATTTAAAAAATATTAATGTGAAAATTCCTTTAGGAACATTTACTTGTGTAACAGGAGTATCTGGCTCTGGAAAAAGTAGTTTAGTAAATGAAATTATTTATAAATCGGTTGCTCAAAATATATACAAATCAAAAGAAAAACCTGGTTTATTTAAATCTATTAAAGGATTAGAAAATATTGATAAAGTAATCGATATTTCACAAACTCCAATTGGTAGAACACCAAGAAGTAACCCAGCTACATACACAGGAGTATTTGATGATATTCGAGATGTATTTGTTGAAACGAAAGAAGCAAAAATGCGTGGTTATGATAAAGGAAGATTTTCTTTTAATGTAAAAGGTGGAAGATGTGAAGCGTGTTGGGGTGATGGTGTAAAAAGAATTGAAATGCACTTCTTACCAGATGTTTATGTTCCTTGTGAAGTTTGTGGAGGAACTAGATATAATAGCGAAACTCTAGAAGTTAAATTTAAAGATAAAAACATCTACGATGTATTAGAAATGCGAGTAGAAGAAGCTTTAGAATTTTTTGAAAATTTTCCTAAAATTAAAAATAAATTACAAATGTTATCGGATGTAGGACTTTCTTATATTAAACTAGGACAATCTGCTCCAACTTTATCTGGAGGAGAGGCTGCTCGTGTAAAATTAGCAAAAGAGCTTCAAAAGAAACCTACTGGAAAAAGTTTATTTATTTTAGATGAACCAACGACTGGATTACATACAGATGATATTAAAAAATTATTAATAATTTTAAATCGTATTGTAGAAAATGGAGATACTGTTTTAGTCATAGAACATAATTTAGATGTCATTAAAGTAGCAGATTATATTATTGATTTAGGACCAGAAGGTGGAGATATGGGAGGAGCTATTGTAGCAACTGGTACTCCAGAAGAGGTTTCTAAAATAGAAAATAGCTATACAGGGCAATTTTTAAAAGATTATTTAAAATAATTGCATATTTTCTGTAATATAGTATATAATAATATTGATTCATGGGAATAATGAGATTGATTAATATAATATCTGTTTTTAATACTTTATCTTGTTAATTATTAAAATGAATCATTTGAAGGCACTAATATTAGTGCCTTTTTTGTTGACAAAAGCGATTGTAGGAAGGTATACTATTCTTATAAGTAAGATAGGAGAAGTGTGATGAAAAAGAACGGTTTTACATTAATTGAGTTGTTGGCAGTAATTGTCATATTGGCGATAATTGTTTTAATCTCAACTCCAACAATTTTAGAGATTATAGAGAAATCTAAATTGAATGCTGCTGAAATTAGTGCCCAAAATTATGCAGATGCTTTAGAGCAACAAATGGTAGCAAATGAAATTAATGGAGGTGTTTCTTTAGAAGATGGAAATTATTCTGTACAATATTTAAATAGTAATTTAAATATAGTTATGGAGGGTGACCAACCTGACGATGGTACAGTTATAATTTCTAATCAGAAAGTAAAGGGATTTAGTTTTACCTTCAATGATATTAGTGTACAAAAAAGTGCTTTAGATGGAAAAATAAGTACTACTAAAGAAACAAATAAAAGTTATAAATCATATAAAGCAGGCGACATTGTAACAATAACAAACCAAAAATGGTATGTAATAAAAGACAGCGACAGTAAAACTTCTGAAGTAAGAGTAATGTTATCAAGCAATATAGATAATAAAACATATCCATATGATAAAACAGAAACTTGTAAGCTAGGAAATACAAGTAATTGTCAAAAAATTTATCATAATGCTACAATTAAGAATATAATTACAAATTATATAAAATCTTTAAATATTAGTGGAATTGATCAAAATGATTTAGAGTACGATAGCTTGATTGATTTAGAAGAACTAGAAAATTTAGGATGCAGTGTAGTAAATAATGGAAATTCTAATCCAAACTATGATTGTACATCTGCTCCAAGTTGGTTAAAGAATTCTAACTATTGGATTAATAGCGTATATGCAATGGATGGAAGTAATAGTATTGTGTCATCTGATACAACAGAATATAATGACACTACTTACGGAATTCGCCCTGTAATTACAATTAATAAAAATAACGTAACAAAAAAATACTAGAAAAAACCTAGTATTTTTATAAATATTTTTTTAGAAATTCAATCGATTCTTCTTGAAATTTTAGAAATTTTTTAGCTAAAGCTAATATATCTTTATCAGCATCTCTTTCATAATTTTTAATCTTAGAAGAAATATCAACTGTTCCCATCGTCAAACCTTCAATCATCATATGTGCTATGGCAGCATCACTATTATCTTCTTTTACTTCTTTTTTAATTCCCATAGACGCTCCCATTTTAGAAAAAGTGCTATTTTCCTTTATTTCAGTTTTCTTTTTTTCAAGCATTTTTTTGGAATCCTTTAAGAAATTTTCATAGCCTTTTAGAATACCTTCTATTACTTTTTTAATTTTATTTTCTTTTCCATTGATATCTTCTATTAATTTCGTAGTACTAAAAACACCCATTTCAGCAGTTTGATAAATATACTCTAATAATTCATTATTCTCATTCATATGATTCCTCCTAAAACTATTATGAGAAAAAACTTAAAAAATATTCATAGTAAAAGTAGTGTTCTATGATTTGAAATGGTATAATACATAATAGGTGAGAATATGGATAATCAAGTAATTAATAATATTAAAACATTAGGAATTGATATGATTAGTATAGCTGGTAGTGGACACCCAGGAATTGTTCTTGGAGCAGCTCCTATTTTATATACTTTGTATGCAAAACATCTCAATGTGAATGTTAGTGATCCAAATTGGATCAATCGTGATCGTTTCATAATGTCTGCAGGACATGGTTCAGCACTCCTTTATGCTACATTATTCATGGCTGGTTATTTGACTTTAGAAGATATAAAGCAATTTAGAAAAATTCATTCTAAAACGCCAGGTCATCCAGAACTAGGAGTAACACCTGGAGTAGATATGTCAACAGGACCTCTAGGTCAAGGATTTGCTACAGCAGTTGGAATGGCTTTAACTAGTAAGAAATTAAATCAGGAACTCAAATTTCCTAGAAAAAATTTTTTTGAAGCTGAAGAGTCTTTAATTGATCATAAAATATATGTTTTATGTGGAGACGGCGATATAATGGAAGGAATTACTTCCGAAGCAGCTAGTATTGCTGGAAATCTAAATTTAAATAACTTAATTGTATTGTATGATTCTAATCATGTTACATTAGATACTAAAACAACTTATACCTTGAAAGAAAATACTTTAGAAAAATTTAAGTCAATGGGATGGAATACAATCTATGTAAAAAATGGAAATGATATAAAAAGTATTGATCATGCAATCAGTAAAGCAAAGACATCTTCTAAACCAACTTTGATTGAATTTAATACCATAATAGGAATAGGAACAGAATTAGAGGGAACAAGTCAAATTCATGGTGGTCCTCTTTCTAATATTGAAAGAGAAAAATTAAAAATGAAATTAAATATTCCAAATACAGATTTTTATGTAAATAATGAAGCTAGAGAATATTTTCAAAAAGAAATTGCCAAACATACTGATATTGCCTATAGTCGTTGGTCAGAGCACTATCATAAATTTTCTTCTAATCCAGATAAAGATAATTATGACTTTTTATTAGGGAAAGATACAAATTTTGATTTATTACATCATGATTTTCATTTAGAACCCGATTTAAAAGAGGCAACTAGAATTACAAATCAAAAAATTATGGCAGAGATATCATCAATTTGTAATTATTTTATTGGTGGATCTGCTGATTTAGCTTCTGCTACAGGTACTTATTTAGAAGGACAAAAAGACATTACTGCGGAGGACTATACTGGGAAAAATATTTTATTTGGAGTAAGAGAGCAAGCCATGGGCGCTATTCTAAATGGTATTAGTACTTATCACTATCATGTATTTGGCTCAACTTTTTTAAGTTTTTCTGATTATATGAAACCTTCTATTCGTATGTCAGCTCTTATGAATTTGCCAGTTACGTATATTTTTTCTCATGATTCTATTAATATAGGCCAAGATGGCCCAACTCATCAACCAATCGAACAATTAGCGTCTTTAAGAGCAATACCTAATGTAAATGTTTATAGGCCATGTGATGCTAATGAACTAATAGGTTGTTGGAATACAATTTTAAAAAATGAAAATCATCCTAATTGTTTAATATTATCTAGAATAGATGTTCCATGTTTAAATATTAGTAGAAAAGAATTCGTTGAAAAGGGAGCTTACACTATTTTTACTGAACGAAATCAATTACAAGCAATATTGATAGCTACTGGAACAGAAGTTCATACAGCTATTCATATTGCCTACGATTTATATAAAAGCAATCAAATTGGAATTCGTGTTGTTAGTATGCCATGTATGGAAGATTTTTTAAATCAACCAAAGGAATATCAGGAAGAAATATTACCTACAGGCTATAAAAAAATAGTGATAGAAGCTGGTTCTCCATTTGGATGGGAAAAATTTGTATATAATGAGAAATATTTAATTTGTTTAAACCGATTTGGTTTTAGTGGAACTAAAGAAGAAGTATTAAAAGAAATGAATTTTGATTATGATTCTATAAAAAATAAAGTGATTAGCTTATTATAATAGTTAATCTTTTTTAATTTGACAAAATCAAAAAAATAAGTAAAATATATCCTCGTTAGGGGATGATAGTGTGGAAGAAGTAAATTTTTCAAAAGAACAAATGAACTGGAAAGTCAAATATAAATATGTGGTTGAATATTATAATGAACACGGAAATTCAAAAATTCCTCGAGAATATATAGTAGGTGGTTATCAAATTGGTAGATGGTTAGATTATCAAAAGCAAAGAAAAAATGGTGTAGGAAAACCCCTTTCACCAAAGGAATTGAATTTATTGGAAAAAATCGATATTCCATGGGATAGTTATGATAGAAAATGGCAAATTATGTTTCAATGTGCGAAAGAATATTACCAAAAAAATCATCATTTATATGTACCAAGACAATTCAAAATCGATGATAAAGATTTAGGAAACTGGATAAATCGTCAAAGAGCCTTATATAAAGCAGGTCTTTTAGATGAATATAGAATTAAAAAGTTGAATTCTATTCAAATGATTTGGGATTTAAAGAAATATTGTTTTTTAAATAAAAAAATTACTCCACAAACAAAAAAAGAAGTTAAAATAAAATTATTAAAAGAATTAGAGCAAATCTTAAACGAAACTAACAAAGTAGATGAAGTAGAAAAAAATTTCGTCAAAAAATTGAGTCTGTAGGTGATAGTATGGAAAAAATAGATTACAAAAATTTAGAAGCAACGGATTTAATTTGTCGAAGTAATAAAGCTTATATTTATAAATTGAAAAATGGAGATATATTAAAAATATTTCATCCATTTATTTTAGATCTTTATAAGAAATCTAATTTAAAATTAGAAGAAAAGATTATTTCGGCTAAACCATTTAAAACTGTTCCTGAAATTATAGTTCCTAAAATATCAGTCTATGATGATAATCAATTTATAGGCTATACTTGTAAAGAAGCAACAGGAATAGACTATAACTCTTATGATGATACTTTATCAGAAAATGAGTTTCATAATTTAAATAGATATGCTAAAGAATACGAAAAATTAGAAGATATTATAAAAAGAGGAAATAAGGAAAAAATTGTTTTTCCAGACTTTTGTACCTGTGATAATATTTTTATTGATAAAAAAGGCAACTTTAGTTTAATTGATTATGATGGATTACAAATTGGTGACCTTATTACGCCTGTTTTATCTAGTTCATTAGGAAATCAAGAACAATATAATTGCTTCAAATATCAGAGAAATAACTTATTTACTCCAGAACTTGATAAAAAAAGTTTAATTACATTATACTTTCTATCGGCTTTTAATATTGATATTAATAAGGCTGGGACATTAAATCCTATTACAAGAGAAATTGTAACTTTGGATGATATTTTTGAAATGATTGGATTAGATGATTATGATGTTCAAAATAAAGTATGGAAACTTTTTCAAGATAATAAACAGAATGAATTTTTAGGAGAAGATGTTTTTAGAATCGCAGAAAACTATGATTTATTAGCAATTCCTATAGCAAAAAATACCTATATAAAGCGATTAATTAAAAAATAACAGTTCAAAGTAACTGTTTTTTTGTGAAATTTATTTCTTTTTCGATTATATATGAAAAATATCTGCTATAATATTACTAGAATAAGGAGGGTAACATGACAAAATATGTTTATGCATTCCAAGAAGGAAATAAGGATATGCGTGATTTATTAGGAGGAAAAGGTGCTAATTTAGCAGAAATGGTTCATATTGGACTACCTGTTCCAGATGGCTTTACTGTAACAACAGAAGCTTGTAATGAATACTATCAAAATGCTGAAACAATTAGTGAAGAAGTTAAAACACAAATATTAAAAGAATTAGAAAATTTAGAAAACAGAATTGGTAAGAAAATGGGATCCCTAGAAAACCCTTTATTAGTTAGTGTAAGAAGTGGTGCTAGAGCCTCTATGCCTGGTATGATGGATACTGTTTTAAATTTAGGATTAAATGACGAAGTTGTTGAACATTTAGCGACTATTACCAATAATAAGCGTTTTGCTTACGATTCTTATCGTAGATTTATTCAAATGTTTGCTGATGTTGTAAAAGGCTATGATAAAAGTAAATTTGAAAGATTATTAGATCAAATCAAAAAAGAAAAAAATGCTTCTTATGATACTGATTTAACAGCAGAAGATATGGTGGAAGTAACAACTAGATTTAAAGAAGTTTATAAAAATATTGCTGGAGAAGATTTTCCTCAAGATGCAAAAACTCAATTAATTGAAGCTATTACAGCAGTATTCCGTTCTTGGAATAATGAAAGAGCAAATATTTATCGTAAGATGAACGATATCCCAAGTAGTTGGGGAACAGCTGTTAATGTTCAAGAAATGGTTTATGGAAATCGAGGAGAAAATTCTGGAACAGGAGTTGCTTTTACTAGAAATCCTGCTACAGGAGAAAATAAATTATATGGAGAATATTTAATCAATGCTCAAGGAGAAGATGTAGTTGCAGGTATTCGTACCCCACAATCAATTGAAACATTGAAAAATGTAATGCCAGAAATTTATGAACAGTTTAGTGAAATTGCTAAAAAACTAGAACAACATTACCGTGATATGCAAGATATGGAGTTTACAATAGAAAGCGGAAAACTTTATATGCTACAAACTAGAAATGGAAAGAGAACTGCACAAGCAGCTTTAAAAATTGCTGTGGATATGGTAAAAGAAGGACTAATTTCAAAAGAAGAGGCCTTAATGAAAGTAGAGCCAAAACAACTAGATCAATTACTTCATAAAAACTTTGATCCAGAAGATTTGAAAAAAGCAGAAATTATTACAACTGGTCTTGCAGCATCTCCTGGAGCTGGGACTGGAAGAATTTATTTTAACGCAACAGATGTCAGCAATGCTAGAAAACGTGGAGAAGAGACATTACTTGTACGTTTAGAAACTTCACCAGAAGATATTCAAGGAATGAATGATGCAAACGGAATTTTGACAGTTCGTGGTGGTATGACAAGTCATGCTGCAGTCGTTGCGCGTGGTATGGGAAGATGCTGTGTATCTGGTTGTGGCGAATTAGAAATTGATGAGGAAAATAAAACAATCAAAACAAAATCAGGACTTGTTTTTAAAGAAGGAGATTACTTATCAATTGATGGATCTACTGGAAATGTTTATGGTAGAGAAATTAAAACAGTAGAGCCTTCTATTAGTGGTGATTTTGAAACGTTTATGAATTGGGCAGATAATACAAGAAAACTAGAAGTTAGAGCGAATGCTGATACAAAAGAAGATGCTGTTCAAGCTAGAAAATTTGGTGCAGAAGGAATTGGACTTTGTCGTACAGAGCATATGTTCTTTAAAAAAGAAAGAATTTTCTCATTTAGAAAAATGATTGTAGCTGATACTTCTGAAAAAAGAGAGGTAGCTTTAAAAGAAATCTTACCTTATCAAAGAGAAGACTTTGAAGCTTTATTCGAAGCAATGGGTGAATATCCAGTCATTATTCGTTATTTGGATCCACCTTTACATGAATTCTTACCACATACAGATGAAGAAATAGAAGAATTGGCTTCCTCATTAGAAATTTCTTTTGAGCATTTAAAACAAAGAATAGAATCTTTGAAAGAATTTAATCCAATGATGGGACATAGAGGGTGCCGTTTAGCGATTACTTATCCAGAAATTGCTAAAATGCAAACAAGAGCTGTTATAGAAGCAGCTATCAATGTAAGCAAAAAAGGACTTACTGTAGTTCCAGAGATTATGATTCCTTTGACCGATGATAAAACTGAATTTAATTATGTAAAAGAACTTGTTGATTCAGAAGCAAAACAAGTAATGGAAGAAAATCAATTTACTGTTCAATATAAAGTTGGTACGATGATTGAAACTCCAAGAGCAACATTAATGGCTGATGAAATTGCTGAAACAGCTGAATTCTTTAGTTTTGGAACAAATGATTTAACACAATTAACTTATGGTTTTTCTAGAGATGATGCTTCTAAATTTTTAAATGATTATTATGATAAAAAAATATTAGAATTTGATCCATTTGCGAAGATTGATCAAACAGGTGTTGGTGAATTAGTTAGAGTTGCTATTATTCGTGGAAGAAGAACTCGACCTGATATAGAAATGGGAATTTGTGGAGAACACGGAGGAGATACAAGTAGTATTGAATTCTGTCATAAAATAGGATTAAATTATGTATCTTGTTCTCCATTTAGAGTGCCACTTGCTCGTTTAGCTGCGGCTCAAGCAGTAATTAAAGAAAAAAATTAATGATAACAAACTAAGATAAAAAATCTTAGTTTTTTTGAATAAAAAAATATAGACTTTTATATATCTTTGGTGTATTATAACTTATAACTTTAGAGGGGGAAAAAGAAAATATGAAAATAGTAAAAGAGGAAGGAATTCAAATAAAAATTAAACAGGAATATACATATATTGGTGAATTTTGTGAAGGTTTAGCATGTGTTCTATTAAATGGAAAATGGGGTTTTATCGATAAAATAGGAAAAGAAGTTATTGAGTGTAAATATGACTATGTTTCTGATTTTCATGAAGGTTTAGCATGTGTTCACTTAAACGATAAAAGGTTTTTTATAGATGCAACAGGAAAAAAAGTTATTGAGCGTAAATGTGATTATGCTTCTGATTTTCATGAAGGATTAGTAGCTATATGTCTAAATGATAAATGGTTCTTTATCGATAAAACAGGGAAAGAAGTAATCAAACTTAAGTATGAGAATGTTTTTGATTTCCATGAAGGTTTAGCAGCAGTAAAATTAAATAGAAAATGGGGTTTTATTGATAAAAACGGAAAAGAAGTTATTGAGTGTAAATATGATTATGTTTCTGATTTTCATGAAGGTTTCGCAATGGTACGATTAAATTGCAAGGAGTTCTTTATAGATAAAACGGGAAAAGAAGTCATCAAACGTAAGTATAAAAATGCTCATGATTTTCATGAAGGTTTAGCAGCA
Source organism: uncultured Mycoplasmatota bacterium (assembly GCA_900546745.1). Classification (GTDB taxonomy): domain Bacteria; phylum Bacillota_I; class Bacilli_A; order RF39; family UBA660; genus CAJOJO01. The sequence continues at coordinate 3,182 of URDT01000013.1, read as the reverse complement.
GTAGAATTCAATGGGGAATGGTATTATATTGACCATAAAGAAAATATTGCCCTTAGATTTGATCTTACCCGTACTAATAAAATTTCAACTGGATATTTGATCTCATCTGACTCAGAAAATTTAAAATCAATCTTAGATACAATCAGAAAGTCAGACTGTGTTAGCTCATATTATGATCTTATCATAGACGATAATAGAGTGTCATTTTCAACATTAGAAGAAAGAGACCAATTTGAAAAAGAACTATTTATTGAAGAAGAATTGAAAGAAGATTTTGAAAAACAATATATTTTAAGCAAGAAATAATTCTTGCTTTTTTTGTTGCTAAAAATAAAGAAACATGTTACAATAAAAATGTATTCATAAAGTAGGTGATCATATGGATCAAACAAGATGCTATGATGTTTCCAAATTAAATGATGAAATCATTTTGAAAACATTAAGTGAAGTAAAAAAAACATTAGAAGAGCGTGGCTATAATGCTAATAATCAAATTGTAGGATATTTGATTAGTGGTGATCCAGGCTATATCACTAGTTATAAAGATGCTAGAAATTTGATGCTATCTTTAAATCGTAGTAAAACAATTGAAACACTTTTGAGGAATAGTTTAAAATGAGATATTTAGGACTTGATTTAGGAACTAGAACATTAGGTGTTTCCTTAAGCGATACAACCCTAACGATTGCCTCTGCCTATGGTACAATTCGTTTTGAAGATTCTGATTATGATTCTTTACTTCCTAAAATAAAAGAAATAATAGAAGAATTTAACGTTCAAAAAATTGTATTAGGTCTTCCTAAAAATATGAACAATTCTTTAGGATTTCGTGCGGAAGAAACAATGGAATTCCAGAAAAAATTGATGGATTACTTAAAAATGGAAGTAGTACTTCAAGATGAAAGATTATCAACTGTAGAAGCCACTAATTATATGATTCAATCAGATATGTCAAGAAAAAAAAGAAAAAAGAAAATAGATAGTTTAGCGGCTAATATTATATTGCAAACCTATTTAGATAAAATGAAAGGATGAATATCATGAAAGAAGAAAAAATTACATTTAAATTATTTGACGAAAACGGAAAAGAAGTAGAATATGAAGTATTATTCACATTTGAATCAAATGAAACTAACAAAAATTATATTGTTTACACAGATAACGAAATAGATGAAGAAGGAAACATTAAAGTTTATGCTTCTATTTATGAACCAAAAGAAGATGGAACAATTGATGAAAATACTACTTTAAAGCCAATTGAAACAGATGCTGAATGGGATAAAATTCAAACAATATTAGATGAATTACAAAAGGATGATACTACTGCAGAGTAGTTCTTTTTGAGATGAAAAGAAAAAAAAGAAAACTTAAAAAGAAAGTCAAAATTATCTTAATTTTAATTTCATTAATTTTGTTACTATATGGTTGTTATTTATTAGGAATTGGTAAAGTTAATAATGATAATACTGAAATTGTGTTTGAAGTGACAGAAGGAAGCAGTTATAATTCTTTAGCAAAACAATTAAAAAAACACAAATTAATAAAATCTGAGCTTTGTTATAAATTGTATTTAAAACTACATAAACAAGATTCTTTAAAAGCTGGAAAACACAAATTACGAAAAAATATGAATGTTACAGAAATTATTAAAGAATTAGAAGGAAAAACAGTTCAAGATTCTTCAATGATTACGTTTAAAGAAGGAATTAATTTTGAAACACTCATTTCATTAATCACTTCAAATACAAATATTACCAAAGATGACATTTTAGATAAAATATCAGATACTGCATATTTAGATAAATTAATTCAAAAATATTGGTTTTTGACCGATGATATTAAAAATAAATCAATTTATTATTCCTTAGAAGGATATTTATTTCCAGATACTTATCAATTTCATAAAGATGGAACAATAGAAGATATTTTAGAAGCAATGCTGGATAATATGTCAAAAAAACTAGAACCATATCGTAATTTAATTCAAAAGAGTAAATATTCTATTCATGAAATTATGACAATGGCTTCTATTGTAGAATTAGAAGCTTCCAATAGTGATGATAGAGCAGGCGTGGCTGGAGTCTTTTATAATCGTTTAGAAAGTGGTTGGTCATTAGGTAGTGATGTTACTACCTATTACGGATTGAAATTAGCTTTAAGTGAACGTGATTTATATCAAAATGAATTAGAAGAATATAATGATTATAATACAAGAAGTAGTAAAATGGCTGGCAAATTACCAGTAAGCCCTATTTGTATGCCAGGGCTTGAATCGATTGTAGCAGCGATTGAACCAGAACAACATTCTTATTATTACTTTGTGGCAGATAAAAATGGAAAAACTTATTTTAATAAGACAGCATCTGGTCATTCAAAAACTATTTCTAAATTAAAGAGTGAGGGTTTATGGTACGAATATTAGAAGAAATGGAAATTTATGCCAAAGAAAATCATGTTCCTATTATGATGAAAGATGGTATTGAATTTTTAACAGATTATATAAAAAAGAATCATATTAAAACGATATTAGAAATTGGTACAGCAATTGGATATTCTTCTTGTAAAATGGCGTTAGTAGATTCTAATATAAAAATAACAACAATTGAAAGAAGTCCAGAAATGTATGATTTGGCGCTTAAAAATATTTCAAGTTTAAATTTAGAAAATCAAATTGAAGTAATATTTGAAGATGCATTAAATGTAGAATTGAAAGATAAATATGATTTAATTTTTATAGATGCTGCGAAAGCTCAATATATAAAGTTTTTTGAAAAATTCAAAAGGAATTTAAAAGAGAATGGTGTCATTGTTTCTGATAATTTGAATTTCCATGGATTAGTTCATAGTAAAGAACCTATTGAAAGTAGAAATGTTAGAGGATTGGTTCGAAAATTAAATGATTATATTGTATTTTTAAAGGAAAATAAAGAATTTGAAACCACCTTTTTTGAATTAGGCGATGGTATATCCATTTCAAAAAAAGTGGAAAAATAATATTGAAAAGATATAAATAAAATGTTACAATGTGGATGAACGAAAATAATAATATAGTTTGCTGAGAGCAAACGAGAGGGGGTAAAAACCTCTCTTTTTTAGTATGTAAGAAAGGAATGAACACAATGAAAAGAAAAGGATTTACACTAATAGAACTATTAGGAGTGATTGTAGTACTAGCAGTAATC